>NZ_CAXIAM010000023.1:0-48235 GCF_964021865.1 uncultured Sphingomonas sp.
TTTTCGACGCCGATCACCCCGCTACCGGGGTCCCTTTTCCACGCCGATCCACAGCCCGGCAAAGCGATAGCAGCTCCGGCTGGGTGTCGTCGGCGTCTTGGATCAACAGCACGTAGGCGAAGGTGCTGCCGAATGTGACGATCATTTCGAACCAGCCGCCGT
This sequence comes from uncultured Sphingomonas sp., assembly GCF_964021865.1. Classification (GTDB taxonomy): domain Bacteria; phylum Pseudomonadota; class Alphaproteobacteria; order Sphingomonadales; family Sphingomonadaceae; genus Sphingomonas. The sequence goes on from NZ_CAXIAM010000023.1 coordinate 163, forward strand.
GGTCAGCCAGCCAATCCCAGAACGGGTGAAAGCCGGGATCGCCGAAGCGGATGCCGTCGATCGGCTCGACGAGAGGGGAGAAGCCGACGGTGCGCTGAATGTCGTCTTCGGTGTCGCCCGGCTGGACGATGACGAACTCGGTGTCGGCAGTCAGATCGAACGGCCCTATCGTCAGGGCGTCGATCCTCTGTTGGAGAAGCGTCTCCAGCCGTGGGTCCAAATTGCTGGTGAGCGCGCGCGCCATGGTGGCACGGTCGTACAGGTGGATCATGATGGTGCCTTTCAGACATAAAAAATGCGCCCGAGGCGGGATGCCTGGACGCTGCGGTTTCGATGGATTTGCTGGGCGAGGCGTTCAGGAGGCCACGCCCGAGAGGGTAGTTTGCTGTTGGTCGGTCAGCTCCGAGGATCGGGGAGAGGGCTGATTCCTTCCGACGATTCGGCATGATCGCGAAGGATCGCCCTCAGGGTCGGATCGATGGTATCGTCGTCGGGGACGATCAGCACGACGCCCGAACCGTCATCGCTGGTGATGATCGGCGCTTCGAAGGTGCCACCGTGATCGAGGACCCATTCCCAAGGCGGGTAGTCGTGGTCGATCGGATAGCCGGCTGCATCCTCGACCGCCTGTTTCGTGTCACCCGCACCGACGATCACGAACGTGGCAAGATCGATCAGGTCACGGCGCAGATCGAGGATGTGGCGCGCATAGCTAGGAAGCGGCCGGCTGAGCGCCTCCGCGGTGTTGATGATAAGCATGTGGTCGGCTCCAAAAAGCAAAACCCCCGGCGGTGAAGCCGAGGGTTTGTGGTGGGGGTGGGTAGTGGGCGTCAGCGAAGCTGCATCGTAACGAGCTCTTTGCCTTGCGGCGTTCGCCTGGCTCCAAAGTCGATATCGCGATCGCCATTGGTCGTGATGGCGGACCCGGTGCAGGAGATCGCCTCGGCGTCGCCAGTGAGGCTATGTTTGACATCGTTGATTTCGATAACCGTCGGGCCGCTTCGCTCTTTCGACAGCTCGATCACGTTCGGGACGATGCTTTCGCAGAATGCCAGCCCCTGCTGTTCGACCCGATCGAGGTTGGCAGCGGCTTCCTCACGTTCCTTTGCTTGCTGCTCGGCCTTGGCGTTCTCGGCTTCCTTGGCCTGTTGAGCCGCCTCTAGCTGCTCGGCTTGCTTGCGTTCAGCGGCTTCTTTGGCTCCTTGCGGCGTGCGTTCCCATACCGGCTGTATTTGGCCGGCGTAGGTGCCGAGCAGGATCATCATCGGAAAAATCGCACCGTATGCCGCCCACTTGGCCTGCTTCGGCAGACGCCGGAAAGCAAACGGGAGATGGACGATCGCCAGCAGTACCGCAGCGGCTATGCTGGCATAGAGCAAGGCGACCGGTGCGCCCGGTAGCGAGGCCTTCGAAATGTCTGATACGATCGCGACCGCGATGAGCGTCAGCAGTGCGAACACGATCCACTGCAGCACATGTAGCAGCCTAGCGAATGCGCCGCGTTTAGGCGCAGGTGTAGCGTCTTTCATAGTCACTCCCTGTTGATTGGCTGGTGGAAGCGTCCGCTCGGGACGCGCGTCATCGCGTCAGGGACAAAAGCCGCTGACGTTGAATCTTTGAAACTGTCACCTGTATCGCCCCTGTTTCAGCGGCGATCTTCGGCTCAACCCTCGTGCCGCCCCTATGTACCTCTCGGGAGCAGCGGCCGAAGCCGGATGTTGGAAACCTGACCAAAGGAACAGGCGCATGCGCCTTTATCGGCCGGAGCCGACTGGACATGCGCGCATGCCACCCGGCCACAGTTATCCTGTCGACCGAGTCCTTTGGTTTTGAGGTTTCCACGCCCCTCCCCCTGGCTTTCACAGGAGGCGCGGCGATCATGAAAGGCTGATAGGCGGATCGCAATAGCTGTTTGCAGGCGCTGCGATCGCGCGTTTTCAAGACCTTCAAATATGATACCGCAGTCTGCGTGTGCTCGGCGGTGACATCGTGTGCCATGTAAGCCAAACAGCAGCTGCAAAAATGTGAGTGGAGCGGACCTGTTGCCGATACCTGACTACCAAGCGCTGATGCTACCGGTCCTGCGCGAAGCAGCAGCCCGCGAAACGCGCGTTCCTATCGCCGCCGACCGGATCGCCGACCAGCTTGGCCTCTCAGATGAGGAGCGGGAGGAGATGCTGCCGAGCGGACGGCAGCGTGTGCTGCACAATCGGCTGCACTGGGCCAAGTTCTACATGACAAAGGCTGGCCTGATCGAAAGCCCCAGCCGCGGGCGGTTCGTAGCTAGCGACGAGGGACGGGCTTTGCTTGCGCGGACGCCGCCCGCCATCGACATCGACGTGCTGAGCACCTTTCCGGCGTTTCGCGAGTGGTATCAGAAGACGGGGGAGGCTGCGGGCGAGGAGGAGCCGGCGACGAAGGCGGCGGTGGCGTCTGAGGCAACGCCGGAGGAGCAGATCGACGCGGCTTACGCGGCGATCCAGGCGGCGCTGAAAGCGGACCTGCTGCAGCGCGTGCTGGGGCAGACGCCTGCCTTCTTCGAGCGGCTAATCGTCGAGCTGCTAGTCGCGATGGGGTACGGCGGGACCCACGACCGAGCCGCCCTCCAGCTTGGCAAGAGTGGTGACGGGGGTGTGGACGGTGTGATTGATGAGGACCGGCTCGGGCTCGATCGCATCTATGTTCAGGCGAAGCGTTACGCGCCGCACGTCGGGGTTGGGCGTCCGGAAATACAGGGCTTTGTCGGTAGTCTTGTTGGGCTAGGTGCGACCAAGGGCGTGTTCGTCACCACATCGACATTCAGCACGCCAGCTGTGGAATATGTCAGGCACCTGCCGCAGCGCGTGATACTGCTAGATGGAGAGCGCCTCGCTGCTTTGCTAATTGAGCATGATGTCGGCGTTCGTGTAAGCCGAAATATTGCGGTAAAACGAATAGATGAGGACTTCTTCGAATATTGATAGGGACTGCTAGAGAGCCCAGTCAACTGCGATCGTATTGGCCTGCGCCAGAACAAGATCCACTGCCGCTTTCTGCAAGTCCGGCGGATAGCCGTAGCGGGCAAGCAGCTTGCGAACCTCGATTCGCATCTTTGCGCGCACACTTTCCTTCTGCGTCCAGTCCACCGTCACGGTGCTTCGGATCGTTTTAACCAGCAGTTGGGCAAGGGTGCGGAGCGTCTCGCGTTCCATCAACTCTCTTGCTGAGCCGTTCTCAGCCAGTGCGTCGTAAAAAGCCAGCTCCTCAGGGGCCATGCCAAGCTCGTCGCCCCGCCTCGCGGATGCGGAAACGTCGCGCGCCAATGAGATCAGCTCATCAATGACCTGCAAGCTATCCACAGCCCGGTTGTGGTAGCGGGTCAGCACATCGTCCAGCCGTTTACTTAGCGTGCGCGCCTCGACAATATTCAGTCGCTCCCGTGCCTTGATGTTGCCCTGCAAGAGACGCCGCAGTGTCTCGACGGCAAGGTTCGGCTGCTTCGTCTGTCGGACTTCCATCAGGAAATCGTCCGACAGAATGGCAAGATCGGGCTGCTCCAAACCTGCATTCTTGAACACGTCAAGGATGCCCTCAGACATGACCGCCTGCGACATGAGCTGGCGGATTTCTTGCTCGATAGTTTGCCTGCCGCGAGCACCTTTGCCCGACGTGTATTTAATAAGATTGGCACGCAAGGCGACGATCAACGCCACTTCCTGCCGCTTGGCTGACGCACGTTCATCACCCGCTGCAATGGCGAAGGCGGCTTCGGCCTGTGTCGCCAAGTCGATGAACTCGGCCCGGTGATCGCCAGACAGGATTTCCTCAAGGCACTGTTTGAGAATTGTCAGTCGGGCCGTTGGCTCCGCATCGAAAAAGGCTCGCCAATCGGCCTTGCCGAGCAAGGCAAGCGCCGATTCCACCTTACTCAGAAGCTGGCGCACCGCCTCATCCATGTTGAGGCTAACTTGTTCCTGATCACGGGCGCTATACTGTGCCAGCGCCGCGCGAAGCTCCGCGCCAATACCCAGATAATCGACGATCAGGCCGCCCGGCTTCGCGCCGAACACGCGATTAACCCGCGCGATGGCCTGCATGAGGCCATGCCCGCGCATCGGCTTGTCGATGTAGAGGGTATGCAGTGACGGCGCGTCAAAGCCGGTAAGCCACATATCCCGCACGATTACGAGGTCAAAACCGGACTCCGGATTCTTGAACCGGTCTGCCACTTCCTCCAGCCGCGATTTGGTGCGGATGTGCGGCTGCATCGCCTGTGGATCAGAATTGTTGCCGGTGATGACAACCTTCAACATGCCGTCGGTGTCATCCGTCGGATTGGCACCCGCCCAGTCCGGGCGAAGCCGGGCAATCTCATCGTAAAGGGCAACCGCAACCTGGCGGCTGATCGCCACGATCATGCCCTTGCCGCCGCCCATCGCCACTCGGCGTTCCTCGAAATGGGCGACAATATCGGCGGCAACGGTGGCGATGCGTTCCGGTGCGCCGACAATCTCCTCAAAGCGGCTGAACTTCGCCTTCAGCTGCTCGGCGGCGCGCACGTCGCTGCCTTCGGTCAGCTGTTCCGCCAGTGCGTCTAGCTCTTCCCGCTGCTCGGCATCCAGTCGCAGCATCAGCTTCGCGAGCCGGGCGGAATAGTGGATCGGCACGGTAGCCTTGTCGATGACCGATTGGGTCATGTCGTAGGTGTCGATGACATCGCCGAACACCGCCGCCGTGCTGCGATCCTTTTCGTCAATCGGAGTGCCGGTGAAGCCGATGAAGGTGGCGTTGGGCAGGGCTTGGCGCAGATATTCGGCGAAGCCCACTTCCTCGCGCACTTCCTCGCCTCGCGTCACGAAACGGCGGTTGAGGCCATATTGAGAACGGTGCGCTTCATCGGCGATCACGATCACGTTGCTGCGATCGGTCAGGAGCGGATGCTCGCCTTCATCACCGCGAAAACGCTGGATCGTAGTGAAGACAAGTCCGCCGATATCGACCTTGAGAAGGTCTCGCACTGCCGCAACCGTTTCCGCATTGCGAGGCGTGCCGCGAATGGCACTGCTATGTGCGGCGAAAGTCTTGAAGAGCTGATCGTCTAGGTCGTTTCGATCCGTTACCACTACAATGGTCGGATTCTTTAGCTTCTTCGCCAGTTGAAGCTGGCGGACGTAGAACAGCATGGTCAGCGACTTTCCGCTACCTTGCGTGTGCCAGACCACGCCACCCTTTCGGTGCCCGCCTTCGCCCGCTGCCTTGACAGTCGAGGCAAGCGCCCGCCGCACGGCATGGAACTGGTGATAGCCCGCCAGCTTCTTCGATTTGACCACACCATCGGCTATTTCGAAGGCGGTGTAATCGAAGGCCAGGTCGAGCAACCGCGCCGGGTCCAACGCGCCCTTGATGAGCACTTCCAATTCCGCCCGGCCAAAGTCATCATGCTTTTCGCCGTCGATGGTGCGCCACGGCTGGAAGCGGTCAAGCCCGGCAGTCAGCGAGCCGATGCGCGCTTCTATCCCGTCGCTGATGACGAGCGCGGCGTTGAAGCGGAACAGTTCCTGGGCTTTGTTCTTGTAGTTCTGGAGCTGCTCATGCGCCCGGTCCATGGTGGCGTTTTCGTCGGCAGGGTTCTTCAACTCCATCACGGCCAGCGGCAGGCCGTTCACAAACAGCACGATATCGGGGCGGATCGTATGGCGATTCGCCTGCACAACGAATTGGTTTGCAGCGATGAAGCTGTTTTTGGCGGGCTGCTTCTGGTCGATCAGGCGGAGCCGCACGGTCCGGCTTTCGCCATTCTCGTTCAACTCGACCGGGACGCCGAACACCAGTAGTTCATGGAACGCCCGGTTATTCTCCAGCAAATTTTGCGTTGGCGCGGCGAGAACAGCGCGCATCGCCGCTTCGATAGTGCTCGATTTCGCGTCCGGGTTGAGCGTGGCCAGCGCGTCGCGGAGCTGCCCCTCCAACACTGTTTGCCGGTAGTCAGTGCGGGCGCTCATCGGCCCATCAGGGGCAAGATAGTCGCCCGGCAGCACGCGCCAGCCGGAAAGGTCAAGCCAGCTCATCGCGGCCAACTCAACCGCGCCTTCATTGAAGCGGCTGGGAGGCAATGCACCGCCGGTTGGATAGGTCATGCGGCGACCTCTTGTTCCTCATCATCAGGCTTAGTCTGCCGCCATTCGGTCAGCGCCGCCTCGTATTGCGTTCGGTCGAGCGTGAAGAGAATATGGCTGGGTTCAAAAATAGACCCAGCGATTTCGACCAGCTCATATTCGCTGTCGAGGCTTTCGTTGAACTCGCCTTCCTCGGCATAGATCGGGCCGGACGGCGCTTCAGCTGCCTCTGACGGTCGGCTCCATGCCACATCAAGCAGGAACGAAACCAGCGCATCGCACAGCCCGCCAAGCATGTAAGCGTGCTGGCGTTCCAATGTTGGCCAATCGAGTGCGCCGCCGTGCCGCAGATTTGGTATGTTGCTTAACGCGGCCAACGACGAAGCAGCACCGTTGATGCTGCCGAGCAGCCTCTTGAGGTGAAGGTCGACTTTGTCCTTTTGCGGGTGGTCGCCCAATGCTAGATCGAGAGATTTGATAACCAAGCTGGTGCGTTTGGCGAAGTCGTCGCCGTCACCATAGGTGATTTTTAGTACACCATTCACGCTTAGCTGCATTGCCTCGAACATTGATCGGACATTGGACAGGCAAGTGAAGGGAAGTTCCTCGATGCTCTGCTCCAGCGCCCGGACGTGCAGCTCAAGATTGCCTGCCCGTTCCGGGTGGCGCTCGATGAGGTTGCGGAGAAGCTGGAGCTGATAGGCCATGCGTCCCTCTATGCGGCAGCAATCACGACTTCCGCGTCCGGCAACCGCAATTCGCCCGCCAGGAGCTTGGGTAGGAGCGTGTCTCTCAGTTCGGTCAGTTTCTCCGCCTCAAGGCTAGTTGCCTTGATACGGTCAAACATGGGCAGCACTGCATTGCCCCAAGCTGAAATTACTGCGTCGGTTGGAACGGCAATGCTCCATCGACCGACAGCTTCCGCAGGTGCCCGTTGACGGCCTGAGGTGCCCGACATTGAAGCAATCACGTGTGCTCGGAAAGCTGCGTCCCTCGCGATCAGATATGGGAGCGGTGCAGGGACTCTCTCTCTGGGACGCATCACGATAAACTCAGTTGATCCCCAAGCAACTTCCTCATCGGCCAAGCGATCGACGAGGGCGGTTTTGCCGTTTTCAAGGCAAGGCGTGATGCGAGCGAGAAGCGTATCGCCGTTTTTGAACTTGGAGCCAGAGCCCACGGGGCGAGAAACTATCGATGTGATACCCGGTCCTCGCGTCGGGAGCGCCGCCATGTCGATATAAGAAGCCTCGGCTGCACGATTGATCCGCGTTGTTGGGTTGATCTCTACAAAGCTCTCTGGCGTTCCTGAGGTCCAACCCATTGGCAAGCCTTCGTCATCAAAGCTGTCTGGGAACAATGCGGCGATGTCGGCAGGCAAACCGGGGTCGCGCCCCTCGGCTTTGGCGTGAACAGGGTTGAAGTCGACAAACCAGCTCTTGAACAGCGCTCGCGCCATTTCCTCCAGCGTCGCAGCCATCTGGCGATTAAGGTCGATCTTTTTCCTGATAGCGCCCAAAAAGGAGCTGACTGCCGGGAGCGAGACTCCAGGACCAAGCCTAACCGGAAGTTCCGACAATTGATCCCGGGAAACATTCGGAAAAGTTGATCCGGTTGCTGCTTTTAGCAATGCCGGTAGCTCTGCTTCGATCAAGCCGCACATTGCATCTGCCGTCCCCGCAGCCTTTGGCCGGATCGCAGCTATTCCACGTCCAATAGCGTATCGCTGATCTGCCCAATTCATCCGCCCCGTGGTCGACCCCCTCACGCAAAATAGCAGATCGCCGGGTTCAGCGATGCGAGGACTCTCACTGGTCCATTGCACAGGGAAAGGATGCGCGGCTCCAAACTCACTTGGGCCATTAAGAAGCGGCAATCCTGAAGACGGATCGTCAGATACGACACTCCCAGAAGGCGACTGACCCATAATGATCGTCGCAATATCTCGCAGCTCCTTCATCGGCCGAGACCGTAAAGGCGTGATCCAATAAAATCGAATTCACCAGCCATAACCAACCTTCGTCAGTTGGCTGCGGATTTCCAAATCGAGCGAGTTACCGCGCTCCATCTGCGCTTTCAGGGTTGTAGTTAGCCGGGCCATCTTGTCTGCGAACGCTTCGCCATCGTCGACCCGCGCCGCCTGCTCTACATACATGCCGGGAGTGAGCACGAACCGCTTGGCCGTGATGTCTGCAAGGCTGACCGACTTGGCGAAGCCCGGCACATCCTCATACTTCCCGCCCTTCTCCCGCCAAGCGTGATAGGTGTCGGCGATGGTGGCGATGTCATCGGCGTTCAGCTCCTTGAGCGTCCGCGTTACCATGCTGCCCATGTTGCGTGCGTCGATAAACAGCACATCGCCGCGCCGGTCACGCAGTTTCTTGTCCTTCACAATGCCGTTCGATTTGTCGCGCGCAACGAACCACAGGCAAACCGGAATCTGCGTGGTCGAAAAGAGCTGACCGGGCAGCGCCACGATGCAGTCAATGACGTCCTTCTCGATCAGCCGCTGGCGGATTTCACCTTCGCCTGACTGCTGGCTGGACAGCGAGCCGTTGGCCAATACGAAGCCCGCGATGCCGTGCGGGGCCAGATGGTGATAAATGTGCTGCACCCAGCCGAAATTGGCATTGCCAGCGGGCGGCGTGCCGAATTGCCAACGCGCATCACCCTGCAACTTCTCCTGCCCCCAATCGCTCTGGTTGAACGGCGGGTTGGCCAGGATGTAATCCGCCTTGATGCTGGGGTGCATATCCTCGTGAAAGCTGTCGGCCCATTTGCTGCCAAGGTTGGCCTCGATGCCTCTAATGGCGAGGTTCATCTTGGCCAGGCGCCAGGTCGTGGGGTTAGACTCCTGCCCGTAGATCGAGATATCGTTGCGCCCGCCTTCGTGCGCCTCGATGAACTGTTCGGATTGCACGAACATGCCGCCTGACCCGCAGCAGGGGTCATAAACGCGGCCCTTGAACGGTTCAATCATCGCCACCAGCAAGCGGACGACGCACCCGGCGGTGTAATACTGCCCGCCGCGCTTGCCTTCGGCGATGGCAAATTGACCCAGGAAATACTCATAGACGCGGCCCAGCACGTCCTGCCCATGATGCTCATCGCGGAACGCCAGATCGGAGAACAGCTTGACCACCTCGGCTAGCTTGGTCTGGTCCAGCTCAGGCCGGGCATAATTCTTGGTCAGCACGCCTTTGAGCGAGGGGTTCTCACTCTCGATGGAAAGCATGGCCCGGTCGATAAGGGTGCCGATGGTGGGATCGATGCTGGTGGCGTTCTCCTTCAGATATTCCCAACGTGCATGTTCCGGCACCCAGAACACGCTTTCGGCCGAATACCAGTCCCGCTCATCGGCAAGGAAGGCATTTTCCACGTCGGCTTCGGCTTCAGCTTTGCGCTCGTAGAAACGGTCAGAAATGTATTTGAGAAAGATAAGCCCAAGCGCGACATGCTTGTATTCCGCCGCGTCCATGTTGCCGCGCAGCTTATCCGCCGCAGCCCACAAGGTCGTCTCAACCGCGGGTTGCACGGTCGGGCGTGTGATTGCGCCCGTCCCCTTAGCTCCCTTCGGCATCAATCACTTCCCTTCTGTCTGGTAGCGACCCTAACGCCGCTATGGTGACCGGCAACTGGTTTGTGAGCCTCTCGAGGCGGCTCACCCGCCACCCACTCGACAGCGCCTTCCGCATGACTCTCCTATCTCGCACTATCGAACGCCCGTTCACGGCAACAACAGCGACGCATCCCCGTAGGAGTAGAAACGGTATTCATTTTCAATGGCATGGTCGTAAGCCGCTTTCATCCGGTCGAGCCCCATTAGAGCAGAGACCAGCATGAACAAGGTCGAGCGCGGCAGATGGAAGTTGGTCATCAGCCCGTCGATCCCCCGAAAGCGATAGCCGGGGGTGATGAAGATCGCGGTGTCGCCCTCGAACGGCTGGATGCGGCCATCCTGCCCGGTCGCGCTCTCGATCAGGCGTAACGAGGTGGTGCCGACCGCGATCACGCGCCCGCCGCGCGCACGCACCGCGTTGAGCCGGTCCGCCGTGGCCGCGTCGATCCGCCCCCATTCGGCGTGCATCCGGTGGTCGGCGGTATCCTCGGCCTTGACCGGCAGGAACGTGCCCGCGCCGACGTGCAGCGTCAGCGTCGCGTGTTCGATCCCGGCTGCGGCCAGCGCGTCGAGCAGCGCGGGGGTGAAGTGCAGCGCAGCGGTCGGTGCGGCGACCGCGCCGGGCTCGGCCGCGAACATTGTCTGATAATCCTGCGCGTCGCGCGCGTCGGTGTCGCGCTTGCCCGCGATATAGGGCGGCAGCGGCATCCGCCCGGCGCGGTCGAGCAGCAATTCGACCGGCTCGTCACCCGCGAAGACCAGCGCCCAGCTGCCGTCGTCGGCGCGGTCGTGCGCCGTCGCCGTCACGTCGTGGCCGAAGTCGATCGCATCGCCGTCGCGCAGTCGCCGCGCGTTGCGGACGAACGCGCGCCAGCGGCGCGGCCCCTCGCGCTTGTGGAGCGTCGCGCCAATCCGCGCCGATCCGCGCGTGCCCTCCAGCTGCGCCGGGATCACGCGCGTGTCGTTGAAGACCAGCAGGTCGCCCGCGCGCAATTGCCCGGGCAGATCGGAGACGATGCGGTCGGCCAGCCCCGCGGGCGTCACCACCAGCAGCCGCGCCGCATCGCGCGGGGCGGCGGGGCGCAACGCGATCCGCTCCGGCGGGAGCGCGAAGTCGAACAGATCGACGTTCATCGCGTCAGCGGCGGGCGGCGCGCTTTCTTGGCGCCGGCTGCGTGGCCGGCAGCGTCGGGAGCGTGGCGGGCAGCGTCGGTGCCGCCGCCGCCGGCAGCGGCTGATAGGCCGGCGGATTGTCCGACGCGATATAGGCGTGGACGATCCGCGACGGGTTCTGCGGCGGCTCTCCCTTCTCGATCGCGTCGACATAGTTCATGCCGGTCAGCACGCGGCCGAACACGGTGTACTTCTTGTCGAGCTGGAAGCGCGGTTGCAGCACGATGTAGAACTGGCTGTTTGCGCTGTCTTCCTTCTCGGCCCGCGCCGCCGCCACCGCGCCGCGGACGTGCGGCAGGTAGTTGAACTCGGCGGGCAGGTCGGGAAGCGTGCTGCCGCCGGTGCCGTCGCCCTTGGGATCGCCGCCCTGCGCCATGAAACCGTCGATCACGCGATGGAAGACGAGGCCATCGTAGAAATGCTGGCGCGTCAGCGTCTTGATCCGCTCGACCATCTTCGGCGCGACATCGGGACGCAACGCCACCTCGACCCGGCCGCCGGTCGAGAGATCGAGCACCCAGATGTTGGTCTTGTCGCCCAGCGGCGGGGCGGGAAGCCGGTCCTGCGCGGCGGCGGGGGTGGCGACGGACACGGTCGCGGCGAGCGCGGCGGCGAGAAGGGCGAACGGGCGCATCGGGTCTTTCGGATCGGTCAGTGGGTTCCGTGTCGCCCTAGACCAGAAACGCGCTTGCGCCAAACTGAACGCGTGCGGGCGCGAACCGCGAAACGTCCCACGTCGTCATTCCCGCGCAGGCGCCCCACCTCGCCGTCATTCCCGCGCAGGCGGGAATCCAGAACCTCTGACGCCTACGCTTCTATCGACGGACCTGCGCGTCTGGATTCCCGCCTTCGCGGGAATGACGAAGGGCGCGGAAATGACGGTGGGCGAGAAGCGGATCAGCTTCCCCGCCGACCATCCCGCTCGACACGCGCCACCACTTCCTCGCAAACCGCCGGACTGACGAACTTGCCGATATGTCCGCCGAAGATCGCGATCTCCTTCACCAGCCGCGACGCGATCGGTTGCAGGCAGACGTCGGCCATCAGGAAGACCGTCTCGATCCGATCGTTCAGCTGCTGGTTCATCCCCGCCATCTGATATTCATATTCGAAGTCGGCGACCGCGCGCAGGCCGCGGACGATCATCGTCGCGCGCTCGCGCTCGGCGAAGTCCATGAGCAGCGAATCGAACGAGACGACGCGGATGTCGCCTCCGATGTCGGCGACTTCGCGCTCGACCATCGCCATCCGCTCGTCGAGCGCGAACATCGGCGACTTGCCGGGATTGGTGGTGACGCCGACCACCAGCCGATCGACCAGCTTCGCCCCGCGCCGGATGATGTCCATATGCCCCAGCGTGATCGGATCGAAGGTGCCGGGATAGACGCCGATACGCATGGGAAAGCCTTTCGGTCAGCCGCGACGATCGATGACGAAGCGCGCGATCGCGCGGAGCAGTTCGGCCTCCTCGCCATAGCTGCGCAGATGGTCGATCGCCTGGTCGACCAGCATCCGCGATTGCTGACGCGCGCGATCGACGCCCAGCAGCGAGACGAACGTCTCCTTGCCCTGCTCGCCGTCCTTGCGCAGCTTCTTGCCGGCCAGTTCCTCGTCGCCCTCGACGTCGAGCAGGTCGTCGACGATCTGGAAGGCGAGCCCGAGGTCGTGCGCATAGCCGCGCAGGTGGCGTCGGCCCTCCGGGGGGATGCGCCCGAGGATCGCGCCGCCCTCGACCGCCGCGCCGATCAGCGCGCCGGTCTTCATCTGCTGGAGCCGGGTGACGGTGCTGAGGTCGAAGCGCGTGCCGTCGGCCTTCAGGTCCATCGCCTGCCCGCCCGCCATGCCCGACGGACCGGAAGCGCGCGCGAGATCGGCGATCAGCTCGGCACGGACGAACGGATCGGCGTGCGTCGCCGGGTCCGCGAGCACCTCGAACGCCAAAGCGTGGAGGCAGTCGCCGGCCAGGATCGCGGTCGCCTCGTCGAACGCCTTGTGGACGGTCGGCTTGCCGTGGCGCAGGTCGTCGTCGTCCATCGCGGGCAGATCGTCGTGGATCAGCGAATAGACGTGGATCGCCTCCAGCGCGACCGCGACGCGCGCCGCGGCATCACGCGCGACGTCGAACAACCGCGCGGTCGCGAAGACGAGCAGCGGGCGCAGCCGCTTGCCTCCGCCGATCGTGGCGTGGCGCATCGCGCGGTACAGATCCGCACGCGGATCGTTCGGCACCGGCAGCAGCGCGTCGAAGCGCCGGTCCATTTCCGCCGACACTTCCTTGAGCGCCGCTTTCAGCTGCGGCGAGGCGTTGGCGGCGACGCTCATCCGGCGGCGAACGGCTCGACCGCGGCGGGGCGCCCGTCGGCACCGGTACGGATCGCCTCGATGCGCGCCTGTGCGGCATCCAGCCGGTCGGCACACCGCTGCCGCAGCACGCTGCCGCGCTCGTAAAGGCGGATCGCCTCCTCCAGCGGGGTGTCCCCGGATTCGAGCCGCGCGACGATCTCCTCGAGTTCGCGCAGACCGGCTTCGAAAGACAGCGTTTCGGTCGAATTCTCCATGACCGGGCTATGCGCCGCGCAAGCGCGACGGGTCAAGGAGATGCCGCAGGTTAGGCGGCGCGGCGCTGCATCCCGCCGAGCACGTCACGCGCGGCGCGCTGCGCATTGGAGATTTCGCGCGCGGTCATGTCCTCGGCGATCTCCGAGCGCGCGGCGGCGGCGGCATCGTTGCCCCACGCGGCGGCCAGGTTGAACCACTTGTGCGCCTCGATCAGGTCGAGCGTGGCACCCACGGTGCCGGTCGAATAGGCGACGCCCAGGTCATAGGCGGCGTCGGAATCGCCGCGGGTCGCTTCGTTGGTGCGGCGCGCTAACAGCGCGATGTCGAATTCGGTTACCATCGGATCACCCCTCCATCCTTCAATGTAAGAGGGGTTGTGCACCGATTCGGCTCACCAAATGGTTAAGGCCGCGATCACGCAAATCGCTGATCGTCAACGCGCCGGATGGTCAGCCCGGATCGACCGCGAGATTGTCGATCAGCCGCGTGTTGCCCAGCCGCGCCGCCGCCAGCAACTGGCGTCGGCGCCCGGGGGCAGGATCGCTTTGCAGCGTTTCGGCATCGACCAGCGCGACGTAATCGACCGCAAAGCCTGCCGCGACGAGCATGGCGGTCGCATCCGCCAACGCCTTGTCGACAGCGCCGCCGCCGAGCACCGCGCGCGCCGCGACGCCCAGCGCGCGGGGCAGCGCGACCGCCTTCTGGCGCTCCTCGGGCAAGAGATAGACGTTGCGCGACGACAGCGCGAGCCCGTCGTCCTCGCGCTGCGTCGGGACGCCGGTGATCTCGATATCGAAATCGAGATCGGCGACCATCCGGCGGATCACCGCCAGTTGCTGGAAATCCTTTTCGCCGAAATAGGCGCGGGTCGGGCGGACCTGGTTGAACAATTTGGCGACGACGGTCGCGACGCCGTCGAAATGCCCCGGCCGCGCCGCACCGTCCCAGCCGTCGCTGACGCCCGAGACCGACACGTTGGTGGCGAAACCGGCCGGGTACATCTGCTCGACCGGCGGCAGCCACAGCACGTCGCAGCCGGCGTCGGTGAGCATCGCGATGTCGCTCACCTCCTTGCGGGGATAGCGCGACAGGTCCTCGTTGGCGCCGAACTGCTTCGGGTTCACGAAGATCGAGGCAACGACCAGCGCACCGGGGCGCCGCGCGGCCTCGACCAGCGCGACGTGGCCGGCATGGAGCGCGCCCATCGTCGGCACCAGCGCCACCTCACGCCCGCCGGCGCGCGCCGCCTCCAGCGCGGCGCGCAGGCCGGCGAGATCACGATACACTTCCACCCGTTACCCCTCGAAACTCGCGGACGGGGGTTCTATGGTCGGGGCAGGACGCAATCAATCGAGGATGCGACGAATTGTCCGAAACGGGGACGGAAGCGCAACACGGTCGCACGCATGTGATCGTGTTCGCCAACGAAAAAGGGGGAACGGGCAAGTCGACGACGGCGGTTCACGTCGCGATCGCCTTGGCCGCGAAGGGCGCGCGCGTGGCGTGCATCGACCTCGATCATCGCCAGCGGACGCTGGGGCGCTATCTCGACAATCGCGAGGCGACGGTGAAGCGCGCCGGGATCGATCTGGCGCTGCCGGTCCATGCCACCGGTGACGGGCGCGCCGATGGCAATTTCCCGGAGATGTACCGCGCCTTCACCGACGGCTATGACTTTCTCGTGATCGACACGCCGGGGCGCGACGACCCGGCGGCGCGGATCGCGGCGGCGCTGGCGGATACGCTGGTGACGCCGATGAACGACAGTTTCGTCGACTTCGACCTGATCGGGCAGGTCGATCCCGAAACCTACAAGGTGGTGCGGCCAAGCTTCTATTCGGAGCTGATCTGGGACGCGCGCAAGGCCCGCGCACGGGAGGACGGGACGACGATCGACTGGGTCGTGCTGCGCAACCGCCTGCAATATCTGGAGGCGCGCAACATGCGCCGCGTGTCCGAGGCGCTCGACCAGCTCGCGCGGCGTGTCGGGTTCCGGATCATCCCGGGGCTGGGCGAGCGCGTGATCTACCGCGAACTGTTCCCCAAGGGGCTGACCTTGCTCGACGCCAAGGAATTCGGCGGGATGGGGCTGAGCCATGTCGCCGCGCGGCAGGAGCTGCGCGAGATGATGGCGGCGCTGGCGCTGCCCGACGTCGGCGCGACGCAGGCGGCCTGACGATGCTGATGAAATGGATCGTCGCGGCGCTGATCGTGTGGGGCGTGTGGGTGCTGCTGCGCAAGCCGGCGAAGAAGCGCCCCTCCCCCCTCGGCGAGGCGCGGCGGGTGCTGGGGGTCGATGCGCGCGCCGACGCGGGCGAGATCCGCGCCGCGCATCGCCGGCTGATGAGCGAGCTGCACCCCGATCGCGGCGGCTCCGAACAGCGCGCGCGGCGGGTAAATGCCGCGCGCGACACGCTGCTGGCGGCGCTCAAGGACCCGCGATGACGCACCGGCTCTCGCCCGAGATCCTGCGCGCCTATGACATTCGCGGGCGCGTCGGCGACACGCTGACCGAGGCCGACGCCTGGGCGGTCGGGCGCGGCTTCGCGACACGCCTCCGGCGCGCGGGCGGAACGCGCGTCGCGGTCGGCTATGACGGGCGGACGCACTCGCCGATGCTGGAGGCGGCGCTGGTCGCGGGGCTGACCGCATCCGGGCTCGACGTGGTCCGCATCGGCATCGGGCCGTCGCCGATGCTCTATTTCGCCGCGGCGACGCTAGAGGTGGATGGCGGCGTACAGGTAACCGGCAGCCATAATCCCCGCGAGGACAATGGCTTCAAGCTGGTGATGCAGGGGAACAGCTTCTGTGGGCCGGACGTGCGCGATCTCGCGCGGCTCGCGGAGGCCGGCGACTGGGAGGTCGGCGCCGGCATCGTCACGCAGGCCGACGTGCTCGACCGGTACGTCGGCCGGCTGCTCGCCGGCTATGCCGGCGGCAGTTACCGGATCGGCTGGGACGCCGGCAACGGCGCGGCCGGGCCGGCAATCCGCGCGCTCACCGCGCGGCTTCCGGGCGAACATCATCTGCTGTTCTGCGACATCGACGGCACCTTCCCCAACCACCATCCCGATCCGACGGTGGAGGCCAATCTGGCGCACCTGCAGGCACTGGTCGCGGAGAAGAAGCTCGATTTCGGACTGGCTTTCGACGGCGACGGCGACCGGATCGGCGCGGTCGATGCGCAGGGCCGCGTGCTGTGGGGTGACGAGATCCTGTCGATCCTCGTGGGGCCGATCCTCGCCGCGCTGCCGGGCAGCACGATCGTCGCCGACGTGAAATCGAGCGACGCGCTGTTCGAGCGGATCGCCGATCTTGGCGGCACGCCGGTGATGTGGCGGACCGGGCACAGCGAGATCAAGACGAAGATGAAGGCGCTGGGCGCGCCGCTGGCCGGCGAACTGTCGGGACACATCTTCTTCGCGCACGATTATTACGGGTTCGACGATGCGCTTTATGCGGCGGTGCGGCTAATCCATGCGGTGCATCTGTCCGGGCGATCGCTGACCGCGCTGCGCGAGGGCACCTCCGCGCGCGTCGCCACCCCCGAATGGCGCGTGCCGGTCGCCGAAGCGCGCAAGGTCGCGGTGGTCGAGGCGGTCGCCGCGCGACTGACCGAACAGGGCGCGCGGGTGACGATCACCGATGGCGTGCGCGTATCGACCGACGACGGCTGGTGGCTGCTGCGCGCCTCGAACACGCAAGCGGCGCTGACACTGCGCGCAGAGGGGCGCGACGCCAACGCGCTGGGGCGGCTGGTGGCGGCGATCGACGCGCAGCTCGCGGCGTGCGGGCTGTCGCGCGACGGGTGAACCGTCCGCGGCGATGCGGATGTCCGTGCCTTACGCCGGCGCCACCTCGGGCAACCACGACAGATCGCCTTCGTAACTCCGATCGTTGCGGCCCGCGGCCCGGCGCAGCCCCGCTTCGTCGAGGATCGTCACCCGGCCGCCCATCCGCGCGATCAGCGCCTGATCCTCGAGCTGGCGCAGCATCCGGTTGACGTGCACCGCGGTCAGCCCGATCGCGTCGCCGATCTCCTCCTGCGTCAGCCCCGGCGCGAAGCTGTCGCCGATCGCGGGATCGCCGCGCCGCATCCGCCCGCGGATTTCGATCAGCATCCCCGCCACCCGCGCGCGCGCCGGCAGCTTCGCGACCGCTGCCAGCCGCTCCGCCAGCGACGCGCTCTCGATCTGTTCGAGCGCGGTCAGCGCCAGCGCCAGCCGCGGATGGCGCAGCGCCGCCTCGGCCAGCGCGGCGCGGTCGATCGGCGACACCACGCTGTCGGCGGCCGCCACCAGCGTCTGTTGCGCCTTGCCGAACGCCATCACCTGCGTCCCGAACAGATCGCCCGGAAAGATCAGCCGCAGGATCTGCCGGCTGCCGTCGCCGAGCAGCACATAGCCCATCATCATCCCGCTTTTCAGCGCGAAGAGATCGGTGCCGCGCTCGTTTTGGCGCACGAGCGTCGCGCCGCGGCGCAGCGGGCGTTCCCGCTCGACAAGCCCCGACAGCACGCCACGTTCGACCGTGGTAAGGGACAGAAAATCGCCGACCCGATCGGCGAAACTAGGCGTCGGCACGCAATGTTGATCCTCAAGTTCCTCGAATCGTTACGCGGGCGTGGCCCCGACCCGCATTAAAGCCGATCAACCGGCGGATGCGTTCGCTCGCTTGGCGTCGGCACGCGGCTTCGATAGAGCGTAGCTGATGGACCGTATCATCATCCGCGGCGGCCGCCGCCTGTCTGGCAAGCTCCCTGTTTCCGGCGCCAAGAACGCCGCCTTGACGCTGATGCCGTGCGCGTTGCTCACCGACGAGCCGTTGACCCTGCGCAACCTGCCGCGCCTCGCCGACGTCGACGGCTTCGGCCACCTGCTCAACCAGCTGGGCGCCTCGACCCGGATCGAGGGCAGCAAGCCCGACGAATTCGGCCGCGTCATGACGATCCGCGCCGGACAGCTCACCTCGACCGAGGCGCCGTACGATATCGTCCGCAAGATGCGCGCGTCGATCCTGGTGCTCGGCCCGATCCTCGCGCGCGCCGGGCAGGCGCGGGTGTCGCTGCCGGGCGGGTGCGCGATCGGTAACCGCCCGATCGACCTCCACCTGAAGGCGCTGGAGGCGATCGGCGCGACGCTGGAGATGAGCGCGGGCTATGTCACCGCTACGGCGCCGGGCGGACGTCTGTCGGGCGGTAGCTATACGTTCCCGGTCGTCTCGGTCGGCGCGACCGAGAACGTCGTGATGGCCGCGGTGACGGCCAAGGGCAGCAGCCGGATCGAGAATGCCGCGCGCGAGCCGGAGATCGTCGACCTGTGCCGCTGCCTGATCGCGATGGGCGCGCGGATCGAGGGCGTCGGCACCGGGACGCTGGAGATCGAGGGCGTCGACGAGCTGCACGGCGCGACCTATGCGGTGATGCCCGACCGGATCGAGGCGGGCAGCTATGCCTGCGCGGTGGCCGTCACCGGCGGCGCGGTCGAGCTGACCAACGTCAACGCCGCCGACATGGGCGCGACGCTCGACGCGTTGCGCGAAGCCGGCGTCGGGATCGAGGAACGGCGCGGGTCGATCATGGTCACGTCGGAGGCGGAGCTGAAGCCGCTGTCGCTGTCGACTGCCCCCTACCCCGGCTTCGCCACCGACATGCAGGCGCAGTTCATGGCGATGCTGTGCAAGGCGCCGGGCACCAGCACGCTGACCGAGACGATTTTCGAGAACCGCTACATGCACGTTCCCGAACTGGCGCGGATGGGCGCGGACATCACCGTGCGCGGGCGCACCGCGGAGGTGACCGGGGTCGCGCGGCTGGTCGGCGCGCCGGTGATGGCGACCGACCTGCGCGCGTCGATGAGCCTGATCATCGCCGGGCTGGTCGCGGACGGCGAGACGACCGTCTCGCGCGTCTATCACCTCGATCGCGGGTACGAGCGGCTGGAGGAAAAGCTGCAGGCGGTCGGCGCGGATATCGAGCGCGACGGCGGCGGCTGACCGGGCGCTTCGCCGTGCGGCGTTAACGGTTCGTCAATCAATTTCGATCAAGATCGCGGCGGGGCGTTGACGAACCGGCGCGCAGTCGTTCCTGTCTCGGCCCTGCGGCGACACGAGTCGCCCGCACGCCCGAGGGTGGGATACGATGGACGCGATGATGGGCGGTGCGCCGTCCGAGCAACTGGCAACGATCCTGTGGAGCGCCCGCAGCGCCGGCGCGACGCTGATCATCTCACGCGGGCAGGACCCGGCGACGATCCGGCTGTTGATCGACGAAGGGCTGGTCCGCGAGCGGCTGGGGCATCTGGTGCTGACGATCAAGGGCTTGCAGCGCCGCCGGGCGTGTGCGCCGTATTGAAGGCGACGGTCGGCCCCACACGCCCCGTCATTCCCGCGAAGGCGGGAATCCAGAATCTCTGACGTTCGTGGCTCCCGCGAGGATCTGCGCGTCTGGATTTCGCCGGCGTGGGATGACGGGATGTGGTGGAAAGCGGACATTCGGCTCACGCGAAAAGGCGTGCTATCCCGCTGCCGCCAGCGTGACGGAATTGGTAGACGTATCGCTACAGCGATCCGCGGCAACGGGGTGCGGGTTCGATCCCCAGCCGCTGGAAAGGAATAAAAGTGGTGGATAGCAAAAGCTAGTGTTAGGCCAGAGTGGCTGAAGGAGGCGACCTATGCTCGATCTCATGCTGCTAGCGGTTGCCAGTCGATGCGCGGACCTCCAGGTTTGTCCTAGCGATAGCGAGTTGATCTCGGCCCTACTTGTCCAAGACGAGACTGTAAGGAAGGCGACTGCTGACGACGCCATGCAAAAAGGAGAGCTCGCCCTTTTTCACCATCTGCAAAGTCCCTACAGGCTTGAGAACGTGACCTGCGGTGAACGCGATCTTCGGGAGCCGTCGACGGTCACTTGCCGGCTTACCGCCCGGTATACCACGCATGGTGCCCTTCTTGTCGTCAGATTGGTGCAGCTAAATGGTAGTTGGCGCATTGTTGAACGTGCCGCACGGTGAGGCGCTGAATGCTTGTGTCAGCGCTGGTTGGCACGTCCTGTCAACGGTAAATGGCACGCCGGGACGGCTAAAGTTGGTGGAAATTCGCCGTTCACTATTTGGGCGCAGGGCACGGTATGCGTAACGTTCCGATTCGAACTCCTTTCACCCCGCTTGCGGCGCTTGGTGGTGCTATTCTGCTCGTCGGCTGCCAAAGCCTTGGCGAGCGCTTGATGGCACGGGCTCAGCGCGAAGATACATGCGGCGCTAAGCCGCTGTGGGTCTTTATAGGGCGCAAGGCCGATCAAGCTACTCGGAACGCCATTGAACGTCGCGTTTCGAACCGGCGTGGGGTCCGATGGATTGTGCCCGGTGAGGAGATAATAGCAGACCTTAACACCGGCCGGTTAAACGTCGCGTTGGACGACAACGGCATGATCATGGGTGTAGGCTGTTATTGAGCGTTGGCGCAATGTCCGCAACTGGGCGAGAGCCGTCCCTACAACACGTCGAAGTCCATCACCCCATGCCGGTCCAGCCGCTGCTCGGCCGCCGGCATCGAATACTTCAACCCCGTCGCGCAATTGAACAGCACGACCTCTTCCTCCTCGTCGACCAGCCCGTCGCGCAGCGCCTGCCGGTACGCCGCCAGCGTCGCGCCGCCCTCCGGGCACAGCAACAGCCCATCCTTGCGCGCGCAATCGTCCACCGCCTTCAGGATCGCGGGGTCGCCGACCGCCAGCGCGCGGCCGCCGCTCTCGCGCACCGCACGCAGGATCAGGAAGTCGCCGACCGCGCGCGGCACACGGATGCCCGCGGCGACGGTATGCGCGTCCTCCCAGCGCTCGGCATGTTCCTCGCCCGCCTCATAGGCGCGCACGATCGGCGCACATCCCGCGGCCTGTACCGCAAACATCCGCGGCCGTTCCGCGCCGATCCAGCCGAGCCGCTCCAGCTCGTCGAACGCCTTCCACATTCCGATCAACCCGGTGCCGCCGCCGGTCGGGTAGAAGATCGCTTTGGGCAGCCGCCAGCCGAGCTGCGCGGCCAGTTCCAGCCCCATCGTCTTCTTGCCCTCGATCCGGTACGGCTCCTTCAGCGTCGAGAAATCGAACCAGCGCCCCTCGGCCGCACCTTTGGCGACGATCGCGCCGCAATCGTCGATCAGCCCGTTGACCCGCCACACGCGCGCGCCCTGTGCCGCGATCTCGCGCACGTTCACTTCCGGCGTATCCTCCGGGCAGAAGACGATCGTCTCGATCCCGCAGCGGGTGGCATAGGCCGCCAGCGCCGCGCCGGCATTGCCGTTGGTCGGCATCGCGATCCGCGTGACGCCGAGTTCCCTGGCCATCGCCACCGCCATCACCAGCCCGCGCGCCTTGAAGCTGCCGGTCGGCAAGCGGCCCTCGTCCTTGACCCAGACA
Organism: uncultured Sphingomonas sp.; assembly: GCF_964021865.1. Classification (GTDB taxonomy): domain Bacteria; phylum Pseudomonadota; class Alphaproteobacteria; order Sphingomonadales; family Sphingomonadaceae; genus Sphingomonas. Next base: position 22,022 of record NZ_CAXIAM010000023.1, read on the forward strand.
TTGGGGCCGGCACTGGCGGGGATCAGGATCAGCGGGGTTTCGATCTCGCCGAGGCTGACGACGTTGCGCGTCTCCCGCACCGGCAGCAACTCGCGCCATCGCCACAGGTCGGTCGCGCGCGCGGCAAGCGTCTCGCGCGGCAGCGCGGCGCGGACCGCGTCGAGATCATAGCGCACGAGCAGCGGCCGGCCGGCGCGGGAAAGATTGTGGCGCTGGTCCGCCTCGTACCGCTCGCCGGTGAGCGAGCATTCGAGATGCGTGACGAAGGTCGCGCGGTCGGCGGTGAGGTTTTCGTTCATGCCCGTGGGTTTAGCGGGCGGGTGCGCGGGCGTCACCCCGCACACCCGCCGATCATTCCCGCCGTACACTTCACCCCAGAATATGCATCCACAGCGGTTCGCCGGTCAGGCTCTGCGACCCACGCAGCCGCTCCAGCGCGGCGGCGACGCAGCGTTCCGGGCCGTCGTGCGTGACGATCGCGACCAGCACGCTGCCGTCGGCGTGCGCGCCGCGCTGGATCAGGCTTTCGATCGACACGCCCGCGTCGCGCATCGCCGCCGCGATCTCCGCGAGCACCCCGACGCGGTCCGCGACCGCGAAGCGCAGATAGGCGCGGCCGCGCCGCTCGCCGCTGTCCGCCGCCGCGGCTGTCGCCAGGGCGTCAGCGGGCATCGCGAACGGCGGGCCGGATTCGCCGCGCGCAATGTCGATCAGGTCGGCGACCACCGCGCTGGCGGTCGGCCCCGCGCCCGCGCCCGCGCCCTGGAACAGCAGCCGGCCGACGAAATTGCCCTCGGCCACCACCGCGTTGGTCGCCCCGGTGACGTGGGCGAGCGGATGATCGTTGGGGACGAGATGCGCGTGGACACGCTGGAACAGCTTCTCGCCATCCGCCTCCGCGACCCCGACCAATCGGACGCGATAACCGAGCGCCGCCGCCTCCGCGATATCGGCGGCGAGCAGATGGCGGATCCCGCTGATCGCCACGTCGCCGAACGCCGGCGCGGTGCCGAAGGCGAGGCTGGCGAGGATCGACAGCTTGTGCGCGGCATCGACGCCGTCGATGTCGAACGACGGGTCGGCCTCGGCAAAGCCGAGCGCCTGCGCCTCGGCGAGCACTTCTGCGAAGTCGCGCCCCTCGGCTTCCATCTTCGAGACGATGAAATTGCACGTCCCGTTGAGGATGCCATAGACGCGCGCGATCGCGTTCGCCGCCGCGCCCTCGCGCAGCCCCTTGATGACCGGGATACCCCCCGCCACCGCCGCCTCGAACTTCAGCGGCACCCCCGCGCCTTCCGCGACGCGCGCCAGTTCGAGCCCGTGGTGCGCGAGCATAGCCTTGTTGGCGGTAACGAAGCCCTTGCCCGCCGCCAGCGTGCGACGCGCCAGCGCCAGCGCCGGCCCATCCGAGCCGCCGATCAGCTCGACCACCACATCGGCGTCCGCCTCGGCGAGCGACGCGGTGTCGTCGACCCACGAAAAGCGCGACAGGTCGACTCCGCGATCCTTGAACCGATCCCGCGCGGACACCGCGACGACCTCGATCGGACGACCGGCACGGCGAGTGATCAGCGCGCGGTTCTCGTCCAGCACGCGGATCACGCCGCCTCCGACCGTCCCCAATCCCGCCAATGCCACCCGCAACGCTTGCGCCATGTTCGCCTCCGTATCCTTAGCCCGCGCTGCTAGGCGGTGCGGCTGATGCTGTCGAGCGCGTTGAATTCGGCTGGATTGCAATTCCTGCAATCGAAGTGGGAATTATTGCACTTGCGTCCTGACGTGCTGCGGCGCAAAAAAGATGTGCCTTTCAGGCATCCTCTCCTAAAAACCTTTACAGCCGGGCCTTGCCCGGCTTTTTTTTGGCCCCGACGTCCGCTAGGCAGCGACTCGCCGCACCGAAGAGCGCGGACAAACAGGAAAAAACAGGACAGGATGCGCCGGTCGAACCGGCAGCGGAGCGGGGGACGGTCGGCGGGCCGTTCCCCCGGCGGGGCAGTTCACAACGAACGAAACATCACCAAAGCGTCAACCGGCCCGAGCATCGGATGCCGGAACGCGCCGGGCAGTCGCCCGACGATCGCAAAACCAAGCGATTGCCATAGATCGACCGCGCGGCGATTGCTCGCCACCACGAAATTGAACTGCATCGCTGTGAAGCCGTGCGCCCGCGCGCGATCAAACGAATCGTGCGCCATCGCGCGCGCGACGCCGCGGCCACGCGCGGCAGGGTCGACCATATAGCCGGCATTGGCGACGTGATCGCCGCCGCCGGCTTGATTCGCGCGAAGAAAATAGCTGCCGATCAGCCGGCCTTCCTCTTCGACGACCAAGGTTTGGCGATCCGCCCCGTGCCAATAGGCCATGGCGGCCGCCGCATCCATGTCGCGCGGCAAGGCATAGGTCTCGCCGGCCGCGATTATGGGGAGGATCAACGCGGCAATCGCCGCCGCATCATCGGGCGAGGCTGGACGGATGATCATCGCCGCCGTCTTTAGAACGACGCAGGACGCTCATCAAATCGCAACGCAACTTGCGCGCTGCTGACATGAAGCGCGGGCATGGGCGTCGCAGGCAAGCTGCGGGGTCCGGCCATGAACCGTCGATGGATGCGATCGGGGACGACCCTCGCCTTGCTGCTGCTGTCGAGCCTGTCGGTCGCCGCCGCGCCGCAGACCGCCGAGGACGAGGTGGAGGGCGCGCGGTTTCGCAGCGCGACGGCGCTGGGCGGGCAAGTCTTCCACGTTCAGGGCTTGGCCTTGCAGGGCCAGCGCGTGTGGGTGACCTCGGTCGATCGCTTCACCCGGCGCGGCTTCCTGCACCTGTTCGACCGTGCGACGGGCCGGTTCGTGCGGCAGGTCGAACTGACGGACGGCGCGCGTTATCATCCCGGCGGGATTTCGGTCGATGGGCACTCGCTGTGGGTGCCGGTCGCGGAGCTGCGCGCGAACAGCTCGGCGGTGCTGGTCGAACTGGACACCGAGACGCTGCGCATGCGTCGGCGGATCCGGGTCGCCGATCATCTCGGCTGCGTTGCGGCGCAGGGGCGCTGGCTGGTGGCGGGAAACTGGAACAGCCGTTTGCTTTATGTCATCGACCGCGATGCGCCGGCACGAATGCGGGTTGTCCCCAACCCTTCGCCGACACGGTATCAGGACATCAAATTCGCCGGCGGCCATCTGGTCGGGGGTGGCCCGCGGTCATGGTGGAGCGGCACGGTCGACTGGCTCGACTGGCCGAAACTGACGCTGCGCCGCTCGATCGATGCGGGGACCTACACCGCCGAGGGCATGGCGATCGAGGGCCGCGACCTGTATTTCGCGCCGGAGGACGGGCCGGGTCGGCTTTACCGGTTCCGGTTAGAGGACGGTGCGTCGGCGTAGCGGTGGATCTGGAACCCTTGCCGACGTTTTAAACGGTCGCCCCGGACGTGGTCCGAGGAAACGAAGGGGGCACGTCAATCCCGCCTCGCATTGCCGCCCTTGACCATCCTGGGTGTGCCTGCCCTGTAACCGGTCGCGGACTTGTGGCACGGAGGCGACATGGCTTCTGCGTCCACCCGCTCCCCCGTCGAACTCACGCTGCGCGGCGTGCTGCTCGGTGGCGTGATCACGTTGCTGTTCACCGCCGCCAACGTTTATCTCGGCCTCAAGATCGGACTAACCTTTGCCACCTCGATCCCCGCGGCGGTGATCTCGATGGCGGTGCTGCGCGCGTTCCGCGATTCGACGATCCTCGAGAACAATATCGTCCAAACGGTCGCATCGGCCGCCGGAACGCTGGCAGCGATCATCTTCGTGCTGCCGGGCCTCGTCATGATCGGCTGGTGGCAGGGCTTTCCGTTCGTCACCACCGCGACGATCACCGCCACCGGGGGCATCCTCGGCGTGATGTTCTCGGTGCCGCTGCGCCGGGCGCTGGTGGTCGACACCGTGCTGCCCTTCCCCGAAGGCCGCGCCGCCGCCGAGGTGCTCAAGGTCGGCGAGGAGAGCCGGCACGGCGGGGTGGAGAGCGCCAAGGGACTGTCGGCGATCGTCGCGAGCACACTGGCCGCCGCGGGCTTCTCGATCCTGACGCAGACGCGGCTGATCGCAGGCGAGGCCGCGCAGTTCTTCCGCGTCGGCGCGGGCGCGACGGGGGTGAGCGCCGGGCTGTCGTTCGCGCTGCTGGGCGCGGGGCATCTGATCGGGCTGTCGGCGGGGCTCGCGATCCTGCTGGGCGTTGTGGTCGGCTGGTGGATCGTGCTGCCGATCCTGACCGCCGCCGCGCCGCAGGCCGGTGACGTCGCGGCGTGGGCGAGCGGCGTGTTCCGCAGCGACGTGCGCTTCTTCGGCGCGGGCGTGATCGGGGTAGCGGCGATCTGGACGTTGCTGCGCATCGCCAGGCCGGTGATCGGCGGGCTGCGCGCGTCGCTGACCGCCACGCGCGGCGACAGCGTCGCGATCGAGGAACGCGACCTGCCGATCGGCATCGTCGCGGCGGTGAGCCTCGCCACTCTGATGCCGATCGCGGTGCTGCTCCATTCGGTGGTGAGCGGTGGGCCACTCGCGGGGCATGAATGGGTGCTGGTCGCGGGCAGCCTGCTGTTCGTCGCGGTGATCGGGCTCGTGATCGCGGCGGTGTGCGGCTATATGGCCGGGCTGATCGGCGCATCGAACTCGCCGGTGTCGGGGATCGGCATCCTGTCGGTGATCGCGGCGGCGACCTTGCTGGTCGGGCTGTTCGGACGCGAGGGCGAGGTGGTGCAGACGCAGGCGTTGGTCGCCTATGCGCTGATCGTGACCGGGATCGTGTTCGGCGTGGCAACGATCTCGAATGACAATCTCCAGGATCTCAAGACCGGGCAACTGGTCGGCGCGACGCCGTGGAAGCAGCAGGTTGCGCTGGTGATCGGCGTCTGCTTCGGCTCGGTCGTGGTCCCGCCGGTGATGCAATTACTCTACACCTCGTTCGGTTTCGCCGGAATGCCGGGCGCGGGGCCGAACGCGCTCGCCGCGCCGCAGGCGGCGCTGATCTCGGCGCTGGCGCAGGGCGTGCTGGGCGGCAACCTCAACTGGGCGATGATCGGCTGGGGAGCGCTCGCCGGGGTGGCCGCAATCGCGCTCGACGAGGCGCTGGGGCGCGCCGAGCGATTGCGGCTGCCGCCGCTGGGGGTCGGGCTCGGCATCTATTTGCCCATGAGCGCGACATTGACCGTGGTGGTCGGCGCGGTGATCGGCCATCTCTACGACAAGCGCGCTGACGCGCGCCCCGATGCCGAGGCGGCGAAGCGGCTGGGCGTGCTGACGGCGACCGGCATGATCGTCGGCGAGAGCCTGTGGAACGTCGTCTTCGCAGGGATCGTCTACGAGACCGGCACCGAGACACCGCTGGCGCTGGTCGACGGGTTCGAGGGGCCGGCGCTCGTCGCGGGGACCTTGCTGTTCGCGCTGGTCGCGTGGTGGCTCTACCGCCGCACGCGAAGGCTGGCGGCAGCATGACGCGCGTCCGGCTGCGCTGGACCGGCAATCGCGGCGTCGGGACCGCGGGCTATACCAGCTATGCGCGCGATCATGAGATCGCGGCCGACGGCAAGCCGGTCATCGCGGGATCGTCGGACCCACGCTTCCGCGGCGATGCGGCGCGCTGGAATCCCGAGGAATTGCTGCTGGGGGCGATCAGCGCCTGCCATCAATTATGGTATCTGCATCTGTGCGCCGATGTCGGGATCGTCGTCACCAGCTATCGTGACGAGGCGGATGCAGTGCTGACGCTCGACAAGGACGGCAACGGTCAGGTGACCGAGGCGACATTGCGCCCGCACGTCACGATCGCCGCCGGAACCGACCCCGCGCTCGCCGAGGCGCTTCATGCCGAGGCGCAACGGCGCTGCTTCATCGCGCGCTCGGTCGCCTTTCCGGTGCGTCACGCGGTGGTGATCGCGATCGACGCGGTATAGGCGCGTTAACCATCGGGCGTTACGGTGCGGCACATGGCACTTGTTATCCGTCATCCGAGATGAGCGGCGTTCGCACACGATCGACGCTGTTCGCGATCGTGGCCGCGCTGGCATTGCTGGTGCGATTGCTGGTGCCCGCCGGGTTCATGCCGCAGGTCGCGCACGGGCAGGTCGCGATCGTCGCCTGCCCCGGAATGGCGATGGCGAGCACGGCGCATCATCACGCGCAGGACGCTCCGGTGCACGACGGCTTTGAACGACCGTGCGCCTACGCCGCGGTCACCGGCCCGGCGACGTTGCTCGCGATTGTGCTGCTGCTGGTCCCGCCGCTGGCGGCGGTGTCTCGGCGTCCTCTTCTCACCAAGGCGCAGGTCGCGCCACGCAGCGCACTCCGCTGGCGTCCCCCACTCCGCGCGCCCCCGACGATCCTCCCCCCGACCCGCTGACCTGCTGTCGCGGCGCGCCAGACGCGCCGAACCCGAGGATTCGTCATGACCCCTTCCCGTCCGGCCGCGATCGCGGCCGAACTCCAGCGCGCGGTGTGGCGCTGGCACTTTTTCGCCGGCCTGCTGGTGCTGCCGTTCCTGCTGTGGCTGGCGGTGACCGGCGCACTATACCTCTACAAGCCCGAGATCGAGCGGCAGGTCTATGCCGACTGGATCCACGTCACGCCGGCGCGCGCGACGCTCCCGCTCGACACGCTGGCCGCGCGGGTCGGAGCGTCGGTCGGTGGTACGGTGACGCAGGTTCAGAGGCCCGCCCGCCTCGACGAAAGCTGGCGCGTGACAGTGCGGCGCGCCGACGGCGACCTGCGAATGGCGTTCGTCGATCCGCATGACGCGCATGTCTTCGGCACCACCAACCCCGGCGGGATCATGCAGACCGTCAAGCATCTCCACAGCCTGGCGATCACCGGCTGGGTCGGCAACTGGCTGATCGAGATCGCCGCCGGCTGGTCGATCATCCTGGTCGTCAGCGGGCTGTATCTGTGGTGGGGACGCGGCCGGACCGTGGCGGTGCGTGGGCGGGCAAGCGGGCGGCTGTTCTGGCGCGACCTCCATGCGGTGACCGGGCTGTTCGCGGGGGGGCTGATCCTGTTTCTCGCGCTCAGCGGGATGCCGTGGAGCGCGGTCTGGGGGCATGAAGTGCAGGCGGGGGTCGCGGGCGCGGGCTGGGGTCGCCCCGACGCACCGGGCGGCGCGGGTCATGCCGGGCACGACCTGCCGTGGTCACTCCAGCAACAAACGATGCCGATGGGGCATGACGGCCCGCGCATCTCCGCCGACCGCCCGCTGGCGGCGGCGCGGGCGCGCGGCATGGCGCCCGACTGGACGCTGACGTGGCCGGAGGGACCGGGCGCGCCCTATCTAATCAGCGCGACGCTCGGGCCTTCGGGGGCAGCGCATGTTGTCTATGTCGATGCCGGCACCGGGCAGGTGTTGCAGGACGCCGGGTTCAAGGATTTCGGCCGCCCCGGTCAGGTGATCGAATGGAGCGCCGCAGTTCATCAGGGCAAGGAATATGGCGAGGCGAACCGGCTGATCATGCTGTTCGCCTGCGTCGCGCTCGCGCTGCTGACGATTACCGCGCCGGTGATGTGGTGGAAGCGCGGCCCGCGCGGGCGGAGCACGCTGCCCGATGCGCGGACCGGCACCGGCTTGCTCGCGATCATGGGGGTGGCGGGATTGCTGTTCCCGCTGACCGGTCTGACGATGCTCATCGCGCTCGGCTATGGGCGGATCAAGGCCGTCGTCGGTGCGGCTCAGGCGAGCCGCGCGCGGAAGAGCTGGCCCTCCTCCACGATATAGACGATCACAAACGCCGCAACGCCGATCGCGAGATAGCCCAGCGTCAGCGGCAGCGTGGTGCCGGCATAGGATTGGCCGATCGCCGATCCGACCAGCACCGCGCCGACGCTGGTGATGAAGCCCTGCACCGAGGAGGCGGTGCCCGCGATTCGCCCGACCGGCTCCATCGCCATCGCGCCGAAGTTCGACCCGCACAGGCCGATGCACGTCATGCTCAGCGACTGGAAAACCATGTAGCTGGCGAGCGTCTCCCAGCCCATCCATACCACCGACAGGTGCAGCACCGACAGCACGACCAACGCGATCACCGCGGTCTGCGAGATCAGCCGGGTGCCGAGCCGCTCGACCAGCCGGCTGTTCATGAACGACGCCACCCCCATCGCCCCCGCGCAGATCGCGAACAGGAGCGTGAAGCGGTCGCCCGCGCCAAATTCGTCGACGAACACCTGTTGCGCCGAAGAGACGAACGCGATGATCCCGCCGAAGGTCAGCGACGCGGCGAGCGCATAACCGAGCGAATAGCGATTGGTGAGCGTCAGCCGGTAGCTGCTGGAAAGATTGGCGAGCGAAATGTCGGTGCGGCGCTCGACCGGCAGCGTCTCGGGCAGCCGCGTCAGCGTCCAGACCAGCACCAACCCCGCAAAGCCGCCGAGCGCGTAGAAGACGAACCGCCACGGCCCGATCACCAGCAATCCCTGCCCGATCGTCGGCGCGAGGATCGGGACGAGGAAGAAGATCATCTGCGCCACCGACATGGTGCGCGCCATCGCGCGACCCGAGGCGTTGTCGCGCACCACCGCCACCGCGATCACGCGCGTCGAAGCGGACATCAGCCCCTGCAACACCCGTGCGCCGAGCAGCGCCGCGAACGTCACCGACGCCGCGGCAAAGACGCTCGCCCCGACGAACCCGATCAACGTCGCGACCAGCACTGGCTTGCGGCCGTAGCGATCGGCGAGCGGGCCGTAGAGCAACTGCCCGACGCCAAATCCCAGCACATAGGCGGTCACCACCCATTGCCGGTGATTGGCCTGATCAATCGCCAGATCACGCCCGATATCGGCAAGCGCGGGAAGCATCAGGTCGACCCCCAGCGCGTTCACCGCCATCACCGCTGCGACGAAAATGACGAACTCGGTCGCGTGCATACCCGGAGGCGCGGCGTGGGGCTTCATAGATTCAGTCCGTTTTTCAATCGAATGGGCGGTCGATACTCGGTTGTGGCTCGGTAAACCACGCCGCTCCAGCGTCCGTGACGTAGAAATGATCCTCCAGACGGATGCCGAACCGCTCCGGCACGACGATCATCGGCTCGTTCGAGAAGCACATGCCGGGTGCGAGCGGGGTCTTGTCGCCACGCACCAGATAGGCGGGCTCGTGGATCGACAGCCCGATGCCGTGTCCGGTGCGATGCGGCAGGCCGGGCAGGCGATAGTCGGGCCCCAGCCCCTCGCGCACCAGCACGGCGCGCGCCGCAGCGTCGATATTCTCGCACGGCACGTCCGGCGCGACCGCCGCGAAAGCGGCGGCCTGCGCGGCATGTTCGATGTCCCAGATCGCGCGCACCTCGTCGGCGACCGGGCCGAAGGCATAGGTGCGGGTGATATCGGAATGGTAGCCGTGGACACGGCAACCGGTGTCGACCAGCACCAGATCGCCCTCCGCCAGCACGCGGTCGCCGGGCAGGCCGTGCGGATAGGCGGTCGCCCGCCCGAACTGCACCGCGCAGAAATACGACGGGCCGCCGCCAATCGCGCGATGCGCGTCGTCGATGAAGCGCACCACCTCGCTCTCGCGGATGCCGGGTTGCAGGATGCGCGCAGCAGCGGCGTGGACCGCCAGCGTCATCCGCATCGCCTGACTCATCAGCGCGATCTCGGCGGGCGACTTGATCATCCGGCCGCCGTCGATCGCGGGCGCGCCGTCGACGGTGGTCAGCCCCGCGCCCGTCAGTCGTCGAACCCAGCTGTAGAACAGCATCGGATCGAATGCGAGCGTCGCGCCGGCGGGCAGCACGTCTGCGATCAGCGCGACCGGGTCCTCATCCTCTTCCCACAGCGCCAGATCGGCGGCGATCGCGAGTTCGGCTTCCAGCGAACCGCGTTCGAACGCCGGGCAGATCAGCCGTGGCGTGCCGATGACGGGTAGCAACAGCGCGACCAGCCGTTCGGTTGGGTTCCACGGCACGCCGGTGAAGTAATGGAGTGACGGGCCGGCCTGCACCAGCAGCGCATCCGCACCCAGCGCCGCCGTCAGCGCGCGGGCGCGCTCCAGCCGGGCATTCCGCTCGGCCACGTCAATCGGCGCGGCCTTCTCCGCCCAAGGGGTAATGGCCGCGAGTTCCGCCGCCGCGCTGGATCCGCCGATCGTCATGCAACGCTCCATCAATCGATTGATGCCGCCGCGATGCCGGCGGATCATAACATAGGTGGTTACCGCTTCTTTACTCCTGCCCCGTAGGACAGGCGCAGGACATAAGAAGTGAGAAGGGGCAATGGCATCCAAACCGGTTATCGACAACCGTCGCGAACCACGCATTCCGGCGGAGTGCCGCGGGCTCGCGCGGCTCGCCGTCTCGATCGAAATCCTCGACGCCTCGGCGGCGGGACTGCGCGCGCGTACCACGCTGCCGCTGGCGGCGGGCACGCTGCTGAAGCTGACGCTGCCCGGCGGGGCCGAGCGTCATGCGCGGATCGCCTGGGTCGACGATCACGTCTTTGGCTGCGAGTTCATGAAGCCGTTGACCGCAAAGGAGCTGCGCGAGTTGGTCGACGCGACCGCCAACGCGGCGCCCTATGCGATCTGCGCCTGAGGCCGAGGACTCAGCATCACCACGCGCGCGGTGCAGTCAACGGTGATCGTCGCATCGCGTAGCCGCAGGACGAAGCCGGACGCACCGTCCCAGTCGATGTCGCGCATCGGCTGACCGTCGAGGCGGTGCCAGGTCGCATCATGCGCGATCGCCGGGTCGGCGAGCGACGGGCAGGCCGCGCGACGCTGCGCCAGATCGGCGACGAACGATTCGAGCGCCAGATCACGGCCCTCCCAGTCGAGCCACAGCAATTCGTCCTGCGCATAGCTGTTGTTGTTGCCGGCCTGCGTGCGCCCGAACTCGTCACCGGCGGTCAGCATGATTGTGCCACACGTCGCGAAGAGTGTCGCGAGCAGCGCGCGCTTGTCGGCCTCGCGCGCGGCGCGGACGGCGGCGTCGTCGCTTTCGCCCTCGACGCCATTATTCCACGCGATCTCGCCGGCGTGGCCGTCGCGATTGTCCTCGCCATTGGCGTGATTGTGGCGGGTGGCGAAGGCGACGGTGTCGGCGATCGTGAAGCCGTCGTGCGCCGCGACGAAGTTGACACCGCGCGTGCGGTCGCCGAAGAGCTCGCTGGAGCCCATCAGCCGCGTCGCGAGCACGCCGGGACTCCCGTCGCCACGCCAGAAACGGCGGACATCATCGCGAAAGCGGTCATTCCATTCGAGCCAGTCGCCGGGAAAATTTCCCAATTGATAGCCACCGGGGCCGACATCCCACGGCTCGGCGATCAACACCCGGTCGCGCAGCACGGGGTCGGCGGCGATCTCGGCGAAGATCGGTGCGGCGGGATCGAAGCCGGGACCACGCGCCATCACCGTGGCGAGATCGAAGCGGAAGCCGTCGACCCCCGCCTGCGTGACGAAATGCCGCAACGTGTCGAGCGTCAGCGCACGCACTGCCGGCTTCGCGAAGTCGAGCGTGTTGCCGGTACCCGCATCGTTGATGAGCGCGCCATCGGGCGCGCGCGCATAAGCCGAGTCATCCAGCCCGCGCAGCGACAGCGTCGGGCCGAGCAGGTCGCTCTCGCCGGTATGATTGAAGACGAGATCGAGGATCGTACCGATCCCGGCCGCCCGCAGCGCCGCGACGGTGGCGCGCAGTTCGGCGATCCCGCCGGGGGCGAGCCGGGGGTCGAGCGCCATCGGCACGACCGGATTATACCCCCAGCCATTGGCGAGCCCGAGCGGCGGCAGATGGCGTTCGTCGATCCATGCGACGACCGGCATTAGCTCGACCGCCGCGACGCCGATCCGCCGGAAATGCGCGATCACTGCGGGATGTGCGACCGCGGCGATCGTCCCGCGCTGCGTTGCGGGTACGTCGGGGTGGCGCATCGTCAAAGCGCGGACGTTGACCTCGTAGATCAGCCCGCCGGGGCGGAACATCGGCGGCAGATCGAGTGGCGCGAGCGGCGCGGTGACGATCGCCTTGGGCACCAGCGCCGCGGTGTCGATCCGCGGCTCGCGCAGATGCGGGTCATAGCCGAAGCGACGGTCGAGCGTCACCGCGTGCGGATCGACCAGCAGCTTGGCGGAATCGGCATCGGTGCGAAAGCCGTAGCGCGTTCCCTCGCCCGCCCCCGCGGCGTGCGCGTGCCAGACGTCGCCGCTGCGCACCATCGCGACGCGGCGCTCGGCGTCGCCGTCGAACAGGCACAGCCATACCGCCACCGCGCGCGGCGCGCGAACCGTGAAGTCGACGCCGCCCGCGACCAGCGTCGCGGTCACGTCACGACGTCGGGCTGCTCGCGTCCGGTATGCGCGCGGATGCCGGCAATCGCGTCGGCTGCGGCGACAATGTCCGCCAGCATCGCCCCGGTTTCGGCATCCATGTTGCCGCCGACCGGCTCGTAGCGTTCGAGATAGACGCGCAACGTCGCCCCGCTCGTCCCGGTGCCCGACAGCCGAAACACGACGCGGCTGCCGCCCTCGAACAGCACGCGAACGCCCTGGTTGCGGCTGACCGAAGCGTCGGTCGGGTCCTCATAGGCGAAGTCGTCCGCCGCCACGACGGCGAGCGGGCCGAACGACGTCCCCGGCAGCGTGTCGAGCTTGCCGCGCAGTTCCGCCATCAACGTGTCGGCAGCGGCGCTGTCGACGCCCTCGTAATCGTGGCGCGCGTAATAATTGCGGCCATATTCCGCCCAATGATCGCGCGCGATCCGGTCGACGCTCTTGCCGGTCGCGGCGAGGATATTGAGCCAGAGCAGCACCGCCCACAGCCCGTCCTTCTCGCGGACATGGTCGCTGCCGGTCCCGGCGCTTTCCTCGCCGCAGATCGTCGCCATCCCCGCATCGAGCAGGTTGCCGAAGAATTTCCAGCCGGTCGGCGTCTCGAAAGACGGGATGCCGAGTTTCTCGGCAACCCGGTCCGCCGCGGCGCTGGTCGGCATCGAGCGCGCGATCCCCTTTAGTCCGCCGGCATAGCCAGGCGCGAGATGCGCATTGGCGGCGAGCATCGCGAGGCTGTCCGACGGCGTCACGAAGCGGCTGCGCCCGATGATGAGGTTACGGTCGCCATCACCGTCCGACGCGGCGCCGAAATCCGGCGCGTCGTCCGCCATCATCGTTTCGTAGAGTTCGTGCGCGTGGACGAGGTTGGGGTCCGGGTGGTGCCCGCCGAAATCCTCCAGCGGGGTGCCGTGGCGCACTGTCCCTGGCGCGAAGCCGAGCCGCCGCTCGAGGATCTCGGTCGCATACGGCCCGGTCACCGCGCTCATCGCGTCGAACGCCATCGTCAGTTTCGCGGCGCGGATCGCGTCGAAATTGAACAGCGTCTCCATCAGCTCAGCATAGTCGGCGACCGGGTCGATCACCTCGACTGTCAGCGCCTCGACCTGCGTCTCGCCGAGCGTATCGAGATCGATATCCGCTGTTTCGGCAGCGTGCCATTCGGCGATCGACAAAGTGCGCGCGTGGATCGCCTCGGTCACCTTCTCAGGCGCGGGGCCGCCGTTCGAGACATTGTACTTGATCCCGAAATCCTCGTCCGGCCCGCCTGGATTGTGGCTCGCCGACAGCACCAGCCCGCCGATCGCACCACGCTTGCGGATGACGTTCGACGCGGCGGGGGTCGACAGAATGCCGCCCTGGCCGACGACGACCCGCGCGAAACCCGCCGCCGCGGCCATGCGGATCGCGGTCTGGATCACGTCGCGGTTGAGGTAGCGTCCGTCGCCGCCGATCACCAGCGTCGCGCCCGCCTTGCCCTCCACGACGTCGAACACCGATTGGATGAAATTCTCGGCATAGTTCGGCTGCTGAAAGACCTTCACCTTCTTGCGCAGCCCGGAGGTGCCGGGCTTCTGATCGGTGAAGGGCGAGGTCGAGACGGTACGGATCATGCGGACAGCAGCTCCCGGTAGAGATCGGCATAGCGGCGTCCGCTGGTCGCCCAGGAGAAGTCCGCGGCCATGCCCGCGCGCTGGAGCGAGGTCCAGCGATCGGGCGTGGCAAATAGCCGTATCGCAAGCGCAATGGCCTGCGCCAGTGACTCGTGCGTGACGGCATCGAACTGGATGCCGGTCGCCACGCCGGCGTCGAGCGCCGCATCATTGGCGTGGATCACCGTATCGGCCAGCCCGCCGGTGCGCGCGACGACCGGCACGCAGCCATAGGCCAGGCCATAAAGCTGGGTCAGCCCGCACGGCTCGAACCGCGACGGGATCAGGATCGCGTCCGCCCCGCCCTGCAGCAGATGCGACAGCGCCTCGTCGTAACCGATCCGCACCCCGATCCGGCCGGGATGCCGCGCCGCCGCCTCCTGGAAGGCATGTTCGAGCCACGCGTCGCCCGAGCCGAGCAACGCCAGCCGTCCGCCGCCCGCGACCAGCGCGTCGAGCGTGTCGGCGAGCACGTCCATCCCCTTTTGCCACGTCAGCCGCGAGACGACGCAGAACAATGGACCGTCGCCCGGTTCGAGCGCAAATGCCTGTTCTAGCGCGTGTTTGTTGATCGCGCGCGGGGCCAGGTCGCCGGCGTCATAGCGCTGGGGCAGCGCGGCGTCCGTCGCCGGGTTCCATACCGCCGGGTCGATGCCGTTGACGATCCCCAACACGCGCTCGCGGCGTGCGCGGATAAGTCCTTCGAGTCCCATGCCGAATTCTGGGCGCAGGATCTCGGCGGCGTAAGTGGGGCTGACGGTGGTGATCGCGTCGGCGGCCTCCAGCCCGGCCTTCAGATAGCCGACCCCGCCATAATATTCGACGCCATCGACCGCGAAAGCACGGTCCGGGAGCGCAAGTGACCCGAAAATACCGGCGTCATACCGCCCCTGGAACGCAATATTGTGGATCGTCATCACCGATTTCGCAGCCCGGGCGCGCGCGGGCGCAAAACGGAGATACGCCGGCGCGAGCCCCGACTGCCAATCGTGCGCGTGGAGGACGTCGAAGCGGAAGCCCTTGACCGCGCCCGAGGCGAGATCGGCAGCCGCGCGCCCGAAAGCGGCGAAGCGCCGCCAATTGTCGTCCCAGTCGCGCCCGGACGGATCGCCATACGGCCCGCCCTCGCGCGCGAAATAGCCAGGCGCGTCGAGGACCAGCAATTTGTGGCCGCCGAGCGTGCCCGACAGCAGCCGTGCCGGTGCGCCGATCAGGTCCGGCCAGTCGTGGAGCGCCGCCGATCCCTGGACCGCCGCCATCACGCGCGGATAACCGGGGACCAGCGTGACGACGTTGACGTCGTGCGGCATCAGCGCCGCCGGCAGCGCGCCGACGACATCGCCGAGCCCGCCGGTCTTGACGAGCGGATAGGCTTCGGAGGCGACCGACAGGACCGAGATCGTCATGCCGTCACAGCTCCAGCCGGTCGATCATCGGCTGGGTGATAAGGCATACGCCCTTGTCGGTGCGGCGGAAGCGATGCCCGTCGAGCGCCGGGTCCTCGCCGACGACCAGCCCGTCGGGGATGACGACACCGCGATCGAGCACCACCTTCTTGAGCCGCGCATGGCGGCCGATCTTGCAATAAGGCAGCACCACCGCTTCATCGAGCGACGAGTAACTGTGCGTGCGCACGCCGGTCGAGATCAGGCTGCGGTGCACGTTCGACCCGGAAATGATCGTGTCGCCGGCCACCAGGCTCGACACCGCCTGCCCGCGTCGCCCCTCGATATCATGGACGAACTTGGCCGGCGGGGTCAGCTCCGAATAGGTCCACAGCGGCCACTCGCGATCGTAGAGGTCGAGTTGCGGGACGACATCGGTCAGGTCGATGTTCGCCTCCCAATAGGCGTCGACTGTCCCGACATCGCGCCAGTAAGCCGCGGGCTCCTCGGGCGAGCGGACGCAGCTCGCCGAAAAGCGGTGCGCGTGCGCATGGCCGTGCTTGACCAGATAGGGGATGATGTCCTTGCCGAAGTCGCGCGACGACCCTTCGGTCGCGGCGTCACGGCGCAACTCCTCGATCAACAGCCTGGTGTTGAAGACATAGATGCCGAGGCTGGCGAGCGCGACATCGGGCTGGCCGGGGATCGACGGCGGATCGGCGGGCTTTTCGACAAAGTCGACGATCCGGTCGTTTTCATCGACGTGCATGACGCCGAACGCCACCGCCTCCATCCGCGGGACTTCCATGCACGCGACGGTAACGTCGGCACCGCTGTCGCAGTGCTGCCGCAGCATGATCTCGTAATCCATCTTGTAGATATGATCGCCGGCGAGGATGACCATATATTCCGGCGCGCTCTCCGCGATGATGTCGATATTCTGGTAGACCGCGTCGGCGGTGCCTTCATACCATTGAAATTCACTGATTCGTTGCGATGCCGGCAGGATGTCGAAGCTCTCATTGCGCTCCGGCCGCAAGAAGTTCCAGCCGCGCTGGAGATGGCGGATCAGCGAATGCGCCTTATATTGGGTCGCAACACCGATCCGGCGAATGCCGGAGTTGATCGCGTTCGACAAGGCGAAGTCGATGATGCGGCTCTTACCACCGAAGTAGACCGCTGGTTTCGCGCGCGTATCGGTCAGCTCCTTGAGCCGACTTCCCCTGCCCCCGGCGAGAACATAGGCCATGGCGTCGCGCGCCAGCGGCTGACCTTTGCGTTCGTCCACGTCAGGCTCTCCTTCCCAGCATCTTTACTTGTCGTTCATCAGGCATTAACCATGTTGTCACGGTCTTGACGCCAAAAGGCGCGGGTAACGTGAGTGTGTGCGTAGTCAGAACAAGACGACTATCGAGAGGATCGCCGATGCACCCCGCCTGCCAACCCCGTTCCGCCGACGGTTTGATCCGCGGCGTCGCCTGCGCACTCGTCCCGTCGCTGCTCGCCTGGGGCGCGATCTTCGCGATCGTCGGCCGGATCGTCTGAACCGCGGTCACGCCGTCGGTTCCCATTCGAGCATCACCGTCGCCAGCGGCGGCAGCGTCACTTCCGCGTGACCGCCGCTCGCGACCACGCCACCCAGATTGCCCAGCCCCGATCCCCAATAATCGTGCGCGTCGGAATTGAGCACCTCGCGCCAGCGACCGTCATGCGGCAGCGGCACGCGATACGGCATCCGCGCCACCGGGGTCATGTTGACGATCACTGCGATCGGCGCGGCGCCCGGCGCACTGCGTAGCCAGACGAACACCGAATTGGCGGCATCGTCCTGCACCAGCCAGCGGAAACCGTCGCGCTCGCAATCGCGGGCATGGAGCGCGCGCTTCTCGCGATAGAGCCGGTTGAGGTCGCGGACCAGTTTGCGGACCCCGTCGTGCGCGTGCGAGTGAAGCAGGTCCCAGTCGAGCGAGCGCTCCTCGCTCCATTCGGCGCGCTGCGCGAATTCCTGCCCCATGAACAGCAGCTTCTTGCCGGGATAGCCCCACATCATCGCATAATAGGTGCGGAGATTGGCGAACTTCTGCCAATCGTCGCCAGGCATCTTGGTCAGCATCGAGCCCTTGCCGTGCACGACCTCGTCATGGCTGATCGGCAGCACGAAATTCTCGTCGAAGGCGTAGACCAGGCCGAAGGTGATCGCGTCGTGGTGATGCTTCCGGTGGACCGGCTCCCGCGCCATGTACTTCAGCGTGTCGTGCATCCAGCCCATGTTCCACTTGAACCCGAAGCCGAGCGCAGTGCGTGGGGCCTCGTCATAGGCGGGAGCGGACACGCCCGGCCAGCTGGTCGATTCCTCGGCGACGGTGAACACCCCGGGCTCGCGCGCATAGAGCGCGCGATTGGCGGCGCGCATGAAGTCGACCGCCTCCCAATTCTCGCGCCCGCCCTCGCGGTTGGCGATCCACTCGCCGTCCTTGCGCGAATAGTCGCGGTACAGCATCGAGGCGACCGCATCGACGCGCAGCCCGTCGACGTGATAGCGCTCGGCCCAGAACAGCGCGTTGTTGACGAGGAACGCCGATACCTCGCGCCGCCCGAAATTGTAGATCGCGGTGTTCCAGTCGGGGTGATAGCCGAGCCGCGGGTCCTCATGTTCGTACAGCGCGGTGCCGTCGAAGCGCGACAGGCCATGCGCGTCGGTCGGGAAATGCGCGGGGACCCAGTCGAGCAGCACGCCGAGCCCGGCGCGGTGCGCGCCGTCGACGAAGCGCGCGAAGCCCTCATGATCGCCGAAGCGTGCGCTGGGGGCGTAGAGGCCGGTCGTCTGATAGCCCCAGCTGGGATCGTACGGGTGCTCCGAGATCGGCATGAACTCGATGTGCGTGAAGCCCATCGATACCGCATAGGGGATCAGCCGCTCGGCAAGCTGGTCCCAGGTCAGGAACCAGCCGTTCTCGTCACGCTGCCAGCTGCCGGCGTGCACCTCGTAGATGCTGATCGGCGCGCGGCGCGGATCGACGGACGCCCATGCCTCGCGATGCGCGGCGTCGCCCCATTCATGGTGCATCGGCGCGGTGGTGAGCGAAGCGGTCTTCGGGCGCAGTTCGGCGGCGAAGGCGTAGGGATCGGCCTTGAGCGGCTGGAGCGTGCCGTCCGGGCCGGTGATCGCGTATTTATAGGCACGGCCGGCGCCGATATCGGGCAGGAACAGTTCCCAGACGCCGGTATCGCCGCGCCGGCGCATCCCGTGGCGGCGTAGATCCCAATCGTTGAAGTCACCGACGACCGCCACGCGCCGCGCATTCGGCGCCCAGACCGCGAAATGCACGCCCTCCGCGCCCTCATGCGCGATCAGATGCGCCCCCATCTTGTCATGGAGGCGAAAATGCGTGCCCTCATTCATCAGGAAATCGTCGGTGGGGCCGAGCACCGGACCGAAGCTGTACGGGTCGGTCACCCACCATTCCGCGCCCCCGCCCTGCGCGACATAGCGCAACGGCTGCGGATCGCCGTCGATAAGCCCTTCGAACAGACCGCGATCGTCGACGCGCTCCAGCGTGCCGAGCACCTCGCCCGCCAACGTGCGCGCGACCGCAGCGTCGGCCCCCGGTATCCACACCCGCGCGAACGTACCCTGGGGCCCACGGTGCGGGCCGAGCAGCGCGAAGGGATCCTCGTTGGTGCCGTCCAGCAGCGCGTCGATCGCGGCGGCGGGCGGCTTCACTTCACGCCCCAGATCTCGTGTGCATATTCGCCGATCGTTCGATCCGAGGAGAACCAGCCCATGTTCGCGACGTTGCGGATCGCGCTGCGGCTCCACCCGTCACGATTCGCCCAGCGCGCATCCACCTCGCGCTGCGCGGCGGCATAGGCGTCGAAATCGGCCGCCACCATGAACCAGTCATGGTCGTACAGGCCGTTCATGAGATCGCGATAACGGTCGTGGTCATCCGGTGAAAACACACCGGACGCGATCGCGTTCACCGCCTGCGCGAGTTCGGCCGAATTTTCGATCACCTCCCGCGGGTTGTAGCCCCCGGCGCGCTTGGCCGCGACCTCGTCGGCGGTCAGGCCGAAGATCAAGATATTCTCCGCGCCGACCTGGTCGCGGATCTCGACGTTCGCGCCGTCGAGCGTGCCGATCGTCAGCGCGCCGTTGAGCGCGAACTTCATGTTGCCGGTGCCCGATGCCTCCATGCCGGCAGTCGAAATCTGTTCGGACAGGTCGGCGGCCGGCACCATCCGCTCGGCGAGGCTGACGTTGTAATTGGGGACGAACGCGACCTTGAGCAGCCCGCCGATCGACGGATCGGCATTGACGCGGCGCGCGACGTCGCCGGCCAGCTTGATGATGAGCTTGGCCTGGTGATAGCTCGACGCCGCCTTGCCCGCGAACAGCTTGACGCGCGGCGTCCAGTCGCGCTCCGGGTGGCTGCGGATCTGGTCGTAGAGCGCGACCGTCTCGATGATGTTGAGCAGCTGGCGCTTGTATTCGTGGATGCGCTTGATCTGCACGTCGAAGATCGCCGACGGATCGAGCCGCACGCCCATCTCGGTGCGCAGATAATCCGACAGCGAAGCCTTATTCGCGCGCTTCACCGCCGCGAAGCGTTCGCGGAACGACGCATCCTCGGCGAACGGTGCGAGCGCGGTCAGCCGCTGCGCATCGTCCATGAACGCGTCGCCGATCGCCTCGCGGATCAGCGCGGTCAGCCCCGGATTGCATTCCTGCAACCAGCGGCGCGGGGTGATGCCGTTGGTCTTGTTGTTGATCCGCTCCGGATACAGGTGGTGCAGGTCGGCGAAGACCGTCGTCTTCATCAGGCCCGTATGCAGCGCGGCGACGCCGTTGACGCTGTGCGAACCGGCGAAGGCGAGATTGGCCATCCGCACGCGCCGCTCGCCACCCTCGTCGATCAGGCTGATCGCGGCGATCGCACGGTCGTCCATCCCCTCCGCCTTCCGCGCGGCACGCAGCAGCTTGGCGTTGATCGCATAGACCAATTGCATGTGCCGCGGCAGCAACCGCTCGAACAGCGGCAGCGGCCAGCTCTCCAGCGCCTCGGGCAGCAGCGTGTGGTTGGTATAGCCGAACGTCGCCTGCGTGATCTCCCACGCCTCGTCGAACGACAGGCCGTGCTCGTCGAGCAGCAGCCGCATCAGCTCGGCGACCGACACCGCGGGATGCGTGTCGTTGAGCTGGATCGCGGCGCGCGTCGGCAGCGTGCGGATATCGCCGAAATACTGGACGTGGCGGCGGACGATGTCCTGGATCGACGCCGAGGAGAAGAAATATTCCTGCCGCAGCCGCAATTCCTGCCCGGCCGCGGTCGAATCGTTCGGATAAAGGACGCGCACGAGGCTCTCGGCACGGAGCTGGTCGGCCATCGCGCCGGCGAAATCGCCGCGGTTGAACGCCTCCAGCTTGAAGGGGTCGAGGCTGCGCGCGGTCCACAGCCGCAGCGTGTTGACGCGCTTCCCGCGCCAGCCGACGACGGGCGTGTCGACCGCCATCGCCTCGACGATCTCGCCCGGCTTCCATGTCACCGCACCGCTTTCGTCGCCGTGCACCTCGCCGCCGAAGCCGATGACATAGGCGCTCTCGCGGCGGCGGAATTCCCATGGGTTGCCGTATTGCAGCCACGTCTCGGGCAGCTCGACCTGCCAGCCGTCGTCGATCCGCTGGCGGAACATGCCGTTCACGTAGCGGATGCCATAGCCGTAGGCGGGCAGGTCGAGCGTCGCGAGGCTTTCCATGAAGCAGGCCGCCAGCCGCCCGAGCCCGCCGTTGCCGAGCGCGGCATCGGGCTCGATCTCCTCCAGCGCGGCGAGGTCGACGCCGAGTTCACGCAGCGCGCCCGCCACCTCGTCGCGTGCGGACAGATTGGCGAGCGTGTCGCGCAGCAAGCGGCCGATCAGGAATTCGAGGCTGAGGTAATAGACGCGCTTCGCGCCAGCGGCATGGGCGGCCTTGGTGGAGACCATCCACCGCTCGATGATCTCGTTGCGGATGGTGAGGATCGTCGCGGCGAGCCAGTCGTGCGGACGCGCGGCCTGCTCGTCCTTGCCGATGCGATGCACCAGCGTGTCGAGGATGTTGAGCGCCAGCGGACCCCGCTGCTGCACGGTTTCGGTCTCGATCACGCCCACCCCCTTGTTCGTACGTGCAATGCCTAGGCGGTCGCCGGTGTCGCAGCAACGCTTTCCGCGGAGCGCCCGCGATACGCCTGCACGTCGAGCGCGGCGCCGAGCAGGAAGGCATAGACGCTGAGCCACAGCCACGTCAGCGCGACGATGATCGCGCCCAGCGAGCCGTAGGTCGCGCCGTAATTGCCGAAATTGGCGACGTAGAGGCTGAAGCCGGTCGTCGCGAGCAGCCAGACGAGCGTCGCGGTCACCGTCCCCGGCGTCGCCCAGCGCAGCCGCGCGCCGTGGCGGTAGGGGCCGAAGCGGAAGAGCAGCGACGCACCGGTGATGACGATCGTCGCGAGCAGCGCATAGGTCGCGATGCGGATCAGCGCCAGGACGATGCCGGGGAACCACGGGATCAGCGTGCCGACGAACGCCACGACGGCGCTGGCGGCGATGCCGAGGAAGATCAGCACGATCCCGCCGAGCACGATCGCGAACGAGGTCAGCGTCCAGACGATGAAGTTGCGTTTGTCCTTCACCTCATAGGCGACGTTGAGCGCGGTCATCATCGCAGTCGCTGCCTTGCTGCCGCCATAGAGCGCGATCAGCAACGCGACGATCAGGCCCAGTCCCTTGCGCCCCTGCGATCCCGAGGTGACGATATCGAGCTGTTCGCCGATCAGCGTCGCGACATCGCCGGGCAGCGCGACGAACAGCTCGCGTATGTCCTGCTGGACCGTCGCCGGATCGGCGAACAGGCCGTACGTGAAGACCGTCACCGCCAGGATCGGCGCGATCGAGGAAATGATGTAGAAGGCCGCGCCGGCCGCGATCAGCCCGAGATTGTCGTCGTTCGACGCGGTGTAGGCAGCCTTCATCTGCCCCCACCAGTCACGCCGGAAGGATCGCCAGAGGTCGGTCGAGGACAGGTCGATGTTCATTACGGGGGCGAACGCCGCGCAACGGCGTAGGCTCCCAGCGGAGCGACTGTTTTGGGTTAGTCCGCCCCCGTCATCCCGCCTGCGCGGGAACGACGGAGGGTCAGACCGTAAAGCTCTCGCCGCAGCCGCACGCACCCTTGGCATTGGGGTTGTCGAACACGAAGCCGGCGGTGAAATCGTCCTCGACCCAGTTCATCGTCGAGCCGATCAGATACAGGATCGACCCGCCGTCGACGAACAAGGTGCCGCCGGGCGTCTCGATCCGCTCGTCCATCGGCGTGGCCTGGGTGACGTAGTCGACCGAATAGGCGAGCCCCGAACAGCCGCGGCGCGGGGTCGACAGCTTGACCCCGATCGCCTCGGCAGGCGCCTTCGCCATCAGATCGGCGATGCGCGCCTCCGCGGTCGGCGTAAGGAGCAGTGGCGCGGGGCGGGCGCGGAGCGTGGTGGCCATCACAGCATTCCCAGTTCGAGCCGCGCGTCGTCGGACATCTTTTGCGGGTCCCACGGCGGATCCCAGACGAGGTTGACGTCGGCAAAGGCGATGCCCGGCACCGCCGCGACGCGCATCTCGACCTCACCGGGCATCGACTCGGCGACCGGGCAATGCGGCGTCGTCAGCGTCATCGTCACCGCGGCATGGCCGTCCTCGGTGACATCGACGCCGTAGATCAGCCCCAGGTCATAGATATTGACCGGGATTTCGGGATCGAAAATGTCCTTGAGCGCGTCGATCACCGCCTCGTAAAGCGCGCCGCCGGGTTCGTGCGCGGCCTCGCCGGTCGGTTTTTGCGCGAGGAAGCCCGACAGATAGTCGCGCTGCCGCTCCGCGCCGCCCGTATCGACCGCATCGGAGACCTGCGCGCGCGGCGGTTTGTCGACCGCTTCAACCGTTTCGCTCCGCACCGAGTCGCTCATCCGAAAATCCTCTTCACTCGCTCGATCCCGGCCGCCAGCGCCGCCACGTCATCGGGGCCGTTATAGACCGCGAAGCTGGCGCGCGCGGTCGCCTCGACGCCCAGCGCCGCCATCAACGGCTGGGCACAATGATGCCCGGCGCGGATCGCGACCCGGCTTTCGTCCAAGATGGTGCCGATGTCGTGCGGATGCACCCCCTCCATGACGAAGGAGACGATCCCGGCGCTGTCGTCCGGCCCGAGCACGCGGATCGAATTGATGTGCGACAGCGCGGCACGCGCCTCGCGCACCAAAGCGGTTTCGTGTGCGTGGATCCGGTCGAGCCCGATCGCGCGGACGTAATCGACCGCAGCCGACAGGCCGAGCGCGCCGACGATATGCGGCGTCCCCGCCTCGAAGCGGGTCGGCGCGGGGGCGTAGGTGGTGCGCTCGAACGAGACGCGGTCGATCATCGACCCGCCGCCCTGATAGGGCGGCATCGCGTCGAGCAGTTCGGCACGCGCCCACAGCACGCCGATCCCGGTCGGGCCGTAGAGCTTGTGCCCGGAAAAGACGTAGAAATCGCAGCCGAGCGCAGCGACGTCGACCGCGACGCGCGGCACCGCCTGACAGCCGTCGATCAGGATCTTCGCGCCGACCGAATGCGCGATTTCGCTCGCCTTCGCCACGTCGAGGATCGAGCCGAGCACGTTCGAGACATGCGCCAGCGCGACGAGCTTGTGCTCGGGGCGGATCATCACCGCCATCGCATCGAGGTCGATGCGGTGATCGGCGGTGAGCGGAATCACGTCGATCGCGGCGCCGACGCGCTCGGCGACCATCTGCCACGGCACGATGTTGCTGTGATGCTCGAGCATCGACAGCAGGATGCGGTCGCCCGCCTTGAGGGTCTGCGCCGCCCAAGAGTGCGCGACCAGGTTGATCGCCTCGGTCGCGCCGCGCACGAAGACGATCTCGTTCGCAGGGGCTCCGACAAGGTTCGCGATGTTGGCGCGGGCGGCCTCATAGGCCAGCGTCATGTCCGCCGAGCGTTGATAGACGCCGCGGTGGACGGTGGCGTAGGTGGTGTCGTAGCCGCGCGTGATCGCGTCGATCACGGGCTGCGGCTTCTGCGCGGTGGCGGCGGTGTCGAGATACGCCCAACCTTGCGGAATTGCGGGAAAATCCGCGACCACGTCGAGCGGGCGATCGGTGAGGGTCACGCTCATGACCGCGCCCGTATGTTGCGAATGTTGAGACGCCGGCGGGGTATCACAGCGCGCTCTCCAGCCAGGCATCGGCATCGGCGGCGAAGGCGTCGCGGACGGTCTCGTCGCCGATCCGGTCGAGCGCGTCGGCGACGAAGGCGCGCGTCAGCAGCGCCTTGGCGCGTGCCGCCGGGATGCCGCGGCTTTCCATGTAGAACAGTGCGCGCGCGTCGAGTTCGCCGACCGTCGCACCGTGCGCGCACTTCACGTCGTCGGCAAAGATCTCCAGCTCGGGCTTGAGGTTGACGGTCGCGGTGCGGTGCAGGAGCAACCCGCGCAGCGACTGTTCGCCGTCGGTCTTCTGCGCGTGCCGCGCGACCTCGACCGCGGCGGCGAGGCTCGCCTGCGACTGGTCGGCAGCGACCGCGCGCCACAATTGATGCGACTGGCCGTTCGGTTGCGCGTGGCGGACACGCACCGCGCATTCCTGCTTCAGACGGTCGCGGGTGAGCAATGCGCCGCCATATTCGGCATAGCCGCCCTCGCCGCCCAGCGTGATCGCCGCGTCGATGCGCACGCCCTGATCGCCCGCGGCGAGCATCGTGCCGATCAGGCTGGCGCCCTCGCCCAGTTCGGCCTCGTCGCGGATCGAGACGAAGCCCGCGGCCTGCGTCATGCGGACAGCGCGCATCAGCCGCGCGGCCTTGCCGAGGCGGATGCGGGTGTTGCGGTTCGACCAGCCTGCGCCGACGAACGTCTCGACGACCTGCGCCGAGGTGTCGGCGTCGAGGACGATCTCGGCCGCAACGTGGTTGTCGCCGCCAGTCGCGACATGGACGACCTGTACCGGGTGCGCGACCGCCTGTTCGTCGAGGTGGAGCGACCAGCCGCGCGTGGCGCGCTTGCCGAGCGCGTGCGCGCCGGGGGTCAAGTCGCCGACGCGGACACGGTGGAGGTCGCTGGCGGCGTCATCGAGGACGCCGTCGACGAACAGCAGTTTCGCGCCGGGCAGGTCGAGGAATTGCGCGTCGGGGCGCGCGATCGGGGCCAGCGCGGCGGCGGCGGCGATCCCGCCGAGATCCGCCCAGCGCCACGCTTCCTCGCGGTTGGAGGGAAGGTCGAGGGTCATGCGAGAGAGCCTTGGGTGTCGTGCGACGCGGTGAAGATGCCAAAAAGGGGGTTCACGCGGAGGCGCGGAGACGCGGAGGCGAAGCGCGCGCGGCAGCGCGCCCGCATCATCGCGGTCGAGGAGAGGGAGTGCCGCTGGCGCGGCGAAGCGCTACAGTTCCGCGCCTCCGCGCCTCCGCGTGCACACTTCCCCTTAGCGGCTTCATGGCCTCGCGTGACCATCACGCCGCCACCTCGGCATAGCCCTGCCGCTCGAGTTCGTGCGCCAGTTCCGGGCCGCCCGAGCGGGTGATGCGGCCGTCGGCGAGGACGTGGACGCGATCGGGCTGCACGTAATCGAGCAGGCGCTGGTAATGGGTGATGAGCAGCACGGCCTTGTCGGGCTTGCGCATGATGCGATTGATGCCGTCGCCGACGATGCGCAGCGCGTCGATATCGAGGCCGGAGTCGGTTTCGTCGAGGATCGCGAAGGCGGGGTCGATGATCCCCATCTGCACCATCTCGTTGCGCTTCTTCTCGCCGCCCGAGAAGCCGACGTTGACCGGGCGCTTGAGCATGTCCTGCTGGAGCCCGAGCGCATCGG
>NZ_CAXIAM010000024.1:0-46088 GCF_964021865.1 uncultured Sphingomonas sp.
CGATGGCGGTCGGCGCGGCGGTCAGCGCGATGGCGGCGCAGAATATCGGCGCGGGGGCATGGTCGCGGGTCGACCGCATCACGCGCGTCGGGATCGTCACCAACCTGGCGCTGACCGGCGGGTTGGTCGTGGTGCTGGCGCTGCTCGACCGCGACGTGCTGTGGCTGTTTCTTGGGCAGGACAGCGGCGCGATCGACATCGCGGTGCGGATCAACCTGATCGCGGCGTGGAGCTTTGTGTTGTTCGGCGTGTCGATGGTGCTGTCGGCGACGGTGCGCGCCAACGGATCGGTGGTCGGGCCGCTGGTGATCCTGGCGCTGGCGATGTTCCCGCTGCGGCTCGGGATGGCGGCCGGGCTGGAGCCGTCATGGGGGGCGGAGGCGATCTGGTGGAGCTTCCCGGCTGGGTCGATCGGATCGATGCTGATGATGATCGCTTTCTATCGCCACGGCGGCTGGCGCCGCAGCAAGCTGCCCGCCGCGCCGCACGAGGGCGAAGAACAGACGATGGCCGAATGCCAGCCCGCCGCGAAGACGATGCCGGTAGGCTGACCTTCAGGCGCGTTGCAGCGCGCGGGCGCGGCGGCGCTGGACCGAGCTGCCGATCCCCATCGCCTCGCGATATTTGGCGACGGTGCGGCGCGCGATGTCGAAGCCCTTGGCGTTGAGCTGCTCGACCAGCGTGTCGTCCGACAGGATCATGTCGCCTTCACCCGCGATCAGCGCGCGGATCGCGCTCTTCACTGCCTCCGCCGACACCGCATCGCCGCCGTCGGCCGCGGCGATCGCCGAGGTGAAGAAGTATTTCAGCTCGAACACGCCGCGCGCACAGCTGAGATATTTGTTGCTGGTGACGCGGCTGACGGTCGATTCGTGCAGGTCGATCGCCTCGGCGATCTGGCGCAGCGTCAGCGGGCGGAGATGTGCGACGCCGCGCAGGAAGAACGCCTCCTGCTGCTTCACGATCTCGGTTGCGACGCGGATGATCGTCCGTTGCCGCTGATCGAGCGCCTTGACCAGCCAGTTGGCGCTCGCGAGCTTGTCGGCGAGCCACGCCTTGCCCGCCTTGTCCTGCTTGCCGCCCGCCAGTTCGGTATAATAGCCCTTGTTGACCAGTACGCGCGGCAGCGTCGCGGCGTTCAGCTCGATCGCCCAGCCGGCCTTGATGCGCGTCACCGACAGATCGGGGATCACCGGCGCGGGCGGGTCGCCGCCATAGCGGCAGCCCGGCTTGGGATCGTACGCGCGCAGCTCGCGGATCATGTCCGTCATATCCTCGTCATCGACCTGGCACAGCCGCTTGAGCCGCGTCAGGTCGCCGCGCGCGAGCAGGTCGAGATGATCGAGCAGCCGCGCCATACACGGATCGTAGCGATCGACCTCGCGCGCCTGGATCGCGAGACATTCGGCAAGGTCGCGTGCGCCGACCCCCGTCGGCTCGAAGCGCTGGATGATGGTCAGCACCCGCTCGACCCGCGCGACCGCGACGCCCAGCCGCTGCGCCAGCTCCGCGACGTCGGCGCGCAGATACCCGGCTTCGTCGATCTGGTCGATCAACGCGCGCGCGATGAACAGCTCCGCTTCGTCGAACGCCGCTCCTGCCTGCGCGAGCAGCACATCGGCGAGGCTTTCGCTGGTGTCGGCGAACGCGTCCAGATCGGGCGCCTCGCCCGAGCCGCTGGCCGGGGCCGCGCTCGACGACAGGCCGGCATGGTCGGCCTGCGAATCGTCGAAGCGTTCGGCGGCGATATCGACGTCGAGGGTCTCGCCGGTCGCCTCGCCAGAGACGACGAGTTCATCGGCTCCGGCCGGTTCGTCGCGGGTCGGCGTCTCGATCGGAACCGCGTCCGGTGCGTCGTCGCCACCGCGCGTCGCCTCCAGCAGCGGGTTGCGTTCGAGTTCCTCGGCGATGACGCCCTCGATCTCGAGATTGCTCAGCGCCAGCAGCTTGATAGCCTGCTGGAGCTGCGGCGTCATCACCAGCGATTGCGATTGCCGCAGGTCGAGGCGCGGGGCGAGACTCATGCCGCTATGACCCGTCGCCCCTGCGAAGGCAGGGGTCTATGACTGTCGAGTTTCGACGGGCGGCGGGACACATAGCCCGCCAACTGTGTGTCGAGGTTGTACTCGCAATCTGCAGCCATGGGCCCCTGCCTCGCAGGGGTGACGGGTCGGAGAGGGCGCACATCCCGACCCGCATCGCCTACAGCGCGAAATCCTCACCCAGATAGAGCCGGCGGACGTTTTCGTCGCGCACCAGTTCTTCCGGGCTGCCCGTAAAGAGCACCTTGCCGTCGTAGATGATGTACGCGCGGTCGACGATGTCGAGCGTCTCGCGCACATTGTGATCGGTGATCAGCACCCCGATGCCGCGATCCTTCAGCTGACAGACCAGATTGCGGATGTCGGCGATCGAGATCGGGTCGATGCCCGCGAACGGTTCGTCGAGTAGCATGATCGACGGATCGGCCGCCAGCGCGCGCGCGATCTCCGCGCGCCGTCGCTCGCCGCCGGACAGCGCCATCGCGGGGGCGTCGCGCAGCCGGGTCAGTCCGAACTCGCCGAGCAATTGCTCCAGCTTGTCGGCGCGCGCCGCGGCATCCGGCTCGGAAAGCTCGAGCACGGTCGAGATGTTCTTCTCGATCGTCAGCCCGCGGAAGATCGACGTTTCCTGCGGCAGATAGCCGAGGCCGAGAATCGCGCGGCGGTACATCGGCAGCCCGGTGATATCGTCGCCATCGAGCATAATTCGGCCCGAATCGGGCTTCACGAGCCCCATCACCGAATAGAAGCAGGTCGTCTTGCCCGCACCGTTCGGCCCCAGCAGCCCGATCACCTCGCCCCGCCCGACCGTCACCGACACGTCGGTCAGCACCACGCGCTTGTCATAGCTCTTCGCGATCGAGACGACCTGCAGCCCGCGGCCAAGCTCGGCCTCGTGGATCGGCTCCACCCGGTCGAGCCCTTCGCGGTTCAGCGTCGTCGTGGTGCCGTCCATCGTCTGTCGCTCTCTCAGAACAGGGTTACCGCTTCGTCAACGCCGCGACTGGCAGGATTCATGCAGGAAGCCGGCGCGGACGGGAACCCCCGACGTGCCGCGCCGCGATCAGTTGCGCTTGGGCACCGAGAAGGTGCCGGTGACGCGCCCACCCGGCGCCTGCGTGACCGCACCGGTGCCCGCAGCCGCGCCGCCGGCGACCGACGAACCGTCGATCACTGCGCGGCCGCTGTCGAGATTGATCGTCAGCCGCCCGCCGTTGACAGTATTGCCCCCCTGCGTCAGCTTCACCCCGCCCAGCATCGTGATGACACGACGATTGAGATCGTAGACGCCGAACTGGCTGCGCGCGGTCTGGTCGGGGCGCACCACCGTCACCCCGCCGCTGGCATCCAGCCGCGATACCTGCGGGCTGCCGTCGATCACCTGACCGGTATAGGCGACGGTCATCCGCTGAGCGGTCAGCGTCATCTCGGACTGGCGGACCTTGACGTTACCCGACAGCACCGCGCGGTTGGCGCGATCCTGCAATTCGATGTGATCCGCGCCGAAATCGATCGGCGCGGCGGTGTCGTGCCGCGTCTGCGCCGCCGCGGGAACGGCGAGCATCGTCAGCAGGGCAGGGGCGACGGCAAGGCGCAACATGCGAAGGCTTCTCTATTTTCTGGGGGTAAACCGCAAGCGGGCATTGCCGTCGAGCGTGACGGTGCGCGCCTCCAGGTCGGCGCTCATCGTGTCGCCGCTGAACGTGCCCTGGCGCACCGTGCCCGTCGCCGCGCCCGTTGAGCGCAGGCGCCGCGATTTCAGGTCGACGACCGCATTGTCGGTGTCGAGCGTGTAGTTATTCGGCCCGCGCACCTTGATCGGGCCGTCGACGTTTACTTGCTCGCTGTCCATATCGTAACGGCCGGTCGGCGCGGTGAGCGTCGCGGGACCGTCCGACAGCTGGATCGCGGCGGCCATTTCGGCGATCCGCACGATCGGCTCGGCGGAGCTTTTCTGGACCGCCGAGCCGGCGTCGAGTTCGAACGGCTGCCCCTTGGCGTCGGTGCCGCGATAGCGCGCCTCGCGCAGCTTCATGCGTTCCTTGGCGACCTCGACACGATTCTTGTCGAGGACGAACGACGCGTCTCCGCCCATCGTCAGTGGCGCCATCACGAGGAACGCGAACAGCACGCCGATCGAGGCCGGCAACGCGCGGTTGGCGATCGCGATGACGCGATCGTGCCGCCCGCCGGGCTGCGCCCAGCGCTGCCGTTCCGATCGGACGCGGAGCGCAACGTCAGACATGCGCGAAGATGTCCACCTCCGGCCAGCCCGCCAGGTCCAGCTCGGCACGCGCCGGCAGGAAGTCGAAACACGCCTGCGCCAGCGCGGTGCGGCCCTCGCGCGCCAGACGACGGTCGAGCTCTTCCTTCAGGCGGTGCAGGTAGCGAACGTCCGAGGCGGCGTAATCGCGCTGCGCATCGCTCAGCACCGGGCCGCCCCAGTCGGAGGATTGCTGCTGCTTCGAGATGTCCTGCCCCAGCAATTCGCGCACCAGCTCCTTCAATCCGTGCCGATCGGTGTAGGTCCGCACCAGCCGCGACGCGGTCTTGGTGCAATAGACCGGCGCGGCCACGACGCCGAGATAGTGACGGATCGCCGCAATGTCGAAGCGGCCGAAATGATAGAGCTTCAGCCGAC
This sequence comes from uncultured Sphingomonas sp., assembly GCF_964021865.1. Taxonomy (GTDB): domain Bacteria; phylum Pseudomonadota; class Alphaproteobacteria; order Sphingomonadales; family Sphingomonadaceae; genus Sphingomonas. Next base: position 4,684 of record NZ_CAXIAM010000024.1, read on the forward strand.
CGGGATCGGCCAGCACCTGTCGCAGCACCGGCGCGGCATAGTCGCTGCCCGGCGCGAAGCGCACGAGATGCTCGTCCCCGCCGCCATCCGACAATTGCACCAGGCACAGACGATCGCGCGGGGTGACAAGCCCCATCGTCTCGGTGTCGACGGCGATCGCGGCGCCGGCGGCGAACACGTCGCCGGGCAGGTCTTCTTCATGCAGGTGTACAGCCATATGCGGCCTGTAACGGCGCGGGTCGCCGGGCTCAATCGCTTCGTGACTCGTGCGCACCGCGACGACGGAACGTGGCAACAATGCGACCGATCTGCGGCACTTGGCGGTCATTGCTTGAAAAGATGCGGAAAACGATTCGCAGGGCGGCGCAAGATGGTCTATGGAGGTGATGAGGCGCAGTAGGTCCTGCGTCGAGGGGAGCCGCGTTCGCCGTCCTGCGCGTGGCCCTGATGACAGTTATCGGGCGGACCGGGAAGACGAACAGGGTTATGGGTTACGACAAGGGCGGCCGCGGGCAGCGCGGCGGGCGTGGGCGCGACAAGCGCGACGGCTTCGGCGGCGGTGACGATTTCGGCGGCGGCGGCGGTTTTGGTGGCGGCGGCTTCGGCGGCGGCTTTGAAGATCGTGGCGGTGGCGGCTTTGGCGGCGGTCGCGGCTTCGGTGGTGGCGGCGGTGGCTTCGGCGGCGGCGGTGGCGGTGGTTTCCGCGGCGGCGGTGGCGGCGGCTTCGGTGGTGGCGGCGGTGGCCGCGGCTTCGGTGGCGGCGGCGGTGGCGGCATGCCCCCGCAGGTCGTCGGTGAAGGCACCGGCGTGGTCAAGTTCTTCAACGGGCAGAAGGGCTTCGGCTTCATCGTCCGTGATGACGGCGGCGAGGACGTGTTCGTGCACATCTCGGCGGTCGAGCAGGCGGGTCTGTCGGGTCTGGCCGAGGGGCAGCCGCTCGGCTTCACCCTGGTCGATCGCGGTGGCCGCGTGTCGGCGACCGATCTGAAGATCGATGGCGAGCCGATGGCCGTTACCGATCGTGCGCCGCCGCGTGAAGGTGGCTTCGGCGACCGTGGCGATCGCGGTCCGCGGGCCGGTGGTGCAGCGGGTGGCGCGCAGCGTCAGCTGACGGGCGAGAAGGCGACGGGCACCGTCAAGTTCTTCAACGCGATGAAGGGCTTCGGCTTCATTCAGCGCGACGACGGACAGCCCGATGCGTTCGTGCACATCTCGGCCGTCGAGCGCGCGGGGATGCCGACGCTCAACGAGGGCGACCGCCTGAGCTTCGAGATCGAGGTCGATCGTCGCGGCAAGTACGCGGCCGTGAACCTGGAGTCGGGCAGCTAAGCAGCCCGGTTCCTCGTGAACGAACGGCGGCCCGCGCGACTTCGGTCGGGCGGGCCGTTGTCGTTTGACCTTCCTCCTTCGTCGCCCCGGACGTGATCCGGCTCCCGGCTGTCCTATGCCCGCCCGAAAGAATCAGGATCACGGGTCGAGCCGCAAGAACGGTATAGACGTCCGGCGCGCCCCTGTCCCTCCGCGCGTCATCCTGCTATCCGCGCGCTCCACATCGCCGCGCGACCGCGGCAGTTGCCCGAACCGCTGGAACCCGCATGACGTCTCCCCGCCGTACCTTTGCGATCATCTCCCACCCCGACGCGGGCAAGACGACGCTGACCGAGAAGCTGCTCTATTTCGGCGGCGCGATCCATCTCGCCGGCGAGGTGAAGGCGCGCGGGCAGAACCGGCGCGCACGATCGGACTGGATGAAGATTGAGCAGCAGCGCGGCATCTCGGTCACGTCCAGCGTGATGACGTTCGAAAGCGGCGGGATCACCTTCAACCTGCTCGACACCCCCGGGCACGAGGATTTTAGCGAGGACACCTATCGCACGCTGACCGCGGTCGATTCGGCGATCATGGTCATCGACGCGGCGCGTGGCATCGAGGCGCAGACGCGCAAGCTGTTCGAGGTGTGCCGGCTACGCTCGGTGCCGATCATCACCTTCGTCAACAAGGTCGATCGCGAAGGCCGGCCGACGTTCGAGCTGCTCGACGAGATCGCCGACATGCTGGCGCTCGATGTCTGCCCGATGACATGGCCGGTCGGGATGGGGGGCACGTTCGAGGGCATCCTCGACCTGTCCACCAACCGCATCGCACGCCCCGAGGGCGACAGCCGGTTGTTCCAGGGCAAGATCGAAGAGGCACCGACGCTGCCCGAGGCGGTGGCGGAGGAGATCGAGCTGGCGCAGGCCGGTTACGCGTCCTTCGATGCCGAGGCGTATCGCAACGGCGATCTGACCCCGGTCTATTTCGGCTCGGCGCTCAAGGATTTCGGCCCCGCGGACCTGATCGCGGCGCTCAGCGACTATGCCCCGCCGCCGCGTCCGCAGCCCGCCGAGCCCGCGCCGGTCGCGCCGGAGGAGAAGGAAGTCACCGGCTTCGTCTTCAAGGTGCAGGCCAACATGGACCCGCAGCATCGCGACCGGATCGCGTTCATGCGGCTCTGCTCGGGCACCTTCAAGCGCGGCATGAAGCTGACCCCGACGGGCCATGGCAAGCCGATCGCGGTCCATTCGCCGATCCTGTTCTTCGCGCAGAATCGCGAAGTCGCGGATGAGGCGTTTCCGGGCGACATCATCGGCATCCCCAATCATGGCACGCTGCGCGTCGGCGATACGCTGTCGGAGCGGGCCGATGTCCGCTTCACCGGTCTGCCCAATTTCGCGCCCGAAATCCTGCGCCGCGTCGCGCTCAAGGACCCGACCAAGACCAAGCAGCTTCGCAAGGCGCTCGACGACATGGCCGAGGAAGGGGTGACGCAGGTCTTCTATCCCGAGATCGGCGGCAACTGGATCATCGGCGTCGTCGGGCAGCTGCAGCTCGACGTGCTGCTCAGCCGGCTCGATGCGGAATATAAGGTCGCGGCCGGGCTCGAGCCGGCGCCGTTCGACACTGCGCGCTGGATTTCGGCGGAGGACCCGGCGGAGCTGAAGAACTTCACCGACCTGAATCGCTCGGCGATGGCCAAGGACCGCGACGGCAATCCGGTGTTTCTCGCCAAGAGCGCGTGGGAGGTCGGCTATGTGCAGGACCGCTACCCGAAGGTGAAGTTCGCCGCGACGCGCGAGCGGTAAGTCACTCGCATGCCGGCGGAATGAAGGGGAGGTTTATCCCCCCAATCCCCACAGCGCCGCAAGCCCGAGGAAGGTGAAAAATCCCAGCGAGTCGGTGCAGGTCGTGACGAACACCGACGACGCCACGGCCGGATCGACGTCGAACCGGTCGAGCGTCACCGGTACCAGCACACCCGCGAGCCCGGCGACGATGTTGTTGATGAACAACGCCAACCCGAACACCGTCGCCAGCGCCGGATTGCCGAACCACAGATAGGAGCCCGCCCCGACCAGCAGCCCGAGGCCGACGCCGTTGCTGCCGGCGATGCGCAACTCGCGGACGATCATCCGCATGGTGTTCGAGCCCGTCAGCTGGTTGGTGGCGAGCGCGCGCACGACGACGGCGAGCGTCTGCGTGCCGGCGTTGCCGCCCATCCCGCTGACGATCCCCATCAATTGCGCGAGCACCGCGAAGCGCGCGATCCGTTCGTCGAACAGGCCGACGACGGTCGCGGCCAACATCGCGGTCGGCAGGTTGATCAGCAGCCAGGTCAGCCGGGTACGCACCGTGAACCGGATCGGCTCGTTGATATCGCCTTCGCCTGCGCCCGACAACCGCAGCGCGTCCTCGCCGGCCTCCTGCTGGATGATATGGACGACGTCGTCGACGGTGATCATGCCCACCAGCCGCCCGGAGCCGTCGACGACGGCGGCGGAGATCAGCGCGTACTTCTGGAAGCGCAGCGCGACCTCCTCCTGGTCCATGTCGACCGGGATCAGCGTCTGTTCGCGCTGCATGACGTCGGCGATCGCGATGCTGCGGGGAGTGCGGAGGATCCAGCTCAGCGAGCAGGTGCCGACCGGCTCATGCGTCGGATCGACCACGAAGATTTCCCAGAAATCGGTCGTTAGCGTCTCGTCGGCGCGCAGATAGTCGAGCACGTCGCCGACCGTCCAATGCTCCGGCACCGCGACCAGATCGCGCTGCATGAGGCGACCGGCGGATTCCTCGGGGTAGGACAGCGCCTCTTCGATCGCGGCGCGATCGTCGGGCTCCATTGCGCGCAGGACCTCGCGCTGGTCCTCCGGCTCCATGTCCTCGATGATCGCGACCGCGTCGTCGGTATCGAGTTCGCTGGCGATATCCGCGACCTGCCGCGCGTCGAGCGCGTCGATCAGCGCCTCGCGGACGTAGTCGTTCATCTCCGCGAAGACGTCGGCGTCGAGCAGATCGCTGACCGCCGCGGCGAGATCGCGGCGGCAATCCTCGGGAGTCAGCTCGAACAGATCGGCGATGTCGGCGGGGTGGAGCGGCTCGACCAGCGCATGCGCTTCGGCCACGTCGCCGGCCTCGACCGCGTCGAGCACCGCGCGGACGAACTCGGGCTTGAGCCGGTCGTCTTCGTCGAGGCGCTCCTCGCGGTCGTCCTGCTCCTCATAGGCGTCGCGCAGCTCGGTCTCGCTCATCTGCCGGCTCCCTTGTTGCGCGTCGACGCTCCGGCACCTAGCGCGGGCGTCATGCATTTGCCAGCCGGGCGCGGGACCGATAGGGGCGCGCGCATACGGCAAGAAAGGAACTGCCTGTGACCGAGACCTATTCCACGCTGACCCTGACGCTGGACGGCGGCGACGTGACGATCAAGCTGCGCCCCGATCTGGCGCCCGAGCATGTCGCGCGGATCGCCGAGCTGGCGAACGACGGCTTTTACGACGGCGTGGTGTTCCACCGCGTGATCCCCGGCTTCATGGCGCAGGGCGGCGATCCGACCGGCACCGGGATGCACGGGTCGGACAAGCCGAACCTCAAGCAGGAATTCAGCAAGGAGCCGCATGTGCGCGGCACCTGTTCGATGGCGCGGACAATGGACCCGAATTCGGCGAACTCGCAGTTTTTCATCTGCTTCGACGATGCGCGCTTCCTCGACGGGCAGTACACCGTCTGGGGTCAGGTGACCGACGGGATGGAGCTGATCGACGCGCTGCCCAAGGGTGAGCCGCCCGCGAACCCCGGCAAGATCGTCTCGATGAAGGCGGCCTGATCCGGTCGCGACTCGCCCCGGTGTCCGGATGCCGGGGCGGCTCCTAAGTTGGCAAAGTTTGCGCCACGCGGGGCAGGAGCACGCGCGCCGTTCGATCGCGGTGCGCGGCCCGGCCGCATGATGCCGAATGTTGGACGGTGTAGGACAGCGCTTTCGACAGTCCCCCCGCACACGGAAATCACCCCTCGCGCAGCGTCCGGATCAGCCAGTCGCGGAAGATCTTGACCGGCTTGGTCTGGAGCGCGCGCGGGCGGCACGCGAACCAGTAGCTGTACGGGCTGGTGACATCGATATCGAACAATCGCACCAGCCGCGGGTCGTTCGCGTCCTGGAAGTGATTCTCGTGCATGAAGGCGACGCCCAGCCCCTGCGCCGCCGCCTCCAGAATCAGCACGCCGGTATCGAAATAGTCGATCGCGACCGGCTCCATCCCCGGATAGCCGGCCGCCTGACTCCATGCCGCGAACGTGTCGGGCATGTCGCGGTGGAGCAATACGCTGTGCTGGCGCATCTGTTCGGGTGAGCGCAGTGGATGTTGCCCGTCGAGCAACGCGCGCGCACCGATCGGGTACACCATGTTGCGGTCGAGCCGCTCCGAATAGAGCATCGGGTCGATATCGCGCGCGACGACGATCACCGCATCGAGCCCCTCGCCGAGTCGCGCGAGCGCGTTGCCACCGGTATCGATGTCGAGGTGCAGTTCGGGATGCGCGGCGCGTAGCTCGCCCAGCCGCGGGAACAATCGCTGCGACGCATAAAGCGGCAGCACCCCGAGCCGCAGCCGCAGCACGTCGTTGCCGCTGGTCATCCCCTCGATCGCGTCGGACATGCCATCGAGCGCGGGGGCGATCGCCGCCAGCAACCGCTCGCCATCGGCATTGGGGACCATCGCCTGATGGCGGCGATCGAACAGCGGGCGCGAGATGAAGCGTTCGAGCGTCTGGATCCGGCGGCTGAGTGCCGGAGGCGACAGCGCAAGCTCCTGCGCCGCGGCCTTGATCGAGCCGAGGCGCGCAACGGCCACGAAGGCCTCGATCGCAGTGAGGGGCGGAAGCCGGCGCATGGCGGGATCGCGAATGGTCCAGATTGGCTGTTGCGGTGCATCATGCAACATCCGGTCCCGCGCGCAACAACAATCGCCGCGACACTTGCAGAAAATGCAAGCATACCGCTACCATTTCGCACTTGCGAAGGTGAATGCCGCGGCGCACATAGGATGGGCCTTTCAGGCATCCTCTCCTAAAAACTTCAAACGGCCGGCCCCCTGGGGCTGGCCTTTTTTTCGTCTGCCTCGCGTGGCGCGTCGGCTCGCAATGCGGAACCGCCTCCCTATCTCCTGCGCTCGGCCCCTGGCCGCGCGAAAGGAACGACATGGCGGATGCCGACGAAACAGTGGTGAAGTTGCAGGTTGCGAACGCGCGGCCCGAGGATAGCGGGCGCGGCGTCGCGCATCTGCCGCGTGCGGTGTTCGCCGCGCTGGGGATCACCGACGGCGACGTCGTCGAGATCGTCGGCAAGAAGACCACCCCGGCGCGCGCGATCGGCCCTTATGCCGAGGACGAGGGGCTGGAGCTGGTCCGCATCGACGGGTTGCAGCGTGCCAATGCCGGAGTCGGCTCGGGCGATTTCGTCGAGGTGCGGCGCGCCGAATCGAAGGCGGCGACGCGCGTGGTCTTCGCGCCCGCGCAGCAGAATTTGCGCCTGCAGGGATCGACCAACGCGCTGAAGCGCACCTTCTTCGGCCGGCCGCTGTGCGCGGGGGATATCGTCGCCACCGCCGGCCACCAGCGCGTCCAGAACATGCCGCCGGGGATGGAGCGCTACGTCAACGCGCCTGCCTATGCGCTCCAGGAAATCCGCCTGCTGGTCGTCTCGGCGAGCCCCAAGGGCGTCGTCCATATCGACGAGAGCACCGAGATCGAGCTGCGCCCCGAATATGAGGAGCCGCAGGCCGCGCGCCGTGCCGACGTCACCTATGACGACATCGGCGGCATGGGGCAGACGATCGATCAGCTCCGCGAGATGGTCGAGCTACCGCTGCGCTATCCCGAACTGTTCCAGCGGCTCGGCGTCGATCCGCCCAAGGGCGTGCTGCTGCACGGGCCGCCCGGCACCGGCAAGACGCGGCTGGCGCGTGCGGTGGCGAACGAGTCCGACGCGCAATTCTTCCTCATCAACGGCCCCGAGATCATGGGCTCGGCCTATGGCGAATCCGAACAAAGGCTGCGGCAGGTGTTCGAGGAAGCCAGCAAGGCCGCGCCGTCGATCGTGTTCATCGACGAGATCGACTCGATCGCGCCCAAGCGCGGCCAAGTGTCGGGCGAGGCGGAGAAGCGCGTCGTCGCGCAACTGCTGACGCTGATGGACGGGCTGGAGGCGCGCGCCAATCTGGTGGTGATCGCGGCGACCAACCGCCCCGAGGCGATCGACGAGGCGCTGCGCCGGCCGGGCCGTTTCGACCGCGAGATCATCGTCGGCGTCCCCGACGAGCGCGGTCGGCGCGAGATCCTGGGTATCCACACGCGCGGCATGCCACTGGGCGATGCGGTGGACCTCGACCAGCTCGCACGCCAAACGTTCGGCTTCGTCGGCGCCGATCTCGGCGCGCTGACCCGTGAGGCGGCGATCGAGGCGGTGCGGCGGATCATGCCGCGGCTCAACCTGGAGGATCGCACGATCCCGGCCGAGGTGCTCGACACGCTCGCGGTGACGCGCGAGGATTTCGGCGAGGCGCTGAAGCGTGTCCAGCCGAGCGCGATGCGCGAGGTGATGGTGCAGGCGCCGACCGTCAAATGGTCCGACGTCGGCGGGCTCGATGATGCGCAGATGCGGCTGAAGGAAGGCGTCGAGCTACCGCTGAAGGACCCGGACGCGTTCCGGCGGCTGGGCATCCGTCCCGCCAAGGGCTTCCTGCTCTACGGCCCGCCGGGCACGGGCAAGACGCTGCTCGCCAAGGCGGTCGCCCGCGAGGCGCAGGCGAATTTCATCGCCACCAAATCGAGCGACCTGCTCAGCAAATGGTATGGCGAGAGCGAGCAGCAGATCGCGCGGCTGTTCCAGCGCGCACGGCAGGTCGCGCCGTGCGTGATCTTCATCGACGAACTCGACTCGCTGGTCCCGGCACGCGGCGGCGGGCTGGGCGAGCCGCAGGTGACCGAGCGCGTGGTCAACACGATCCTTGCCGAGATGGACGGGCTGGAGGAACTCCAGTCGGTGGTGGTGATCGGCGCGACCAATCGTCCGAACCTGATCGACCCGGCGTTGCTGCGGCCCGGACGGTTCGACGAATTGGTCTATGTCGGCGTGCCCAATGCGGCGGGGCGGCGGCGGATCCTCGACATCCAAACGCAGAAGATGCCGCTGGCGCCCGACGTCGACCTCGATGCGGTGGCGGCGCGGACCGAGCGCTTCACCGGCGCCGATCTGGAGGATGTCGTGCGGCGCGCCGGCCTGATCGCGCTGCGCGAGTCGCTCGACACGCGCGAGGTGCGCCGCGCGCATTTCGAGCGCGCGCTGGAGGAAAGCCGCGCGAGCGTGACGCCGGAGGTGGAGCGCGATTACGAGCAGATGGCGGCGCGGCTGAAGCAGGAGGCGAATGCGATCCAGCCGATCGGCTTCATCGCGCCGGGCCAGCTGACCGCGCGGCCGGGGGGCAAGGAGGTTTAGGTTCACGCGGAGGCGCGGAGACGCGGAGATGTTGCGCCGCAGGCAAACTATCCATCCGTCACGAAGGATCGTTCGTCAGCCTGCGGCGCAACATCTCTGCGCCTCTGCGTCTCTGCGCGAGAAAACCTATTCCCTGAGCGCCCGCCACCCGAGCGGCAACATCGCCACGCATGCGATCGCGGCGGCATCATAGGGCAACGCATGCCCGACGCCGTAAAGCGCCACGCCGATCGACGGCCCGAGCACGAAGCTCGCGCCGCTGATGCTCGTCACCTTGCCCGCCACCGACGCTTGCAATGACGCGTCGACCGCGAGGCTCGACCCGGCGGTGAACCCCGGCCGGACGAACCCGAAGCCGAGGCTGGCGAGCGCATAGCCGCTGGCGATCGCGGGCAGGGTGGTGGCGTGACCGGTCGCCCAGCAGCCGGCGGCGGCGAGCGCGAGCCCGACCAGCACCAGCGCGCGCGGGCGCAGATCGAGCAGCGGAATCATTCCCCATTGCGCGAGCAGCGATGCGCCCGCCCCGGTCATCAGCACCAGCCCGGTCGCGCCCAGCGCGTCGACCGGCGACACGCCGAGCCGGTCGATGACGAGGAAGCCGATCACCTGTCCGGTCATCGCCTGCGCATGACCCATCACCAGTCCCACCAGCAGCCACCAGCGGAGGCGCGGGTCGAGCGCACCGATCCGTCCGCCGCCCTCCGGCGCGATCGCCGCGGTGACGCTCGCGCCCGAGGATTGGCCGCCGATCGACGGATAGGCGGTGGCGGCGCCGTGCGCGTCGTCGGCGACGCGTCGATCGTCGGGCAGCCGTCGCCACACCGCGACCAGCATCGCCGCGCCGAACAGCGCGAAGACGAACGCCGGTGCCGCAAGCCCGATCGCGACCGGACCGATATGGCCGAGGATCAGATAGGGTGCGAGCGCGGGGCCGAGGATCGTCCCCAGCCCGAACGCGGAGGCGAGCAGGGTCAACGCGCGCGTCCGCTCCTCCCGCGTCGTGCTGCCCGCGACCAGCGCCTGCACCGCGGGCGGGGCGGCGGCGCCGGTCGCGCCGTAGATCACGCGACCGAGGATGAAGAGCACGAACGCCGCGGTGCCGCCGATCCAGCCGTTGATCCCCGCGAGCAGGAACACGCCGCACAGCACGAGGCTGATCGCATAGCCGCCGAGCCCAAGCAGGATCATCGCGCGCCGCCCGTGACGGTGCGAGCGATGCGCCCAGAACGGCGCGGCCAGCACCCAGAACAGCGCCGAGATCGAGAAGGCGAGCGCCACCTCGGCATCGCGCACGCCCAGCGAGCGGCCGAGCGCGGGCAGCACCGACTGCAGCGCGGTGTTGCCGGCCGCGATCGTCAGCATCACCATGAACATCAAGGCGAATGTCGTGTCCCGCGCCTGCTTCACCGCCACCGCTCCCGATCCCTCCCGTGGCCCCGGTCCTGTGCCCATGTCGATTAGGGCCTTGGGGGCCGCGCGCAACCCGGCTATGGCAACCGCTTCGCCTGCAAGGCGTTCGTCATGCGGATGACGCGAAAACGTCATCACACCAGGTTCGGGAGCCGTTTTTTCCACATGACCAGTTCCACCGACGCCGTGCGGCGCGACCGCAGCAAAGCCGCCGGCGTGCCCGGACCGTGGCAGATGTTCTTCACCGGCTTCCTGAAGCACCCCGTCATGGTCGGCTCGATCATCCCCTCGTCGGACCGGCTGATCGCGAAGATGCTGGGCCCGGTGGACTGGGCCAATTGCAAGCTGTTCGTCGAATATGGTCCGGGGGTCGGCACCTTCTGCCGCCCGATCCTCGAGCGGATGGCGCCCGACGCGATGCTGATCGCGATCGACACCAATGCGGACTTCATCCGCTACCTCGACCACACGATCACCGATTCACGCTTCGTCGCGGTGCACGGCTCGGCGGCGGACGTCGAGCGGATCGTTGCGGAACACGGGCATGAGGGCGCCGATTACGTGCTGTCGGGGCTGCCGTTCTCGACGCTGCCCGACGGCATCGGTCCGGCGATCGCCGCCGCGACGCAGCGCGTGCTGCGCGTCGGCGGTGCGTTCCTCGTCTATCAGTTCAGCCCCAAGGTCCGCGACTTCATCGCGCCGCACTTCGACCGCATCGATCACGATATGGAATGGTGGAACGTGCCGCCGGCGCAGCTCTATTGGGGCTGGAAGGACTAGCCGTTCGCCGTCGCCCCGGACGTGATCCGGGGCGACGTCCAAATTTCGCTCAATACAGTCCCGGCGTCTCGCGTTGTGCGGTGGTCGGGTTGGTCGCCAGCACCGGGCGCTGCGAGCCCGCGAACAGCCCCGTCGTCCGCGCCGCCGACGCGCTCGCGCCGATCCGCGTGCAGCCGCGCCCCGCGATCCAGTCGAGCGCGGTGCGCACCGAGGTCTCGTTCGCGTCGCCCAGCTGCCGCGTGTAATCGTCGGCGGCCTGGCAGCTTGATTCCACCTTGGTCGCGAGGCCGTCGTAATAATCGCCCTGCCGCGCCGAATTCTGGAGCGCGAACGCGATCACGCGCAGCCGGTCGTCGCTGCACGACGGATTGTCGCGCGCGATCTGCCCGACCGGCTTGCCGTAGGTGTTGCTGCCGACCAGCGCGAGATCGCCGTGCAGGTACGGGATCAGCGCGTTGATGACATATTCGCTGGCCGACGCGGTCTGCCCGGTGCCGATGAACGCGATCCGCGTCGGGGCGATCGCATTCATCTCGCTGGCGAAGCGGCGGATCTGGTTCTGGCTCGACTTCGACGAGCGGAAGGTGGTGTACGCCTGCACATCGCTGGTCGAGCGCGCGGCGCCGAGCAGGTCGGTGAACGTCTCGGCGGTGTCGAGCAGCCCGCCGCCGTTATAGCGCAGGTCGACGATCACCTGCGTCACGCCCTGCGCGCGGAACGTGCCGAAGGCGCTGCGCAACTGGTCGTCGGCGATGTCGATGAAGGTGCGCAGGTTGACGTAGCCGACCTTGCGCCCGTTATCGTCGATCACCTTGCTGCCATAGCGCGTCGACACCGGCGAGATCGCATAATCGGCGCTCGCCACCGAGATGTCGCGCGTGCCGTTGGCGTCGGTGATGCGCAGGAAGCGGACGGTGCCGGGCCTGGACGTGTCGAGCGCGCTGTCGAGCGCGTCGTTGCCGCTCGCCAGGATGTCGGCGACCGAGCGGATCGACGTCGCGGTGTTGCCGATGCCGACGATCTGCGCGCCGCGATCGATCCCGGCGTTCAAGGCCGGCGCATTCTCATAGGCTTCGGTCACGAACAGCCGGTTGGTCGCATCGAACGCCAGCCGCACGCCGAGCCCCGCGGTCGCGCCCGACGAATAATAGGCATTCTCCTGCGCCAGCGAGGTCAGGTAGGTGAAATAGCGATCCTTGCGCTGCGCCCGCGCGGTGGCGGTGAGCGCGTCGAGGAAGCTGTCGACGTCGGTATAATTGCCCGGATCGATGCTGGTGGGCAGCGTCTCCGGAAAGAGATACCATTCGTTCATCTCCGCCTGCACCCAGTTCTGCCGCGCACGCAGCGCGCAACCGGTGGGGGTGGTGACGCCTCCGGTCGCGCCGCCGCCGGCACTGCCGCTGCTGGACCCCGCACTCGTGCCGCCGCCGTCCCCGCCGCCGCACGATGCCAGCATCGCCAATCCCGCCACCAGCCCGATCGACCGTCGTCCACGCATCACAAAGACCCTCACGATTCGCTCCCCACGACCATCGCAAGGAAGGTGCAACCCGAAGCTGTGAAGAATGTTAAACCGGCGCATCGTTCGCCGTCGAGGGGCCATCCATGATTCGCCACGCCATGATCGCTGCCATCCTGCCGCTGTCGCTCGCCGCCTGCGGCTCGTCGTCGCAGGCGGACAATGCCTCGGCCGCCACGAACAACAGCAGCGGCAATTATCTGGCGCAGATCGGGCAGTTGAACGAGAAAGAGCGCAACGGCGTGCTGTTCCGCGCGATCAGCGACGCGGGCCGCGCGTGCCAGGGCGTGACGCGCTCGATCGCCGGGCCGGCGATCCAGGGCAATCCGAGCTGGGTCGCCACCTGCGACGACGGGACGCCGTGGGTGGTGTCGATCAACGACCAGGGGATCGCAACCGTCAACGCGGTCGCGGGCACACCGGCGAAAGCGGGATGACCGCGCCACGCGCCGCAACGTGATTGCTCCGCGGCGCGCGGCATCGTACCGCAAGCGCATGTCGCGCTGGCTGCTTCTTCCGCTTCTCGCCCTCGCCGGTCCGGCCGGGGCGGCTCCGCCCCAGGCCGCGTCGGCCGTCATGGCGCGCCAGCCTGCGCTGGTCGTCCCAATCGTCGTTCGGCGGCTGCCGCACGATCGCGCCGCCTTTACAGAGGGGCTGGTGTGGCATGGCGGGGCGTTGATCGAGAGTGTCGGGCTGGAGGGGCGATCCGACGTGCGGCGCGTCGATCCGGTCAGCGGCAAGGTCACGCTGCGGCGTACGATCCCGGCGGCGCAGTTCGGCGAGGGGCTGGCGCTGTGGAAGGGACAGGCGATCAGCCTGACCTGGCATGACGGCATCGCGCACCGCTGGACCGCCGCGACGCTCAAGCCGCTGGGGACGATGCGGTATGCCGGCGAAGGCTGGGGGCTGACGTCCGATGCGACCTCGCTGATCCGTTCGGACGGCAGCGCGACGCTGACCTTCCACGATCCGGCGACGATGAAGGTGCGACGGACCGTCACGGTCACCTTCGCCGGGCGGGCGCTCGATCAGATCAACGAGCTGGAGATGGTCGACGGGCAAATCCTCGCTAACGTCTGGCACCAGCCGTTCATCGTCGCGATCGATCCGCGCAGCGGCGTGGTGACGCGCGTGATCGACCTGCGCGCGATCGTCGCCGAGGTCGGCGCGCGCGATCCCGAGGCGGTGGCGAACGGCATCGCCTGGGACGCGAAGGCGCGGCGGCTGTTCGTCACCGGAAAGCGCTGGCCGACGATGTTCGAGATCCGGTTACCGAATTAACCTACCTTTGTCGCCCCGGATCAAGTCTGGGGCGACGGGAATGGCTTTAGAGCGCGGTAGCATCTACTTGCTGCGTCATTGCGAGCGTAGCGAAGCAATCCAGGGCGTCCTGGTCCGGCTCTGGATTGCTTCGCTACGCTCGCAATGACGAGTCAAAGAACCCAATTGCCGTTGTTGCGCGCTCGTCAGCGTATCAGCAGCTCGCCGACATAGACCACTGCATCCGCGGCAAGCTGTGCACCAAGTATCGCAGCGGTGAACATCGCCGCGAGTCCGGCGGCGACCATGCCGTGATGGCCCGCGTTCCTGATCCTCAACATGACCCATCCTCTCCTTCTCGGAGCCGGGGTCTCGCTGGTACGGGATCGCCCGACGCCGGACACTTATATAGCGCATCCCGGGCCCGACGTCATCTTGCAGCGCAGCACGCAAAAAAGGGCCCGGTCGCGTTTCCGCGCCGGGCCTCGAGGTGTTGTCCGCAGGAGGAACATCGGTGGCGGGGCGGCGACCGTCGCCACCCCGCGAAGTCGTCAATAATTGTAGGCGCGTTCGCCATGCTCGTTGATGTCGAGACCCTCGACCTCGACCTCGAGCGAGGGACGCAGCCCCATCGTCGCCTTGATGCCGTAGAACAGCACCGCCGACACGCCGCCCGACAGCACCAGCGTCAGCACGACCGCCTTGATCTGCGTGATGACCTGCGCGGCCATGTCATATTTGCCGGCGACTGACGGGAAGCTGGTGTAGTCGATGAAGCCCTGACCGCCGAGCGACGGGTCGGCGACGATCCCGGTCGCGATCGCGCCGATGATCCCGCCGATGCAGTGGACGCCGAACACGTCGAGCGTGTCGTCATAGCCGAGCTTGTTCTTCACCGTGGTGACGAAGAAGAAGCACACCGCGCTGGCGACGAAGCCGAGGATGATCGAGGTCATCGGCGCCGCGAAGCCCGCAGCCGGGGTGATCGCGACGAGGCCGGCGACCGCCCCCGACACGCCGCCCAGCAGCGACGGCTTCTTGTGGACGATCTGCTCGATCACCGCCCAGGCGACCGCCGCCGCGGCCGTGGCGACGAAGGTGTTGACGAACGCGAGCGCCGCGCCGCCATTGGCCTCCAGGTTGGAGCCGGCGTTGAACCCGAACCAGCCGACCCACAGCAGCGAGGCGCCGATCATCGTCATGGTCAGCGAGTGCGGCGGCATCGGCTCCGACTTGTAGCCGTGGCGCTTGCCGATGATGAGGCAGCCGACGAGGCCCGCGATCCCGGCGTTGATGTGCACCACCGTGCCGCCCGCGAAATCGAGCGCGCCCCAGCCGTACAGCAGCCCGGCGTCGGTCGGCGCGTCGGCCAGGAAGTCCGGGCCCGCCCAGTACCAGACCATGTGCGCCATCGGGAAATAGACGATCGTCAGCCACAGCACGACGAAGATCAGCAGCGGCGTGAACTTCACCCGCTCCGCAAACGCACCGACGATCAGCGCGGGCGTGATGCACGCGAAGGTCATCTGGAAGGCGATGAACGCATATTCGGGCACGTAGACGTTGTTGGAGAAGGTCGCCGCGACCGAAGTCGGCCCGACGCCGGCGAGGAACGCCTTCGACAGCCCGCCGACGAACGCATTGCCGCTGGTGAAGGCCATGCTGTAGCCCCAGCACACCCACACGAGGCTGGCGACCGAGACGATCATGAACACCTGCATCAGCACGCTGAGCATGTTCTTGGTGCGCACCAGCCCGCCGTAGAACAGCGCGAGGCCAGGGATCGACATCATCAGCACCAGCGCCGCCGAGATCAGCAGCCACGAGGTGTCGCCCTTGTTGATCATCGCGACGGCGGCTTCGGCGCCCGGTGCGCGGACCGGGCCGGCAGCGCCCTGCGCCAGCGCCGGCGCGGCGGTGAGCAGCGTGGCGGCCAACGCCCCGGCGCTGCCCGCAATCTTTCTGGAAAGCGTCATCGGTCCCCCCATCACAATGCCGTGTCGTCGGTTTCGCCGGTGCGGATCCGCACCGCCTGTCCGACATCGAGCACGAAGATCTTGCCGTCGCCGATCGCGCCGGTGTTGGCGGCGGCCTGGATCGCCTCGACCACACGGTCGGCGATGTCGCTGGCGCACACGACCTCGATCTTGATCTTGGGCACCATGTTGGTGCTGTATTCGGCGCCGCGGTAGATTTCGGTCTGGCCCTTCTGGCGACCGAACCCCTTCACCTCCGACACCGTCATCCCGGCCACACCGACGGTGGTGAGCGCCTCGCGCACCTCGTCGAGCTTGAACGGTTTGATGATGGCTATGACCAGCTTCATCACGCCCCCTTTGCGTTTGTCCCGTCCGGGAGCTTCGCAAACAGCGTGCCAATTGCACGCAGAGGGCGCGGGCAGGTCGAAAGGTGCTAACGATCGTTAATAATTGTGCAGCGCGTCACCGCTGCTCAAAAATCAGGCAGCGCCCGCGATCGTCTGTGCGGCGAGGAGATCGTCCTCGTCGACCATGACGCGGACCGGGATCAGCAGCCAGCTGCCATCGGCGATGCTCGCGCCCCCGTCGAAGGCGAGCGCGGGAATGCCGTCGGATTCAAGCCGCGCGACGAGGATGTTGGCGAGGTTGCGGTCGTAGCGGCCGAGTTCGACGAGCGCCATCAGGCGGGCACGCGCGTCGGGCTGCGCACGGGCAGCCCGTCGATGCTGTGGGTGCGGACGGCATATTTGCCGAAGCGCGTGGCATCGTCGGTGCTCGCGTGATATTTGTTGAGCGTGTCGCGCTCGCGCTCGAACGCCATGTACGGCACGCCCCAGCCGCACGACGTCTGCACCTCGTCGACCGCGATCACGAAGATCTGCCGCGTGCCGGGCAGCAGCGTGAAATGCGCGGCGAGGTCCGCCCATTCGTCATCCTGCGGCAGCACCGGACGGCCGCGGCCGTAGATGCGGAAGATCAGCGCGGGATTGTCGAAGGCGCAGAACATGATCGTGATCCGCCCGTCGGCGAGCAGATGCGCGTTGGTCTCGTTCCCCGATCCCGCGACATCGAGATAGGCGACCGTCGTGTCGTCGAGGATGCGGAAGCTGTCCATGCCCTTGGGGCTGAGGTTGACGCGCGCATCGGCGGCGGCGGTGGCGACGAAGAACACCGGCTGCTTGGCGACGAACGCGCGATGGTCGGGCGTCAGGGCAGGGAAGAACTTGGCCATCGGTCGGCTCCGCATAAAGGCGCATGGACGATGCCCAGCGCCGTTGGCGCCATGAAGCACGATCCGGTCGCGTCCGACAAGCGTCGACCCGCTCGCGCAAGGAAGAGCGGCCCGCCCGACGGCGGCAGGGCGGGGCAATCAGGCGCCTGCGGGCAGCGGCCCGGCGGCGGGTTCGTCGCCGGAAGCGTCCTTGGCCTGACGACGCGCCGCCAGCGCCTCTCGGCGCGCACGCACGGCATCGGCCTCGACCTGCTCGGCGATCCCGATCCCGAGCCCCAGATAGAAGAACATCACATATTGGACCGGGAAGATCACGAACGCCCATTCGTAGTTCAGGTGCAGCCCGGCGGTGAGCAGGGTCATGCCGAAGCCGATCAGGACGTCGCCGCGCCGGTCGCTGCGGTGGCGGAAGGCGGTGCGCAACATCATCAGCAACCCGCCGCCGATCATCACGACGACGAAGACGATGCTGGCCACGCCGGTTTCGGCCATGACCAGCAGATAGCTGTTGTGGACGTTGGTCGAGCGGCTGCCCTGCGACGCGACCACGCCTGCGCGCGCCGAATAGCCGTCGACGTTGCTGACGATGACATAGCTGTTGGCGCCGACGCCGGCCGGGTGATCGTGGATCATCGCCCAGGCGGCGCGCTTGAACGCCTGTCGCTCCGAGTCGCTGCTCTCGACATTGTTGTGGTTCGACCGCTCGCCGATCATCCGGATCGCGAACGGGGTGACGCACAGGATCGCGACCGCCGCCAGCGCGCTCATCGTCCGCTTGCGCGGGGTCCACCGCCACACGCTCGCCACCACCAGCAACCCGCCCATGCCGATCGCCCCGAAGCCGATCGTCGCGCGCGAGGCGGTGAAGAGGTCGATCAGCAACGCCACCACCGGCCCGGCCTTGGCATACCAGCGACGCCCGCCGGACAGCAGGATCGCCAGCGCCGGCAAGGCGACCAGATTGGTCATCAGCCCCAGCAGGTTCTGCGCGCCGAACGTGCCCACGGCCTGCAGCACCCCCTGGAAATGCTGCTGCACCGCAAAGAAGAGCTGGAACAGCAGCGCGAAGACGCCGCCAGCGACGACCGCCGGCGCGATGCGCGGCGTCGTCGAGAGCCGCAGCGCCGCGAGATACACCAGCAGCATCCGCATGAGCTGCACCGCATAGCCGAGCGCGGCGAGCTTATCGATCGCCCAGGTGACGGTGATCGTCGTCAGAAAGATGTAGAGGAGGAAGGCCCAGACGAACGGGGGGCGCGTGCGCCGTCGCGGCGTGGCGATCAGCACCGCCACCGCCAGCGAATCGATCAGCGATACCTCGATGCCCTTGGTGTGCCCTGGCCAATAAGCGAACGAAACCGGCGCGATATAAAGGTGCAGGAACGACAACAGGAAGGGCAGCGCCCCGAAGGCGAAGCCGAAGATCGGCCGGTAGCGTGGCTGTCGCGCATATTGGATGAACAGCGGACAAAGACCCAGCAGCAGGGCGAGCAAAACCCATTTCAAGGCGTGTGTCTCCGCGACCCGGGCAGGAGGGTGCACGTCACCGCCCTGGCCGCCGTCGATTTATTACCGCGTCAAGGAATCGTCGGTATAGCGGGCGGGTTAAGAATCAAGCTGCAACGTGGACGGTCCTTGGGCAAGAAAGCAGGAACAATGCCTCCCTCCGCTCCGCACGCGCGGGAGGGTGCCGGGACCGTTGCTGCCGGTCCGGCAACACGCTTCGACTTGCTGCAGGTCCTGCGCGGGCTCGCCGCCCTGTGGGTCGTGCTGTTCCATGTCTGGACGCTGCAAAGCATCCGTACCCTCTATACCGCGATGCCGTCGCCGGTCCGCGAGATCGTGTTCGATGACGGGCGCGGCGGGGTGGCGGTGTTCTTCGTCCTCAGCGGGTTCGTGATCGCGCACAGCCTGTGGGGAAAGCGGGTCGACGGCCGCTATGCGGGCACGTTCGCGATCCGTCGCAGCCTGCGCCTCGATCCGGCCTATTGGCTGTCAATCCCGATCGCGCTGGTCGCGAGCGCGGCGGTGGCGATGGTCCACGGCGAACCGCTTCCGTGGCCCGCGCCGGCCACGGTGATCGGACATCTGTTCTACCTGCAGGAATTGCTCGGGCTGCCCGATATCCAGATCGTATACTGGACGCTGACCTATGAGGTGCAATTCTACATCGTCACGCTGCTGGGCGCATGGGCGTGGTGCCACGCGCGGGCGGGCGCGCCGGCCGTCCGGCGTGCGGCCTGGCTGCTGCCCGCCGCCTTCATCCTCGCCGCGGTCGCCTCCAGCGTCGGCGACCAGCATTGGGTGCCGCGCGGCATCTTCCTGAACTTCTGGTTCGCCTTCGCCGCCGGGGCGCTGGCCTATGCCGCGGGCTGGCGGCGCGCCGGCGTCGTGCCGGCGGCGGCGCTGGCGGTGATCGCCGTCATCGCGCTGTGGCGAGCGCCGGGGACCGAGGAGGTGTTCAACACCCCCGCGATGCTGACCGCGATCGGCCTGTTCGGGGCGTCACGCGCCGGCTGGCTCGGGGCGGGCGGGCGGCAGCGGTGGCTGATCGGTCTGGGCGCGATCTCCTACTCGCTGTATCTCGTCCACTTCCCGATCCTGGTGCTGAGCGGCAGCATCGTGCGGCGCGTGTTCGGCGACGGCGTGATCGCGGACAGCGGCAAGGTGCTGGCGTATCTCGTCCTGTGCACCGGCGGCGCGATCGTGTTTTGGCTGGTGGTCGAAGCGCCGACGCATCGGTGGGCGCAGCGCTACGGGCGGGGCAGGGCGCGCGCGGTCGCTGCGGTGCCCGCGGAATAGCACTCGTTCGCGACCGGACGGCGCTCAGGCCGTCCCGCCCACCGTCAGCCCGTCGATCAGCAGCGACGGCTGGCCGACGCCCGCGGGCACGCTCTGCCCGCCCTTGCCGCACACGCCGATCCCCTCGTCGAGCGCGAAGTCGTGGCCGACGCCCAGCACCTTGGTCAGCACGCTCGGCCCGTCGCCGATCAGCGTCGCGCCCTTGATCGGCGCGCCGAGCTTGCCATCCTCAATCCGGTAGGCCTCGGTGCACGAGAAGGTGAACTTGCCCGAGACGATATCGACCTGCCCGCCGCCGAACGATTTGGCGAAGATGCCCTTCTTCACGCGGCTGAGCAGCTCGGCGGGATCGTCCGTGCCGGCCTTCATGAAGGTGTTGGTCATCCTCGGCATCGGCGCATGCGCAAAGCTCTCGCGCCGTCCGTTGCCGGTCGGCGCGACCCCCATCAGCCGCGCATTGAGCCGGTCTTGCATATAACCCTTGAGGATGCCGTCCTCGATCAGGATCGTCTCCGACGTCGGCGTGCCCTCGTCGTCGATCGTCAGCGAGCCGCGCCGGTCGGCGAGGCTGCCGTCGTCGACGATCGTCACGCCCGGCGCCGCGACGCGCTCGCCGATCCGCCCGGAAAAGGCCGAGGTGCCTTTGCGGTTGAAATCACCCTCCAGCCCGTGGCCGATCGCCTCATGGAGCAGCACGCCGGGCCAGCCCGACCCCAGCAACACCGTCATCTCGCCCGCCGGCGCATCGACCGCCTCGAGGTTGACCAGCGCCTGCGCCAGCGCCTCGTCGATCGCGCGGTTCCACATGTCGGGCGTCATCACCCGGTCGTAGAGATAGCGCCCGCCGACCCCGAACGATCCGGTCTCCCGCCGCCCGTTCGCCTCGGCGACGATCGAGACGTTGAGCCGCACCAGCGGGCGCACGTCGGTGGCGACGAAGCCGTCGGCGCGGACGATCTCGACCACGCTCCACGTTCCCGACAGCCCGACCGACACCTGCGCAACGCGCGGATCGCGCGCGCGCGCCGCGGCGTCGATCGTCTGGCACAGGTTCACCTTGTCGGCGAACGGCACGAGATCGAGCGGATCGGCGTCGGTATAGAGGCGATGGTTGGTGCGCGCCGGTGCGGCGGCCCTGGTCGCGGTCGACGGATCGATCAGCGCCATCGTCTCGCCCGCGCGGCGGATCGCTGCCTCGCTCAGCTCGTTGGCGTGCGCGAAGGCGGTCATCTCGCCCGACACCGCGCGCAGGCCGAAGCCGGCGGTGGTGTCGTAGCTGGCGGTCTTCAGCCGCCCGTCGTCGAACCCGAACGCCTCCGCCTTGCGATATTGCAGGAACAGCTCGCCGTCGTCGGCGCGCGCCAGCACATCGGCGGTGACGCGCTGCGCGGTCGCGGGGTCGAGCGTGTCGCGGTACAGGAAGGAGCGGGGATCGGTCATTGCGCCAAGATAGGCGCGCCATGACCGCGCCGCCACTATTGCGGGCTGGCGCCCTCGGAAATGTCGGGCAGCTTGGTGTGGTCGGCCCCGTCCGCCGGCCCGCCGATCAGCACGAAGCGGCGATCGCAATAGCCGCAATCGACATAGCCATGCTCGTCGATCTGCAACCACACGCGCGGATGGCCGAGCGCCGCGCCGCCGGGAATGTCGGTCGCCCCGTCGCAGGCGACGCGGGCGGAGGAGGTGCGGACGAGTTCGGACGGCGGGCGCATGGGCAGGCGATTAGCAAGGCGGGGGCAGCGAAACAATCCTCACGTTATTGGCTTCCGCGCCCCGTGCGCCTATCGCCGCCCCATGACCGAAGCAGCGATCTCGATCCGCGACCTGTGCAAGACCTACGCCGGGGTGAAGGGCGGCGCACCGAAGCGCGCGCTGGACGGCGTGACGTTCGACGTGCCGCGCGGCAGCATCTTCGGGCTGCTCGGCCCGAACGGCGCGGGCAAGTCGACGCTGATCAACATCCTCGCCGGGCTGGTCAACAAGACCAGCGGCGCGGCGTCGATCTGGGGCTTCGACATCGACGACCATCCGCGCAACGCCAAGGCGTCGATCGGGATCGTCAATCAGGAGATCCTGTTCGATCCGTTCTTCACCCCCGTCGAGACGCTGGAGATCCAGGCCGGGCTGTACGGCGTACCCAAGAAGGAGCGCCGTAGCATGGAGCTGCTGCGCGCGGTGCATCTGGAGGACAAGGCCAACGCCTATGCGCGCACGCTGTCGGGCGGCATGAAGCGGCGGCTGATGGTCGCCAAGGCGATGGTCCATACGCCGCCGGTGCTGGTGCTCGACGAGCCGACCGCGGGGGTCGATATCGAGCTGCGCCAGCAATTGTGGACCTATGTCCGCAGCCTCAACGATGCCGGGGTAACGGTCGTGCTGACCACCCATTATCTCGAGGAGGCCGAGGAGCTGTGCGACCGGATCGCGATCATCAACCACGGCCGCGTGATCGCCAATTCGCCGACCGCCGAGCTGCTGGGCAAGGCGCAGGAGAAGATCGTCGCGGTGACGGTCGACCGCGACGTGACTGCGCTGCCCGACAATGACTGTTTCGAAAAGGTCGCGTTGAAGGGCACGCGGACGCTGGAGATCACCTATGCCAAGGATCGCGTGAACGCCGGCGAGGTGCTGGGCGCGATCCAGCGCGACGGCTACGGCATCGTCGACGTCAGCACCAAGGAAGCCGATCTGGAGGACGTGTTCCTCAACCTGACCCGCGCGGCCAACGCGGCATAGCCAGGTCCCCGTCATCCTCGCCGCTGCGGGGTAGACGGGCGAGGGATGACGCAAACGTCTGTCCCTCACGCCCCGATCTATGCCACATGACCGTCATGTATCCCGTGACCGCCGCCAGACCCCGCCAGCGTCTCAACATTCGCAACATTCGCGGGCGTGCGGCATGACGCACAGCGACGTCCTGATCGTCGGTTCGGGTGCTGCCGGGCTTACCGCAGCGCTCAACCTCGCCGACCGTTTCAAGGTGACGGTGCTCGCCAAGGGGGCGCTCAACGAAGGGTCGACCGCCTGGGCGCAGGGCGGGATCGCCGCGGTGCTCGAACCCGGCGACACGTTCGAGAATCATGTCGAGGACACGATGGTCGCGGGGGCGGGGCTCAACGACCGCGCGATCGTCGAATTCGTCGTCGAACGCGCCCCCGCCGCGATCGAACGGCTCCGCGCCTTGGGCGTGCCGTTCGCCGAGGAGGCCGGCGCGCTGCACCTGACGCGCGAGGGCGGGCATTCGCATCGCCGCATCGTCCATGTCGCGGACGCGACCGGCTGGGCGGTGCAGGAGGCGTTGCAGCGCGCCGCCGAAGCGCATCCCAACATCACGCTCGTCCCCGATCAGGTCGCGATCGACCTCGCCACCAGCCGGCATGAGGAGCGCTATTCGGGCGCGGGCAACGTCTGGGGCGTCTATGCGATCGACCGGCGCAGCGGCCGCGTCGCGCTCCACACCGCGCGCGCGACGATCCTGGCGACCGGCGGGGCGGGGCGGACCTATCTGTTCTCGACCGCGCCGCGCGGCGCGACCGGCGACGGAATCGCGATGGCCTGGAGGGCGGGAGCCCGAGTGGCCAACATGGAATTCATGCAATTCCACCCGACCTGCCTGTACCATCTGGAGGTCAAGAACTTCCTGATCACCGAGGCGGTGCGCGGCGAGGGCGGGCGGCTGATCAACCCGACCACCGGCAAGCGCTTCATGCCCTATTACGATGCGGAGCGGCTGGAGCTGGCGCCGCGCGACGTGGTGGCGCGCGCGATCGACGCCGAGATCAAGCGCTACGGGCTGGATTACGTCCATCTCGACATTAGCCACATGCCCGCCGATTTCGTGCGCGGGCATTTTCCGAACATCTACGAGAAGCTGAAGGGGCTGGGGATCGACATGACGGTCGCGCCGATCCCGGTGGTGCCGGCGCAGCATTATACCTGCGGCGGGATCATGGTCGATCGCGACGGGCGCACCGATCTGCCCGGCCTGTATGCGGCGGGCGAGTGCACGCAATCAGGGCTGCACGGCGCGAACCGGCTGGCGTCGAACTCGCTGCTCGAATGTTTCGTGTTCGGCGAGGCGGCGGCGCGGCACATCGCCGATTGCTGGGACACGTTGCCGGTGGTGCCCGCGATCCGCGCATGGGACGAAAGCCGCGTGACCGATTCCGACGAGGAAGTGGTCATCAAGCAGAACTGGACCGAGATCCGCCGCTTCATGTGGAATTACGTCGGGATCGTCCGCACCACCAAGCGGCTGGAGCGCGCGCGGCACCGCATCGACCTGCTCCGCAGCGAGATCGAGGATTATTACGGCCATTTCCGCGTCACCCCCGATCTGATCGAGCTGCGCAACCTGCTCCAGACCGCCGATCTGATCGTCCGTTCGGCGCTGCACCGCCACGAAAGCCGCGGGCTGCATTACACGCTCGACTATCCCGCGCTGCGCGACCCGCCGATCGATACCGTGCTGGTGCCGTGACCCCTAGGGAATCAGCCGGTTGAGCGATACCGACTCGACTCGTCGCGCCGCAGCGGGCGGTCGTCGCAAGCGTGAGTCGCAGGGCTTTGCGCCCGCCGGTGCGCCCGGCACACCCCCGAACGAGGCAGGGGTGACGGCGGCGGACATGGGAAAGACGACATTGGCGCACCGGGTGACGGTGATCGGCTGGTCGCTGCTGATCGCCGGCTGCGGTGCAGGGGCGGGGTCGACGCTGATCCCCGCCGCCCCGCCGCCGCCGATCGTCTCGGTCGCGGTGCCGCCGCCCGCCCCGCCGCGCCCCAAATCCGCGCCGCGCGCCTTGCAGCAGCGCGTGACGCAACTGATCCGCAGCTTCCCCGGCAAGGCGGGCGCGGCGATCCAGGCGGTCGACGAGGACTGGATCGTCCAGGAGGGCGGGTCGCTCTACCTGCCGCAACAGAGCGTCAGCAAATTGTGGGTCGCGATGACCGTGCTGGGGCAGCGCGACGCCGGGCGGTTGAAGCTCGACGATCCGGTGCTGGTGACGCGCGACGATCTGACGCTGTTCCACCAACCGATCGCCGGGCTGGTGACGGGCGAGGGGTATCGCACCACCGTCGCCGGGTTGCTGACGCGCGCGCTGACGCAGAGCGACAATACCGCGAACGACCGACTGCTGACCTATGTCGGCGGGCCGGCGGCGGTGCGGCGCTTCCTTGCGGAAAAGCACATCGCCGGCATCCGCTTCGGCCCCGGCGAGCGCCTGCTCCAGAGCGGCACGGCGGGGGTGACGTGGAACCAGTCGATGGCGCTGGGGCGCGGGTTCGAGGCGGCGCGCGCGCGGCTCGATCCCGAGCTGCGCCGCGCCGCGCTGCAACGCTATATCGACAATCCACCCGACGGCGCGCAGCCGTCCGCGATCGTCGAGGCGCTGGCGCGGCTGGCCCGCGGCGAATTGCTGAGCGAAACCTCGACGCGCGTGCTGCTGGATACGATGGCGAACTCGCACACCGGGCGTGCGCGGTTGAAGGCGGCGACCCCGGCGGGCTGGACGCTCGCGCACAAGACCGGCACCGGGCAGGAACTGGGCAGCCGCAACGCCGGGTTCAACGACATCGGGCTGCTGACCGCGCCGGACGGGCGGCGCTATGCGATCGCGGTGCAGATCGGCGACACGACCGCGCCGATGCGCGTGCGCCAGGTGCTGATCCAGCAGGTCGCCGCCGCGCTGACCGGTGCACAGCCGCGCGCGGGCGGCGCCGACGAGTCGGAATAGTCCTTCCCTCGGTGGAGAGGGCGTAGAACACCGTTCCCCCTGACCCCGATCCGTTATAGGGCAGCCGCCATGCCGCACCTCTATCTCGTCGACGGATCGGGCTATATCTTCCGCGCCTATCATCGTCTTCCGCCGCTCACCAACAAGCATGGCGAGCCGGTAGGCGCGGTCTATGGCTATACGACGATGCTGTGGAAGCTGGCCGACCAGCTCCACAAGGCCGACGGGCCGACGCATATGGCGGTGATCCTCGACAAGTCGAGCCACACGTTCCGCAACGAGCTGTACGACCAGTACAAGGCGCATCGCCCGCCGCCGCCCGAGGACCTCGTCCCGCAATTCCCGATGATCCGCGACGCGACGCGCGCCTTCTCGCTGCCGTGCATCGAGGAACAGGGCTGGGAAGCGGACGATTTGATCGCCAGCTATACCAAGGCGGCGCTGGCGCAGGGCTGGCAGGTGACGATCGTCAGCTCCGACAAGGATCTGATGCAGCTGATGACCGATCCGTCGGTCGACATGCTCGACACGATGAACAACCGCACGCTCGGCCCCGCCGATGTCGAGGCCAAGTTCGGAGTGGGGCCGGAGAAGCTCGGCGAGGTGCTGGCGCTGATGGGCGACAGCGTCGACAATGTCCCCGGCGTGCCGGGCGTTGGACCGAAGACCGCGGCGAAGTTGATCCTCGAACATGGCGACGTCGATGGCGTGCTCGCCGCCGCCGACGCGATGAAGAAGGGCAAGCTTCGCGACAATCTGATCGAACATGCCGAGGCGGCGCGGATGAGCCGCAAGCTGGTCGAACTGGCGTGCGACGTGCCGCTGCCGCAGCCGCTCGAAGAACTGTCGCTCGCCGACGGCATCCCCGATGCGCCGCTGCGCGCGTTCCTCGACCATCACGGCTTCCGCTCGCTGCTGACGCGGCTCGGCGAGGTCGCCGATGCGCCGGTCGCCGAGGCGGTGACCGATGCCGCCTTCAACGCCGACGAGGAGCCGGCGTGCAACCACGACGGTTACGAGACGGTGGTCGATGACGACGCGCTCGACCGCTGGATCACGGTGGCGCGGCATCAGGGCTGGGTCGCGATCGATACCGAGACCACCGCCAAGGACCCGATGCTCGCCGAGCTGGTCGGCGTGTCGATGGCGCTGCACCCGAACCTCGCCTGCTATATCCCGCTGTCGCATGGCGGGAGCGACATGTTCGCCGAGCGCCCGCCGCAGCTCGACCGCGACGCCGCGCTGGCGAAGCTCAAGCCGCTGCTGGAGGACCCCGGCGTCCTCAAGATCGGGCACAATCTCAAATACGACCTGATCGTGCTGGCGCGGCTCGGCATCGACGTCGCGCCCTATGACGACACGATCGTGATGAGCTTCGATCTTGACGCCGGGCTGCACGGGCATGGCATGGACGAGCTGGCCGCGACGCATCTGTCGCACACCTGCATCGCGTACAAGGACGTGGTCGGGACGGGCAAGAAGGCGCTCGGCTTCCACGAAATCGATCTGAAGACCGCGACGCGCTACGCCGCCGAAGATGCCGACGTCACGCTGCGGCTGTGGCGGCGCTTCACCGCGCGGCTGCCGCGCGAGGGCGGGACGCGCGTCTACCAGATGGTCGACCGTCCGCTGGTGGCGGTGATCGCGCGGATGGAGCGGCGCGGGATCAAGGTCGATCGCGAACGGCTGGCGCAGCTGTCGGGCGAGTTCTCGACGCAGATCGCGCAGCTGGAGGGCGTCGTCCACGAACTGGCCGGCGGACCGTTCACGATCGGCAGCCCCAAGCAATTGGGCGATGTGCTGTTCGAGCGGCTGGGGCTGAAGGGCGGGCGCAAGGGCAAGAGCGGAGTCTATTCGACCGACGTCACCGAGTTGGAGCGGCTGGCCGCCGACAAGGATTCGGCGGGCGCGGAGATCGCGACCAAGGTGCTGGAATGGCGTCAGCTGACCAAGCTGAAGAACACCTATACCGACACGTTGCAGGAGCAGATCCATCCGCGGACGGGCCGCGTCCACACCAGCTATTCACTGACCGGCGCGCAGACAGGGCGGCTGTCGTCGACCGACCCCAACCTGCAGAACATCCCGATCCGCACCGAGACCGGGCGGCAGATCCGCGATGCGTTCGTCGCGGAGCCCGGCAACCTGATCCTCGCCGCCGATTATTCGCAGATCGAATTGCGGCTGGCGGCGCATATGGCGGACGTGCCGCAGCTCAAGGAAGCGTTCGCGCGCGGCGACGACATCCACAGCCTGACCGCGCAGGAATTGTTCGGCGAGGTGACGCGCGACACCCGCGCGAGCGCGAAGACGATCAACTTCGCGATCCTCTACGGCATCTCGCGCTGGGGGCTGGCGGGGCGGCTCGATATCTCCGCGGACGAGGCGCAGGCGATGATCGACCGCTATTTCGAGCGCTTCCCCGGCATCAACCGCTACATCGCCGAGACGCTGACGCAGGTGCGCGAGCACGGCTTCACCGAGACGCTGTTCGGGCGCAAGACGCACTTCCCGCGCATCCGCAGCAAGGTGCAGCACGAGCGGCAGGGGGCGGAGCGCGCCGCGATCAACGCGCCGATCCAGGGGACGAGCGCCGATATCATCAAGCGCGCGATGGCGCGGATGGAGCCGGCGCTGCTGGAGGCGGGGCTGCCGGACGTGCGGATGTTGTTGCAGGTGCACGACGAACTGGTGTTCGAACTGCCCGAGGGCGACGTCGAGCGCGCGCGCCCGGTGATCGAGCGCGTCATGGCGGGCGCTGCGGAACCGTCGGTGGTGCTCGACGTGCCGCTGGGCGTGGAGATCGGAGTGGGAGCAAGCTGGGGAGCGGCGCATTGACCGCGCAGCTTGGCAGCCGGCCACGCCCGGCTGACTCAAGCAAGCGCGGCCGGCGGGCAACGCCCGTCCGACGACGCGGCTTTGCCGCGGCGCAACCCGTAACCACTCCCGTTCGCCACGAGCAGCCGTCGAGCGCAACCGAGACGGCGTGTTGCGAGGATGCCATCCGCGATGCCTTCTCGACGGGCGGGTTCTCGGCTGC
This sequence comes from uncultured Sphingomonas sp., assembly GCF_964021865.1. GTDB lineage: Bacteria > Pseudomonadota > Alphaproteobacteria > Sphingomonadales > Sphingomonadaceae > Sphingomonas. The sequence goes on from NZ_CAXIAM010000024.1 coordinate 33,246, forward strand.
GCTCGAACCCTGCTTAAAGCGAATGGTTGTGGGTTTGGCGCGGGCATGACCGACCAGCCCGAAGACATCGCCGCGCTCGCGAAGGGCGGGCGGACCAACGTCGCCGGCTTTGTCCTGCGGCTGGGCGCGCGGATCCCGTTCCTGTTCATCGCCGGCCATATGTATGGCGCGGCGCTCGTCGGTCGTTTCGCCATTGCGGTCGTCGTCGTCGAGTTCGCCGCGCTGATCGCCACCCTCGGGCTCAAGCGCGGCCTGGCGCAGGCGCTGTCCTCGACCGAACGACCGCACAATCACGTCGTTTTCGACGCGCTGGCGCTCGCGCTGATCGCCAGCCTGATCGCCAGCGTCCTGCTGTTCACCTTTCCGCAGGCGATGTATCCGAATTCCGCGATCGGCGGGCTCGACCGGCTCTTCCCGCTCATCATCCTCGCGCCCGCGCTGTCCGACGTCAGCCTCGCCGCGCTCGCCTATCGCCACGACGTGAAGGCCAGCGTCACTGCGCGCGCGGTGATCGAGCCGTGGACGCTGTCGATCTTCGCGTTCCTCTTCTCGTTCTTCACGCACAAGGACGGGCTGGTGCTCGCCTATGTCGCGAGCATGGTCGCGGCGCTGACCGCCAGCATCGTGCCGCTGATCCGCAGCTACGGCGTCCCGCACGGCTGGTCGCCGCATGTCGGGCAATTGTGGCAGATGACCCGCGCCAACACGCCGCTGGCGGGGGCGGACGCGCTGGAATGGGGCAGCCGCAACGTCGACCGGCTGATCCTCGGCACGCTGTTCGCGCCGAGCGTGGTCGGCATCTATTACATGGCGCAGCAGGTCGCGAGCCTGCCGCAGAAGCTCAAGACCAGCTTCGACCCGATCCTGGGCCCGGTGGTGACGCAGAGCCTGGCGCGCGGCGATCTGGCGGCGATCGCGCGGCAGGTGCGGCAGGTGGCGTTCTGGATCATCGCCGCGCAGCTCGCGCTCGCAATCACCGCGTCGATCCCGCGCGAGGGCGTGATGGCGACGATCGGGCCGCAGTTCGTCGGCGGCGCGGCGCCGATGGTATTCCTGCTGTTCGCCGAGGTGTTCGCCTCGACCGGCGCGGTGTCCGAATCGGCGCTGGTCTATATGGCGCGGCACCGCAACCTGCTGATCTCGATGACGATGCTCGCGCTGCAGATCGCCCTGTCGTTCGCGCTGATCCTTGCGCTGCGCGTCGCGGGCTACGGCGTCACGACGCAGGCGGCGGGCGCGCCGATTGCGCTGATGCTGGTGGTGCTGCTCACCTCGTTCATCAAGGCGGGGGTGCTCGGGCGGCTGCTCGGCGCGAGCGTGTCGCCGATGCGCTGGCCGCTGGTCTGGGCGGCGTGCGCGGGGGCGGCGGTGGGTGGCGCGTTCGCGCTGCTGCCGCCCGCATGGCGGTGGGCGCAGGTGTCGTTCGGGGTAGCGGCGACGCTGGCGGCGTATCTCTTCGTGATCTGGCGCTATGCTTTCGGCCCCGAGGACCGCGCGTTGTTCAGCAGGATGCCGAGTGCGGAAGAAGCGACCCTACCCAACGAGGGCGGGTTCATCCGGTAGGGCCGTCGCCCCTGCGCAGGCAGGGGCCCATGTCTGTGGCGTGTGCCGGGCCGCTGACACATGAGCCGGCGTGGCCGAGCGAGCGTCACACCATCAATCGACAGAAAATAGGCCCCTGCCTGTGCAGGGGCAACGGCGCTTCGGCCAACCCGCGTCGATCAATGCCGGAAGTGGCGCATGCCGGTGAACACCATCGCCAGCCCGGCCTCGTCGGCGGCAGCGATCACCTCGTCGTCGCGGATCGAGCCGCCCGGCTGGATCACCGCGGTCGCGCCGGCCTCGACCGCCGCCAGCAATCCGTCGGCAAACGGGAAGAAGGCGTCCGATGCCACCGCCGAGCCGGTCGTGCGCGCCTCGCTCCAGCCGGCCTTGTCGGCAGCGTCCTTGGCCTTCCACGCCGCGATCCGCGCCGACTCCAGCCGGTTCATCTGCCCCGCGCCAACGCCTGCGGTGCTGCCCTCCTTGGCATAGACGATCGCGTTCGACTTGACGTGCTTGGCGACCGTCCAGGCGAACAGGCAGTCGGAGAGCTCCTGCTCGGTTGGCTGGCGCTTCGTCACGACCTTGAGGTCGGCGGGGAGCACACGTCCGGCGTCGCGCGACTGGACCAGCCAGCCGCCCGCGATCGACTTGGCGAACAGCCCGTCGCGCGCGGGATCGGGGAGCGTGCCGGTCAGCAGCAGCCGCAGGTTCTTCTTGGCCGCGAACAGCGCCAGCGCCTCCTCGTCGGCGTCGGGCGCGACCACCACTTCGGTGAAGATGCCGGTGATCGCCTTGGCGGTCACGCCGTCGAGCGGACGGTTGACCGCGATGATCCCGCCGAACGCGCTGACCGTGTCGCACGCGAACGCGGCCTCATAGGCTTCCGCCAGCGTCGCGGCGGTCGCCACGCCGCAGGGGTTGGCGTGCTTGACGATCACGCAGGTCGGCTCGGCATCGCGGAACTCGGCGATCAACTCCAGCGCGGCATCGGCATCGTTGTAATTGTTGTAGCTCAGCGCCTTGCCCTGCACCTGCCGCGCCTGCCCGATCCCGGGGGTCGCGTCGCCGGTCGCGGCGTAGAAGGCGGCGTGCTGGTGCGGGTTCTCGCCATAGCGCAGTTCCTCACCCGCGCGATGCAGCGTCAGCGGCAGCACCGCGGGGAAGCGCTCACCCTGGTCGACATTGCCGAACCAGCGCGCGATCGCGCCGTCATACGCGGCGGTGGTGGCGAAGGCCTTGGCAGCCAGCCGCTTGCGATCCTCCAGCGTGGTCGAGCCCTCCGCGACCAGCGCGTAATCGGCGGGATCGGTGACGATCGCGACATAGGCGTGGTTCTTCGCGGCCGAGCGGACCATGCTGGGCCCTCCGATGTCGATGTTCTCGACTACCTCGTCGCGGTCCGCGCCCTTGGCGACGGTCGCCTCGAATGGATAGAGGTTCACGACCACAAGGTCGATCGCGCCGATCTGATGCTCTTCCATCGAGGCGGCATGCGCGGCGTCGTCGCGCACCGCGAGCAACCCGCCATGCACCTTGGGGTGGAGCGTCTTGACCCGGCCGTCCATCATCTCCGGGAAGCCGGTCAGCTCGCTGATGTCGCGTACGGTCAGCCCGGCGTCGCGCAGCGCCTTGGCGGTCCCGCCGGTCGAGACGAGTTCGACGCCCTTGTTGCCAAGCGCAGTGGCGAGATCGACGATCCCGGTCTTGTCGGAGACGGAAAGGAGCGCGCGGCGGATCGGGATGCTGGTCATGCGCGCGCGCTTACGCGGGCAGGGGGCGGGGCTCAAGCGGGTTCGTGACGTCACTATCTTCCGTTCGCTTCGAGTAGCCGTCGAGCCTGCCGAGACGGCGTGTCGAGAGGGCGCCACGCGGGGCCACCTCTCGATACAGGCTCTCGACAAGCTCGATCCTTACTCGAGGCGAACGGAGGTAACCCTACCGCGCGCGCTTCAGCACCCAATTGACGTTCACCCCGGTCGGCGGGGCGAGGCCGTGGATCACGATCTGCTGCGTCGTGAACAGCCGTCCCCAGCCGTCGACCCACACGCTGTCTTCGATCGTCAGCCGTTCGCCACGGCTGCGGAAGTGCCAGAAATTGCCCGCCGCCGTCCGCAGCATCGCCGCCTGATTGTCGGCGGTGGCCACCGCCTCGACTCCGGCGGCGAGGTGGAAGCGCAGCAGGAACGGCGTCATCGCGTCGGCGCGGCGCGGGCGCGCGCCCGGTGCGGCGAGCAACGCATCCTCGCCGCGCAGCTCGCGTCCGTCGCTGAGCAGCAGCAGGGTGCGCTGGTGGTGGAAGCCGTGGCGACGGACATAGCCGTCGTGGCGCGCCTCGATCCGGCTGCCCAACTCCGATTCCTGCCGCGTCAGCTCGACCTCGCGCACACCCTTGCCCAGCGTGCCGTCGGGCAGGATCGCGGTCGAATTGGTGTCGCCGATCGTCAGCGTCGAATGCGCCGCGGTGCTGCGCAGCCCGGTCATCATCGCTGGCGACAGGCGCGCGCCGGTGACGCCCGCACCGCCGCAATTGACGATCAGCCGTTCGGCCCCGTCGCTGAACTCGAACGCGAGCGTCGAGGCGCACCCGCCCTCCGCCACACGCGCCATAGGCGGCGGCGCGGCGTCGACGATCAGCACCGCCGCACCATTGGCGAGCCGCTGATAGCCCCAGTCGCGCGACTGGCGCAGCGGACGACCGTGCGCGCCGCTGGCGATCAGCACGTCGTTGACCGCCTCGGCATCGACGGGAAGTCCACCCTGCCAGCTCGACAGCCCGCCATCGCCCATCGTCGTGCCGAGCAGCGCAGGGGTGGCGAGCGCCAGCGCCTGCATCACCGGCTCCGGCAACGGCAGCCCGCGCGCATCGTACGTGGCGCGCAGCAGCCCGATCGTCGCGAGCACGTCGAGCAAGGCGGCGGGCGAGCGGCTGACGACGCCGCCGTCCGCGCTCATCCCCGTCCCCAGCGCACGTGCCAAGCCGGCCTCGCCGATCGCCAGCCGCGTCTCGCCCGCGGGCAACAGCAGCCCCGCGATCACCACCCCCGCCCAGGCCGCGATGCGCTCCGCACCTGGCGGCGCTTTGTCGGCGGTGCGATCGAGATGCCGCGCGGCGCGCGCGACGCCGTTGAGCACGCGCGAGCGGAAGACGAGATCGGACGAGGCGAGCAGCAGCGGCGCATGGAACGCCCACATCGCCAGCCGCCGCGCGGTGGTCGCCGGGCGCCATGCCGGATCGGAGACGCAGTCGCCATGCACCGCCAGCCAGCCGCCCGCCAGCGCCTCGGCCAGCGGCACCGCGCGCGCGCGGTCATCCAGCGCGGCGACATCGCGCAGCCATGCGAAGGAATGGAGATATTCCACGAATGCCGGCCCGGCGGCGGGCGCGGCGACGTCGATCGTCTCGATCGCATGATGCTCGCCGCCCGCGAACATCCAGCCTTCGAGCAGCGCCTCGCCCAGATCGCTCTCGCCGGGGATTGGATCGACGGGCATGGCGACCAGCTTGGCGGGATGCTGGCCATCGAGCCGCCGGTCGTGGAGCGGGGTGCGCCATGTCAGCCGTTCGAGCCATGCCGCCATGCGGTCGCCGAGCGACTCGCCCTGCCCGGCGGAGATGACGTGCTTTTCGGGATCGATGCCGGTGCGGTCGTCAGTCATCCGCCGCGCAGCGCCCGGATGTTGTCGGCATAACGCTCCGGCCCGCCGCGGAAGGTGGCGGTGCCGGCGACCAGCGCATCGGCGCCGGCGTCGATCGCGCGGCGCGCGGTCTCGACGTCGACGCCGCCATCGACCTCCAGATCGATATCGCGCCCGGACTGTTCGATCATCCTGCGGATCGCGCTGATCTTCTTGAGCTGGCTGTCGATGAAATGCTGTCCGCCGAAGCCAGGGTTGACGCTCATCACCAGCACCAGGTCGACCATGTCGATGAGATAGTCGAGCATCTTGGCCGGCGTGCCGGGATTCAGCACCACGCCGGCGCGCTTGCCCAGCCCCTTGATATGCTGGATCGTTCGATGGATGTGCGGCCCCGCCTCGGGATGGACGGTGATCGTGTCCGCGCCCGCCTCGGCGAAGGCGTCGAGATAGACGTCGACCGGTGAGATCATCAGATGCACGTCGAACGGCTTGGCGGTGTGCGGGCGCAGCGCCTTCACCACCGCCGGGCCGATCGTGATGTTGGGGACGAAATGCCCGTCCATCACATCGATATGGATCCAGTCGGCGCCCGCGGCATCGATCGCGCGCACCTCCTCTCCCAGTCTGGCGAAATCGGCGGACAGGATCGAAGGTGCGATGCGAACGGGCTTGGTCATGATCCCGCCCCGTTAGCGGACGCAGCGCCTAGGCGGAAGCGCGCTCGACCCGCGCGACGAAGAACCCGTCGCATCCACCGACCGTTTCGAGCATTCCCGGCAGCGTGCGGACCCAGCCTTCGGGCTCCGGCGCGATCCCGGCGGGCAGTTCGCCCTCGGCCGGCGCGCGGATCGCGAAGTCGGGATGCTCGCGCAGGAAACGCTCGATCTGCGCCTCGCCTTCCTCGGGCTCCAGCGAGCAGGTGGCGTAGACCAGCGTCCCGCCCGGCGCGACCCAGCCTGCCGCGCGGTCGAGAATGCGCGCCTGCAGCAGCGCCATTTCCGCGACGATCCCGCCGTGCGCGCGGTGGAGCACGTCGGGGTGGCGGCGAAAAATGCCGGTCGCGCTGCACGGCGCGTCGACCAGCACCGCCTGCGCGGGCGCGTCCGGCGACCATTTGAGCACGTCGGCGATCGCGATCTCGAAGCGCAGCCCGGTGCGCTCACGGTTCTCGCGAAGTCGCGCGGCGCGACTTTCCGACATTTCGATCGCGGTCACCTGCCACCCGGCGGCGGCGAGCTGGAGCGTCTTGCCGCCCGGCGCAGCGCACAGGTCCAATGCGGCTTCGGTGCCGCGCCCGATCAGCCGCGCCGGGATCGAGGCGGCGAGGTCCTGCACCCACCATTCGCCCGCGTCATAGCCGGGGAGCGCCGTGACGTCGCTGCCGGCGGCGACGCGCGCATGTGCGGGCGCGAGCGAGGTCGCGTCGGGCAGCACCTTGGCGGCGTCGGCATAGCTGAGGTCGATCGGCGGCGGCGCGGCGATCGCACGCGCGGCGGCCGCGGCGACCGCTTCACCCCAATTGCTGCGCCAGCGCTCCGCGACCGCGGCGGGCAGCGTCGGCACCTCGGGGAGTTTGGCGTCGCCACGCATCAAGGTGCCGAACACGCCGTGGACCAGCTTGCGTGGGCCGCCATCGACCAGTGGCAGCACGGTGGCGATCGCGGCGTGCGGCGGGGTGCCGAGCCCCAGTGCCTGCGCCAGCGCGATCCGCAAGGCGCTACGCGCCTTGGCATCGTCGGGCAGGCGTTGGCGCGTCGCCGAGTCGATCAACGCATCGAGATCGGGGAGCCAGCGCAGCGTCTCGGCGGCGATGGCGTGGGCCAGCCCGCGGTCGGGGCCGCCGACCAGTGCGCGCGTGGCATGGGCGAGCGCCGATTCGAGCGGCTCGCCGCGCCGCAATACGGCATCGAGCAGCCGCAGCGCGGCACGGCGCGGCGCGGTGCCGAGCGGCTCGGGGCCGCCCGGCGTGCGATCGGCGCGAGCGGGGCGGGGCCGGGCGGGGCGGCGGGGCGGGCGGGCGTCAGTCACGCAGAATCTGCTGCAACGGGCTCGGCTTGAAGGCGGTCATGGCGCTGCATATGTGCCGCTGCGCACGCCGGATCAATCGGAAGGACCGAAGCGATGGGCAAGCGCCCCGACCATGTGAAGCCTCCCGCCTATCTCAGCCCCAACCCGCCGGTGCCCGCACCGGGCCCAATGGCGCGTCCGGCCGAGGACCCGCTGGGTCGCGATCCGGTGCGGTTCGGCGACTGGGAATTGAAGGGCATCGCAGTCGACTTTTGAGCGCTTGCGTGTGTCTCCACCGTTCGTGCTGAGCCTGTCGAAGCGCGTGCCCGGACACGCCCTTCGACAAGCTCAGGGCGAACGGTTTAAGATACGTCCGTCCTCTCGGAAGTCGGCGCGACCCTCAACTCGTCGTGCCGGACTTGATCCGGGGCCTCGATTTTTCCGCCCGTGCGTGAAGAAGCGGGAGCCCGGATCAAGTCCGGGATGACGGAATAGTCAGGCCCGCTCGCGCTCCGTTCCGACCGCCGCCCGCACCCCGGCGCGCCCGCGGCGCTTCAGTTCCGCTTTCAGCTCTTCGGGTTTGGGCGCGATCAGGAAGCCGAAGCTGACGTTGCCTTCACGCGTCTCGACCACATGGTGCAGCCGATGCGCCTGCACGATCCGCTTCATATACGCCGACTTCGGCAGATACCGCGTCGGCAGCCTTTTGTGCACGATCACATCGTGGAACCCGAAATAGATCGCGCCATAGGCGGCGATCCCCGCGCCGATCCAAGTGAACCCCGGCCACCAGCCGAGTTGCACCCCGCCGAGGATCATCACAAACGACGGCACCGCGAAGATCGCGGCATACAGGTCATTCAATTCCCAATTGCCGGTGCGTGGGCGGTGATGGCTCTCATGCAGGAACCAGCCGATCCCGTGCATCACCCAGCGGTGCATGACATAGGCGAACCCTTCCATCAGCGCGACGGTGGCGAGGAACAGCAGCAAGGCGGGCCAGAACGACATCGCGCGTGCATATAGCCATCGCGTGCGCGTCTCGCTACGTCGGCGCGCATCATGACCGACGATCTCAGCCCGGAAAGCCTCCGAACCGCCGCTCTCGAATCCAAGGCCTGGCCGTATGAAGAGGCGCGCAAGCTCCTCAAGCGCTATCCGGATGGGAAACCGGGCGGACAGCCGGTGCTGTTCGAAACCGGCTACGGTCCGTCGGGGCTGCCGCACATCGGCACCTTCAACGAAGTGCTGCGCACCACGATGGTCCGCAACGCCTTTCACGCGCTCAGCGACCAGCCGACGCGGCTGATCGCGTTCAGCGACGACATGGACGGGCTGCGCAAGGTGCCCGAGAACGTCCCCAACGGCGACATGCTGCGCGAACATCTCGGCAAGCCGCTGACGCGCATCCCCGATCCGTTCGGCAAGTTCGACAGTTTCGCCGCGCACAACAATGCGACGCTGCGCGATTTCCTCGATCGCTACGGCTTCGACTACGAATTCGCGTCCTCGACCGATTATTATACCTCGGGCCGCTTCGACGACGCGATCCGCGGCGTGCTGCGCCACTGGCAGGGCGTCATGGACGTGATGCTACCGACGCTGCGCGCCGAGCGCCGCGCGACCTATTCGCCGGTGCTGCCGGTCAGCCCGAAGAGCGGCATCGTGTTGCAGGTGCCGGTCGAGGTGATCGACGCCGAGCGCGGGTTGATCGCGTTCGAGGACGAAGGCGAGCGTATCGAACAGTCGGCGCTCGGGGGGCTGTCCAAGCTGCAATGGAAGGTCGACTGGGCGATGCGCTGGGTCGCGCTGGGCGTCGATTACGAGATGGCGGGCAAGGACCTGATCGACTCGGTCGTGCAATCCTCGAAGATCGCGCGCGTGCTCGGCGGACGCCCGCCCGAGGGTTTCAATTACGAGATGTTCCTCGACGACAAGGGCGAGAAGATCTCCAAGTCGAAGGGCAACGGGCTGTCGATCGAGCAATGGCTGACCTACGGCCCCGAAGAGAGCCTCGCTTTCTACATCTATCGCGAGCCGAAGAAGGCCAAGCAGCTCCACATGGGCGTGATCCCGCGTGCGGTCGACGACTACTGGCAGTTCCGCGGCAATTATGCCGGGCAGGCGATCAAGGAGCGGCTCGGCAACCCCGTTCACCACGTTCATGACGGCAAGCTGCCGGAGGGGACGCTGCCGGTGACGTTCGGGCTGTTGCTCAACCTCGTCGGCGTGATGGGCGAGGGCGCGACGCGCGAGCAGGTGTGGGCGTATCTCGCCAATTACGTCGCCGACGCGACCCCCGCCGCCTATCCCGAGCTGGACCGGTTGATCGGCCATGCGCTGGCGTATCACCGCGACCATGTCGCCCCGACGCTGAAGCGCCGCGCGCCCGAAGGCGTGGAGGTGGCGGCGCTGGAGCGGCTGGATGCCGAACTCGCCGCGCTGCCCGAGGAGGCGAGTGCCGAGGACATCCAGAACATCGTCTATGAGATCGGCAAGACCGGCGGCTTCGCGGAGCTGCGCGACTGGTTCAAGGCGCTCTACGAAACGTTGCTCGGGTCGAGCCAGGGGCCGCGGATGGGCAGCTTCATCCGCCTGTACGGCGTCGCGAACACGCGGAGGCTGATCGCCGAAGCCTTGGGCAAGAAGTAACACTCTTCGTTAGAACAAACTCCCACCCGCCGGTGCAGATGGCGACGGAGCCGGCTGCGGCTCTGCCGGCCGCGCCGGCGGCGGGGCGAAGGCACCGGTGATCGCCGCCGTCTCCAACGTATCGAGCGCCGCGCGTGCGTCGATCCAGCGTCGCGCGGCCGCGGTCCAGTTCGCCGCATCCGCCGCGCCGGGCAGCCGCTCGACCTCCGCCAACGCGGTTTCGACATTCCCGTTGTCGAGTTGTCGCCGCGCACGCGCCAGCCGATCGGATGGCAGCGGCGAGGGCGTATCGGCTCGGTGGATGACGACCAGATTGCGCAACTCGCTGCCGATCCCGCTCCACCAGTCGCTCGGCCGTGCCAGCAGCATCGGCGTGGCGACGTTCAGGCTCTCGCGCAGATCCTCCAGCGTGACCGGCTGCCGCGCGGCGCGGATCACCGTCCCGACCTGCGCGGGCAGCGTCGCGCCGAACCGGCGGCGCAACTCATTTTCCAGATAGCCGAGCCCCGCGCCTCGATCGAGCGCACGCCGCGCCGCGAACGTCACGAAGATCGCCTCGGCCTTGCCGGCATTGACCGCCGCTTCGGCGGTATCGGCATCGGTGCGCGCCGCGCGCGCCTCCAGATTGGCGAGCTGCGCCGCCAATGTCGCCTCGCGCAGCGCCAAGGTTGCGGTATCCGCTGCGGGCGCCGCAGGCGCTAGCGCTGCGGTCGGCTTGGCGGCGGGGGAGCTCGATCCCCCGCGCGCAAAGAAGCCCGGCGTGTTGCGCACCGCATAGGCCATCAGGCCCAGCCCGATCAGAAAGGCGAGGATCGCAATCGCCAGCGCGGGGCCGATCCGCGATCGCGCAGGGGTTCGCGTCGTGCCAAGGGGATCGCTCATCCGACGCTTATCTCCGCGCCCGGCGCGCCGGTCAATCAGGTGCGGCGATCGCATCGATCAGCGCGCGATCGTTCGGCTGTCCGGCAACGATCACGCATGCCCAGCCCGAACCCGCCGCGGCGGCGATCGCCGGGCTGAGCGCCGCGATGCGGACGCGGCCGCGCGGAAGGTCGTTGGTCAGCAGCGCGAATCGTGCCGCGGCGCGTGCGGAGTGCAGCATCGCCACGCCGTCGATGGCCGCCGCCAATGCGTCCGATGGAACCGGCAACGGCTCGCTGGCATAGACGGTGATCGTGGCAACGCCCGGCTGCGCGACATGCTCGCGCCCGGCAAGATGGAGCAGGCGCGGAAACGCACCGGCGCGCGCGACCGCCGCCGCCGCATCGCCGTTCCCGACGATCGCGACGTCCAGCCCGGCCGCGCGCGCCACGTCGGCCGTCGCGCCGCCGACCGCGATCACCGGCAGCCCCGCGAGCCGCGCGAGCCCGTCGCCCGCCAGCCGCACCGCCTGTGCGCTGGTGAGCAGCAACGCGTCATACGCCACGGGATCGGGGGGCGACCAGGCGAGCGGCACCGCCTCGAACAGCGGCACTGCAACCGGCGCGATCCCCGCCGCTGCCAGTGCTGCGCAGGTGCGTGCGTTGCCCGGTTCGGGCCGCAGCACCAGCGCACGCGTCATCCGAACAGCACGCGGATCGCCGGCGGTGCGCGCTCTAGCAGTTCTTCGGCAAGGCGCGCGCCCAGCAGCACCGGATCGGCGCCCTCGGCCGTGCCCTCGACCGCCTCCACGCCATCGGGCGTCAGCAATTGCGCGCGGAGCACCAGCGTCTCGCCCCCGACCACCGCCAGCGCCGCGACTGGTGAATGGCAATCGGCGCGCAAGCCCGCGAGCAAAGCGCGCTCCGCCGCGACGGCACGGTGCGTCTTCGCGTCATCGATCGCCGCGACCAGCGCGCGCGCCGGACCCTCGGCCAGCGTCTCGACCCCGACCGCGCCCTGCGCAGGCGCCGGGAGCATCACATCGAGAGGGATCGCCACGCCGGTGTCGTGCCGCCCGAGCCGCTCCAGTCCCGCCGCTGCGAGCAGGGTCGCATCGACCTCGCCCGCCGCCAGCTTGCCGAGCCGCGTATCGACATTGCCGCGGAACAGCACCGCCGACACATCGGGCCGCAATCGCCGCAGCTGCGCGGCGCGGCGCGGGCTGCTGGTGCCGATCACCGCCTTGTCGGGCAGCGCCGCGATCGACGCCGCACCGATCAGCCGGTCGCGCACATCGGCGCGCGGCAGCGTCGCGGCGATCGCGATCGCGTCGGGGCGCAGCGTCTCGACATCCTTCATCGAATGGACGCAGGCGTCGACCTCGCCGGCCAGCAGCGCGCGGTCCAGCTCCTTGGTCCACAGCGCCTTGCCGCCGATCTCGGCAAGCGCGCGGTCCTGCACGCGGTCGCCGGTGGTGCGGATCGTGACGATCGCGACATCATCCCAGCCGTGCGCCGCCATCAGCGCGTCGCGCACCATGCCTGCCTGGGTGAGCGCGAGCGGCGATCCACGGGTACCGAGCCGGAACATGGCGCACCTCTTGGCGGCTCGGCTCGCCGCCTGCAAGCGTTGCAGTGCCACAAGCACCGTCGCCCCTGCGCAGGCAGGGGCGACGGTAAGCGGGCGACTGATTCTTTGCTGGATGGTGGAACCGAACCGGAGTGTCGTCGCGCTCGCAATGGCGGCGGGCCGGGCCTAGATAGCCGCCATGCTGATCCTCGGGCTCGAATCCTCCTGCGACGAAACCGCCGCCGCGCTGGTCACCGGCGAACGCGAGGTACTGGCGCACCGCCTCGCCGGGCAGGAGGCCGCGCATCGCCCTTACGGCGGGGTCGTGCCGGAAATCGCCGCGCGCGCGCATGTCGAGGTGCTGCAACCTTTGGTCGAGGCGGCGCTGGCCGATGCGGGCAAGACGCTCGCGGATGTCGACGCGATCGCCGCCACCGCCGGGCCGGGGCTGATCGGTGGGGTGCTGGTCGGGCTGGTCACCGGCAAGGCGCTGGCGCATGCCGCGGGCAAGCCGTTGATCGCGGTCAACCATCTCGAAGGCCATGCGCTCAGCCCGCGGCTCGCCGACCC
>NZ_CAXIAM010000025.1:0-43279 GCF_964021865.1 uncultured Sphingomonas sp.
CCATGAAGCTGGCGGCGAGCAGATAGTCGATGCTGATCCCCATCGAGGCATAGGCGGCCAGGATCGTCCCCGCGACGCCCGCCATCCCGCTCGTCATCACCGTAAACACCTGCGCCGGGGTCAGGCCGGCGAGGTAGGGGCGGATCACCAGCGGCGATTCGCTCTGGCCGACGAAGATGTTGGCGGCGGCACACAGGCTCTCGACCTTGCTGGTCCCGATCACCTTCTCGATCGCACCGCCGATCCAGCGGACCACGAATTGCATGACGCCGAGATAGTAGAGGATCGAGACGAGGCTGGCGAAGAAGATGATGACCGGCAGCGCCGCGATCGCGAAACTCTGCCCGCCGACCGTGGGGCTGGCGAGATTACCGAACAGGAATTCGGTGCCCTTCTGCGAATAGCCGAGCAGCGCCGCGACCCCCGCCGACGCGCCGGCCAGCGCGGCGCGCCCGGGCGTCCAGTAGAGCACGATGGTCGCAATCGTCGCCTGCAGCGCGAACGCGCTGGCGACGATCCGCAGCCGGATCGCGCGCCGGTCGGCCGACAGCAGCACCGCGAGCAGCAGGATGACGACGATGCCCGCCAGGCCGATGAGAGTCCGTTGCATTTTTCTTCTTCGCTGCCGAAGTTCCGCGCCATGACATGCCCGCTGGCCGTTCGCCAGCCAAGATCGGGTGGACGCCCCGCTCATCCCTTCCTTCCGTTCGCCCTGAGGAAGGGCTGAGCTTGTCGAAGCCCCATCTCGAAGGGCGCGCGCTGGTGCTTCGAGACGGCCTCTCGACTTCGCTCGATGCCGCCTCAGCACGAACGGGAATGGGGCGTACCCATATGACAATCGGTCATTGCCCGCCCCGCCGCCGCCCCGTACACCGCCGCGATGGAAGCCCCCGCCCGCCGCGCGATTTCGCCTTCGCTGTTCGCCTTTTCGATCTTCTACGGCGGGATGGTCTGCATCGCCGGGGTGCTGGGCAACAAACAGGTGTCGCTCGGCCCGATCTCGCAACTCGGGCCGATGGTTGGCCTGCCGCCGCTCGCGGTCGAGGCGGGAATCTTTGCCTTCCTGCTGCTCGTCGTCACCTCCAGTGCGGTCGCCGAACTGCACGGGCAGAAGGTGGCAGGTCGGCTGGTACTGATGGGGTTCGTGCCCTTGCTGGTGTCGATGGCGCTGACGCTGGTCGTGCTCGTCCTGCCCGCCGCACCCGAGATGGACGGCGGTCACCTCGCCGCGTTCAACCAGATGATGGGCGCGACCCCGTGGATCTGGGCGGGCGGAATCGTCGCATACGGCGTGTCGCAGACGCTCAACGTGACGATCTTCTCGTGGCTGAAGGGGCGGGAAGGCGGCAGGTTGTTGTGGTTCCGCGCCGCGACCGCCAGCGCGCTCAGCCAGATCGTCGATTCGGTGCTGTTCATCTCGATCGCCTTCGGGCTGTCGGCGGTCGGCTGGTTGATGGCGGGGCAGATGCTGGCGAAGGTCGTGCTGTCGATCGCGCTGGTCCCGCCGCTGATATACGCGCTGGTCGCGGTCGGTCGCCGTCTGGACGCCTGACCGTCTGCGCCGCTATGGCGCCGCACATGACCGATCCGAACCTGTCGCCCGCCTTGAAGGCCGAAACCCTGGTCGAGGCGCTGCCGTACCTGCAACGCTATGCCGGCGCGACCTTCGTCGTGAAATATGGCGGCCATGCGATGGGCGATCCCGAGGCGCAGGCCGATTTCGCCGAGGACGTCGTGCTGCTCAAGGCGATCGGGATCAACCCGGTCGTCGTCCACGGCGGCGGTCCGCAGATCGGGCGGATGCTCAAGCGGCTGGGCGTCGAATCGCGCTTCGTCGATGGCTTGCGCGTCACCGATGCCGAAACCGCGCAGATCGCCGAGATGGTCCTCGCCGGCTCGATCAACAAGGAGATCGTCGGCTGGATCGGTCGCGCCGGGGGACGTGCGGTCGGCATCTCCGGCAAGGACGCCGGGTTGGTGCAGGCCGAGAAGGTCGGCAGCCGTGCCCCCGATCCGTTGCAGGGGATCGAGCGCAACGTCGATCTCGGCTTCGTCGGCGAGCCGGTCGCGGTCGATCGCCGGATCATCGATTCGCTCAGCCGCGACGGCATCATCCCGGTGATCGCGCCGATCGGCATCGGCGCGGACGGTCATACCTACAACATCAATGCCGATACGATGGCCGGCGCGATCGCCGCCGCGCTCGGCGCCAAGCGCTTCTTCCTGCTCACTGATGTGGCGGGGGTGCTCGATAAGCAGGGGGAGCTGGTCACCGATCTGAACCCCGCCGCGGTCGCCGAACTGCGCGCCGATGGCACGATCTCGGGCGGGATGATCCCCAAGCTGGAGACATGCGTCGCCGCGGTCGAGTCCGGCGTCGACGCTGCCGTCGTGCTTGATGGGCGCGTGCCGCACGCGATGCTGCTCGAAATCTTTACGAAGCGCGGTGCAGGCACGCTGATCCGCAAATGAGCGGCAGCCTTTCGATCCGCCCGCCGGTGCTCTACATTACCGGCACACCTATTGGGAGACGCCCGGCGTGCTGACGGCCACCATCATCCAGATCCTGCAGGTGATCCTGAACCTCGTCTGGTGGATCATCATCGTGCAATTTGTCCTGTCGCTGCTGATCTCGTTCAACGTCGTCAACACCTCGAACAACTTCGTGCGATCGCTGTACGAGGGGCTCGATCGGCTGACCGAGCCGCTGTACCGCCCGATCCGCCGGATGCTGCCGAACACCGGCGGGATCGACTTCGCGCCGGCGGTGGTGCTGGTGCTGATGGCGATCCTCAACATCATCCTCAACAATATCGCGATCAGCGCGATGACCGGCGGCGCGGCGATCTGAGCGCCTGGCGCGAGACGTCGGACGGGATCGCGATCGCAGTCCGCGTCACTCCGCGCGGCGGGCGTGACGCCTTGCTGGCAGGGACCGACGACCATTTCGAGGCGCGCTTGGCCGCTGCCCCCGTCGATGGCGCGGCCAATGCGGCGCTGCTCGCGCTGGTCGCCAAGCACTTCGGGGTGCCGAAACGCGATGTGACGCTCCTGGCCGGGCAAACCGCGCGATTGAAGCGACTTGCGGTCGCCGGCGATCCGCAGGCGCTGGCGCGCGCCGCCGCTTCGCTCTATGCGGTCGCGCCATGACAGCGCGCCTCATCGACGGAAAAGCCTTTGCCGCCACGCTCCGCGGCCATGTCGCCACCGCGGCGGCCGCCTTCGCTGGACAGGCGGGGCGCAAGCCCGGCCTCGCGGTCGTGCTGGTCGGCGAGGATCCCGCCTCATCGGTCTATGTCCGCTCGAAGGGTAAGGCGACTGTCGCGGCCGGCATGGAGAGCTTCGAGCATCGCCTGCCCGCCGACGTGACCGAGGCGGAGCTGATCGCGCTCGTCGATCGCCTCAACGCCGACGATGCGGTGGACGGCATCCTGGTTCAGTTGCCGCTGCCCCGCCACATCGACGAACGCGCGGTCATCACCCGGATCGACCCCGACAAGGACGTCGACGGCTTCCACCCGGTCAATGCCGGACGGCTGGCGACCGGGCTTGACGGGCTGGTGCCGTGCACCCCGCTCGGCTGCCTGATGCTGCTCCAGGACGTCCACCCGCATCTGGCGGGGCTGGAGGCGGTGGTGATCGGCCGCTCGAACATCGTCGGCAAGCCGATGGCGGCGCTGCTGCTCCAGCAAAGCTGCACCGTCACCACCGTCCACAGCCGCACGCGTGACGTGATGGGGCATGTCCGGCAGGCCGATATCGTCGTCGCCGCGGTCGGCATCCCGGGTTTCGTCCAGCCCGAGTGGATCAAGCCCGGTGCCACCGTGATCGACGTCGGCATCAATCGCACCGACGCGGGGCTGGTCGGCGACGTCGACCCGCGCGTGGCCGAGGTTGCGGGTGCGATCACGCCGGTGCCGGGCGGGGTCGGGCCGATGACGATTGCGGTGCTGATGCGCAACACGCTGGTGGCGGCGGGGCGGCGGATCGGCGTCGCGGTCGATCCGGCGCTCTGATGGTCGAGCTGTTCGTCTCGTCGTTCATCACTTTGTTCGTCATCATCGATCCGCCCGGCTGCGCCCCGATCTTCGCCGGGCTTACCGCCGGCGCCAACGCCACCCACCGCCGCGCGATGGCGATCCGTGCGGTCGTGGTCGCGGCGGGCATCCTTCTGGTCTTCGCGCTGGCGGGGGAGCCCCTACTTCACGCACTTGGCATCGAACTGGCGTCGTTCCGCATCGCCGGCGGCGTGATGCTGTTCCTGATCGCGCTGGAAATGGTGTTCGAGAAGCGCACCCAGCGCCGCGAGGATCGCGCCGCCAAGATCACCGAGGAAGAGGCCGACGACGTGTCGATCTTCCCGATGGCGATGCCGATGATCGCCGGGCCGGGCTCGATCGCGACGGTGATGCTGCTTACCGCGCGCAGCCACGGCATCGAGCAGACCGTGGTCGTGATGGCGGCGCTGGCGGCGAACCTGCTGCTGATGCTGCTGGCGCTGCTCGCCGCCGGCCCGCTGATGCGGGTGCTCGGCGCGAAGATCGAGGCGGTCATCACCCGGCTGCTCGGCGTGCTCCTCGCCGCTCTGGCGGTGCAATTCGTGATCGACGGGGTGGTGGAGCAGTTGCGGTAACGCCGCAGCCGCGAACGCTTATTCCACTCGGAACGCCCGGAACGGCGAGCCCTTCTTGATCGGCAGCGGCACGAGCCAGTCGAAATGCTCGCCTTTCGCGAGCCGGTCGTAGAAGCCGCCGCGCGCCTTGGCGCGGTAATTGGTCGACTCTGCCATGTCCGGGCACACCAGCAGCATCGTCGCGCCGTGGCGCTTCATGATCGCGCGCGCCACCTCCGGCGTTCCCATGAAGGCGTGGTGGACGTCGAGGATCGCGTCGCCGTTGCGGTGGTACGGCCCGGCGATCGCATCGTGGTGCGTCAATGTGATGAGGCGTGGACCGAGGTCGACGAAGGTAAAGACGGTTTGCGCCGGATAACGGTTCAGCGGTTGCATCGCCGGGATCGTCAGGCAGCGACCGGTCGCCTTGTTGACGCGGCGGACGTAGGCGTTGGGGCGATCGACCTTGAACTGGTCGATGATGATCTGCGTAAAGCTGCCCGAGACGATCACGAACAGCGCCGCCGCGGCCGCCGCCTTTGCCCACCAGAAGCGGGGAGCCATCAGCCACGGCACCGCCATCCACGCCAGCGCCGCGGCGCCCGGGATGGCAAGGAGTTGCGCCGCGGGTCCGGCGCGCGCCTGCCACAACAGCATCAGCGCGGCGAACGCGCCGAACAGCGCCACGCACGCCCAGCCGCGCAGGGCCGGCTGCCGCCGTGCCCGCCAAGTGGCGAACAATGCGCCGATTAATCCGATCAGCGGGAGGGTGACGATCGGCAGGGCGACGCGCAGGGGGTGGCGATAGATCGGTTTGGCTTCGCGGACCTGCGACAGCCAGCTCGTGTAGAGTTCGTTCGACACCTGCTCGGGCCGGCCGAGGCATTGCGGGAAGGCGAGCGCGAAGAACGCCGCCACCACCGCACCGGCCGCGACCGCAAGCAGCAATCGTATCAAGGGCTTGCGGGGCGAAATGAACGCGAGCGCCAGCAGCAGTCCGCCGGCCAGCACCACCGTCGAGGCGTATACCGGGGTCAGCGCGTCGCAACGATAGACGCGATTGGCATAGGAGGTGAACGCCGCAAATCCTGCCGCCACGCCGCCCGCCAGCGACAGCGCGTAGAGCGCCAGCCGTTCACGTTCTGCCCGCTCCCATACCCAAGCGAGCCCGATAATACCCCCCGCCATCGCGGCGTAGGGAAGCATTTCGAGCCCAATCGTGAGCGAAATCGCGGTCGCGGTGCCAACCAGTGCACCGCCGCGCCGACGTTGCGGATCGCACAACCCGGCGACCGTCACCGCCAGCATCGCCAGCTGCCAGCCGTGGTGGTCGATCCGGTCGGGCATGAACATGCCGAGCGCGACATTGGTGGCGAGAAACAGCGCGATCCCCAGCGGCCACGCCAGCGGATGCACGAGCCGTCGCAGCGTCGCGCCCAACGCGACCAGCACCACCGCCATCGGCAGCAACGGCGCGATGCCGCACGCCAGCCGCTCGGCCTCCGCCACGCCGACGAACGGGCGCAGCAGCACGATCAGCCCGGCGATCGGCAGGTCGACCAGCCGCGACCAATGGATGTCGAAGCCGCCCGGCGGGTTGAGCCGATAGTTGCGCAGATCGAACCAGCCCTGACCGTCCAGCAGCGCGCGAACCTGCATCAGCCGCATGTTGTCGTCGGTGTCACCCAACGACAGCCAGTGGATCGCCGCCCAGCGTTGCCAGACGTACCAGATCGCGATGCCGGCCCATGCCAGCAACGTCAGCCGCAGCCAGTGGCGGTCGAGCGTCCGCGCAGCCCGGTCGAGCGGGGCGGGCGGCAACAGATGGTCGGTCAACACATTCCCTTCACGCCGTGCCGTAAAGGGCGGCCCGTCGATCCGGCGGTGCTTAGGCCACGGGCGAGGAAACGGCAACGGGCGTCCCGCGCCCGCACACACGCGGGCATTGCCAGCACCGGCGTGCCGGCCTAGTCGGGCGGCGAAAGGGGCAAGCCAGTGGCAACGTTGCAGACACACGGCAAGATCGAGCAGTTGCGCGCGCTGTTCTGGCAGCTGGTGCGCTTCGGGCTGACCGGCGGCGCGGCCACCGCCATCTATGCCGCCGTTTACTGGCCGATCGCCACCTATGCGCAGGTGCGCTGGCCGCTCGCGCATCGCAGCGTCTGGCCGTTGATCGCCAATGTGCTCGGCTATCTGGTGTCGATGGTGGCCGGCTATGTCATCCACAGCCGGTGGAGCTTCCGCGACGTGGGCGCGCGTGACAATGTGTCGCGCACCGGCGGCCGCTTTCTGGTCGTCACGCTGGTCAGCTTCGCGCTCAACACCTTCTTCGTGTGGTTCCTGACCGGGCCGATGCACGGCGCGACCTGGTGGCCGCTCGTCACCAACGTGTTCGTCACGCCGATGGTGACGTTCGTACTTTATCGTTTCTGGGTGTTCGCTTGAACAAGAGTAATCGCTGATGGACCGCCGCGTCTATGATCGCATGGCCGAGCATGATTCCACGCATTGGTGGTATCGCGCGCGCCGCGACATCCTCGCCGACTATCTGACTCGCGAAGGCAAATTGCCGGCATCGGCGCGAATCCTGGAGATCGGCTGCGGCACCGGGCACAATCTGCCGATGCTGGGGGCGTTCGGCGACGTCGACGCGATCGAGATCGACCCGGCGGCGCGCGCGATCGCAAGCCAGCGGCTCGGCAAGCCGGTCAGCGATGCGCCGCTCCCCGCGCTGCCGGGCGTACCGCGCGGCCATTACGATCTGATCGCGGTGCTCGACGTCGTCGAGCATATCGAGGACGATGTCGCGGCGCTGGCGGCGATGCGCGAGTGCCTGGCACCCGGCGGCAAGATCCTGATCGCGGTGCCCGCGCATCAATGGATGTGGAGCGCGCACGACGTCGTGAACCATCATCATCGCCGCTATTCGAAGAAGACGTTGCTGGGCGCGATCCACAAGGCGGGGCTGAAGGAGCGCGGGCTGACCTATTTCAATTCGCTGCTGTTTCCGCTGGCGGCCGCGGCGCGGGTCGCGGGCCGGTTGACCGGCCGCGACGACAGCGACGATTCACCGCCCGCTGCACCGCTTAATGCCTTGTTCGAGCGGATTTTCGGGCTGGAGCGGTATCTGGTCGGGCGGGTGCCGATGCCGACCGGCGTGTCGATCCTGACGCTGGCGGAACCGCGGTAGGGCTGATCGCACTGGTTTGCGTCATCTCAGCTGTCACCCCGAGGGCTGCCGGGGTTCTGGTGGGAAGGCGGCGGTGACGAAGCGCGACGCACGCTATCAGCGTCTCCCAACCGGGCCGCGGCCTTCGCCGGGGTGATGCGTCGGGTTTGAGGAGTGGCACTTCAACGCGTGATGACGTCCACCTGAGTCGTCATTGCGAGCGTAGCGCGGCAATCCAGGGCCGGATCAGGACGCCCTGGATTGCTTCGCTGCGCTCGCAATGACGAACGATATAGTCGAACGCACAGCATCATGATCCAGCTATCGCCCCTGCGTAGGCAGCCTATGGCTGTCGAGTTCGTGTGGTCGGCTGACACATGGGCGGCGGGTTTTGTGTCGAAGGTGCTTCCGGACGATACAGACATGGGTCCCTGCCTGCGCAGGGACGACGGTTTTCTCTACGGGACGACGGTTCGAAAGGCGGGGTGGCGGTTGGGAGCCAGTTATTCGCCGATCACATGCAGCGCGAGCGTGCGGCGGTGAGGGGCGGCGCGGTGTTCGAACAGGTAGATGCCCTGCCACGTGCCCAGCACCATCCGACCGTCCACCACAGGGATGGAAAGCGAAACGTTGGTCAGCGCGGTCTTGAGATGCGCCGGCATGTCGTCCGGCCCTTCGTCGTCATGTTCATAGTCGCGCGATTCGGGCGCAAGCCGCTGGAAATACCGCTCCAGATCGCGGCGGACCGCCGGAGCGGCATTTTCGTTGATGAGGAGCGACGCGGAGGTGTGCCGGCAGAACACCGTCAGCAGACCGTCTGCGATACCCTGCGCGTCCAGCCATGCCGTGACCTCGTCGGTCACCTCGACCAGTCCGGCCCCACGCGTCGCGATCGTCAATCTGCCGTGCGCCTGTCGCATCAGAACAGCCGTCCGCCGTTTGGCACAGGAACGGTTGGATGCACCAGAACGACCTTTCCGTCCGCGTCGGGGAAGCCGAGGGTGAGCACCTGCGACATGAACTTGCCGATCTGGCGCGGCGGGAAGTTGACCACCGCCGCCACCTGTCGCCCGATCAGCCCGTCGCAATCATAATGTTCGGTGATCTGCGCCGACGAGCGTTTCGTGCCGGTCGTCGGGCCGAAGTCGATCGTCAGCTTGAACGCCGGCTTGCGCGCCTCCGGGAACGGCTCGGCCGCGACGATCGTCCCGACCCGCACGTCAACCGCCAGAAAGTCGTCGAACTCGATCGCGGGCGCGGGCGGGGCGGCGGGATCGTGGGTGGCGTGCATTAGAAGTCCGGGTTCTCGTAATAGCTGGGCGGTTCGATCCCGCTGATCCGCTCGGCGAGCAGCGGGCGGAAGCTGCGACGGCTCTTGAACGCCGAATACCATGCCTTGGTCAGCGCATGGCCTGCCCAGTCGATCCCGCCGAGATAGTCGGCGACCGAAATCTGCGCCGCCGCGGTGAGGTCGGCGAGGCTGATCGTCGAGCCGGCGATCCATTTGCGGTGATCGAGCAGGAAGTCGATATAATCGAGATGCCCGACCGCGGACTTCATCGCCTCGCGCAGCCGCGAGGCGTCGGGGGCCATGCGGTGCGCGATGCGCTTGATCATGCGTTCGTCGAGCAGCGGCTGGGTGACGTCGCGGTAAAAATGCGTGTCGAACCACGCCACCAGCCGCCGAATCTCGGCGCGGTTGGCGGCGGTGCCGTTGATCATCGCGACCCGCTCGACCGTCTCCTCGAAATATTCGCAGATCGCCATCGAATCGACCAGCACGACGCCGCGATCGTTGTCGGTCATCACCGGGGTCTGCCCGGCGGGGTTCATGTCGATGAACGCGTCGCGCCGCTCCCACGGATTCTCGCGCATGAGCTGATAGCCCACGTCCTTCTCGTTGAGGAGGGTACGGACCTTGCGCGTGAACGGACACAGCGGGAACTGATAGAGCTGCCACATATCGTCGCGCTGTTAGGCCGAAGTAGGGGGCGGGGGGAAGCGCCTTCGTCGCCGGTTCGGGACGATCAGCCCGTGACGCGCGGGCGACGGCGCGGCACCGCGTCCGACTGCCGCCGGATCAGCGCGTAATCGACCACGACATGCGGATGATCCTCGCTGCTGCCGCCGCGTCGCTGACGGATTTCGCGCATCAGCAGGTCGACCGCGGTGCGCGCCATGTCGCTGACCGGCTGGCGGATCGTGGTCAGCTCCGGCCAGACCGTGGTGGCGAGTGCCGAATCGTCGAAGCCGCAGACGGTAAGGTCGCCGGGCACGTCGAGGTCGCGGCGATGCGCGATCGCGACGGTCGCGGCGGCCATGTCGTCGTTGCTGGCGAAGATTGCGGTCGGCGCATCGGGCAGGTCGAGCAACCGTTCCGCCGCATCGAGCCCGGAGCGATAGCCGAAATCGCCCCTGGCGATCAGCGCATCGTCGGCGTCTAGCGCCATGTCGGCCAGCGCATCGCGATAGCCGGCGAGCCGCTCGCCGGTCGCGCTCTGGTTCGCCGCGCCGGTGATGAAACCGATCCGCCGATGGCCGAGCGTGCCGAGGTGGCGGGTCATCTCGTACGCGGCCTTGCGATCGTCGATGCTGACCGACAGCGCCCATTCCGGCGCACGCCCGGTCGAGACCGCGACGACCGGCACGTCGCGCTCGCGCAGCATCGCCAGCACCGTTTCGGCGTCGCCCAGCGGGGGCGGTAGCAGCAGACCGTCAACGCGGCCGTTCAGCAGATGCTCGATCGCGGCCAACTCCGCGCCCTCGGCGCATTGCTCGACGATGATCTGCCCGTTCTGGCGCGCGGCCTGATCGAGACAGCCGACCAGGAACTCGCTGAAGTAGAACAGGCTGGTGGTGGTGTGCAGCACGCCGAGCCGGAAATCCTCGCCCCCGGCCAGCATCCGCGCCGCCGCCGACGGGGCGTAGCGCAGCGCGGCGATCGCTTCCTCGACCCGTTCGCGCGTCGCGTCGCGCACGCTGCCCTCACGGTTAATGACGCGGCTGACCGTCATCGGCGACACGCCCGCGTGCGCCGCGACGTCGCTGATCGTCGGGGCGTTGCGTTGGCGGCGCGACCCGCGCGGTTCGTTCATGCCGGACAATCCATAGGCACGGTTCTTGGCGGTCCCGCGCGGGCTCGGCAAGCGTCAGATTAGTCGTGGTGACCCGGAACGTAGGGAAATTTCTGCGCCTTGTACCACGCCAGATCGTGCGCGGGTGGCGCAACCCCGGCGGGCAGGGCCCGGCCGTTGACCGACATCCAGTAAGCGAGGCTGGCGTCGCGCCACCAGCGCGCCTCGCGTTCCTGCACCGCCAGATAGGTCGCGGTCTTCTGCCAGCGTTCGTCATCGACCAGCGCGCGCACGCCCTCCCATTGCCGCCGCATGTCGCCGACATAGGCAACGCCGCGATCGTAATGCGCGACGAGATCGTCCCACAGCGTCCTGCCCGACGGCATCTTCCGGTCCCATGCGACGTGGTGGAACCACAGCAGGTCGCGCTCCGGCGTGGTGTTCGGGTCGGCGAAGCGCGTCGCGACCGGCGGCGCATATTGCGCGACCGCGTTGCTGCCGGTCCTCGTCCGGTCGAAGCCGATGCCGGTGCGATCGGCCTTGTGGTAATAGACCGGGTTCCATTCGGGGCGCGCGAGATCGGCGACCCACGGCCCCGGTCCGTAATGGTGGCCGGTCGCCATCAGATGCGCGAGCCCGAGCGCGCCGGTGTAATCCACCACCGCCTCGCGCGAGCCCATCATCATCGCGACGGCGGTGTCGACCACCTGCGGGTTCGTGCCGAACGTCTGCTGCGCCCATTCGCGCGCGATCGGCTGCGCCGTCAGCGTCGGGTCCCACGCCATCCGGCCGAAGGCGTACCAATTGGCCTGATTGAAGGTCGACCCCGACCAGTCGCGATCGCGCCCGATATTGGCGACCCCTGCCATGCCGGTCAGCCGGTGCCGCTCGCTGCTGCCGTCCACGACGCTGGCGACCGTCTCAGCGCCGCGTCCGGTTCTGGCGGACAGCACTTCCTCGAACAGCGGGCCGAGATAGGCGAGGTGGGTGGCGAAGCCGAGATATTCCTTGGTGATCTGGAACTCGACCATCAGCGGGGTCTTCGGCATGGCGCCGAACAGCGGATGGAAGGGTTCGCGCGGTTGGAAGTCGATCGCGCCGTTCTTGACCTGCACCAGCACATTGTCGGCGAAGGTGCCGTCGAGCGGCTTGAACTCGGTATAGGCCTGTTTCGCGCGGTCCTCGGGGTCGGTTTCGGCATAGACGAATGCGCGCCACATCACGACGCCACCGTGCGGCCTGAGCGCGGCGGCGAGCATGTTCGCGCCATCGGCGTGGCTGGCGCCGTAATCGCGCGGGCCGGGCTGTCCCTCGCTGTTCGCCTTCACCAGAAAGCCGCCGAAGTCGGGGATCGCGCGATAAATCTCGTCGGCCTTCGCCTTCCACCACGCGGCGACCTGGCGGTCGCGCGGGTCGGCGGTCTTGAGCCCACCCAGCTCGATCGGGGCGGAAAAGCGCGCGGAGAGATAGACCTTGATCCCCCACGGGCGGAACACGTCGGCCAGCGCCGCGGCCTTGGCGATGTAGCGCGGGGTCAGGCTGTCGGCCTTGGCATTGACGTTGTTGAGGACGGTGCCGTTGATGCCGATCGAGGCATTGGCGCGCGCATAGTCAGCGTAGCGCGGGTCCTTGAGGTCGGGGAGCGTCCACCAGTCCCACAGCGACACGCCGGCATAGCCGCGCTCGACGGTGCCATCGAGATTGTCCCAATGGTTGAGGACGCGCAGCTTCACCTTGGGCGTGCTGGTGAGCGTCGCGTTCGCCGCGGTGCCGCCGGTCGCGAGGTGCCGGAGCAGCGCGAACGCGCCGTACAGCGCGCCGCGGTCGCTGTTGCCCGCCACCAGCAACGTCGGCGTGCCGTCGAGCGTGACGGGGCGGACCAGATAGCCTTCGTCGCCGAGCGGCGCGAACGGCAGCCGCAACGCCGCGACTTGCGCGTCGGCGCTGGTGGCGACCGTGACGCTCAGGTCCGCCGGGAGCGCGCGCGACAGCTCGGCGGCGGCGAGGCGCAGCGTCGCGGTGTCGCCGCGGATCGCGACCGTCGTTGCCGCCGGCGCCGCCACGGCCGCGCGGAGCCACAGGCGATAGCCGTCATCGGCATGCGCGGCGCTCGCCAGCATCAGGGCGAGTGCACCCAGCCATTCCGGACGTGCCTTCATCTCCGCTCCCGCTACCTTTGGCGGCATTGACAACGCCGCTTTTGAAAGGTCATGGTACCGCTATCAGAAGATTTAACAAGTACCGGCGACAGATCGGGAATGTCAGGAGAAGCGACGCGTGACCGCCCCTCGTCGACCGACCGCGGTCATCGCCCGTCGCGACCTGCTGCGCTGGAGCGCCGGTGTCTCGGCGCTCGCTTTCCTGCCGGCCGCCGCCAGCATGCCGGTCTATCGCGACGCGCGCGCGCCGGTCGACCTGCGCGTGCGGGACCTGCTCGGGCGGATGACGCTCGACGAGAAGGTCGCGCAGCTCATCACGCTGTCGACCACCAAGCGCGACGTCATGGACGAGGCGCGCGCCTTTGCGCCAGGCAAGGCCGACACCGCCTATCCGCACGGCATCGGACAGATCGCGCGGCCCTCCGATCGCGGCGGGGCGGCGACCGCGAACAACACGGGGAACGACGTGACCGGGCGGTGGCGCAAGCCCGCCGACACGATCGCCTTCGTCAATGCCGCGCAGGACTGGGCGAAGCGGACACGGCTGGGCATCCCGATCCTGTTCCACGAGGAGTCGCTGCATGGCTATATGGCGCCGGGCGCGACCAGCTTCCCGCAAGCCATCGCAATGGCGGGTTCGTTCGACCGCGACCTGATGCAGCGCGTGCAGTCGGTGATCGGGCGCGAAGTGCGCGCGCACGGCACGACACTGGCGCTGTCGCCAGTGGTGGACATCGCGCGCGACCCGCGCTGGGGGCGGATCGAGGAGACGTTCGGCGAGGACCCGTATCTGTGCGGCGAGATGGGGGTCGCGGCGGTCAGGGGCTTGCAGGGAGAGGGCAAGGAGCTGGCGCCGGGCAAGGTGCACGCCACGCTGAAGCACATGACCGGGCATGGTCAGCCGCAGGCGGGCAATAATGTCGCGCCCGCGCAGCTGGGCGAGCGCGAGTTGCGCGAGAGCTATTTCCCGCCGTTCCGCAAGGTGGTCGAGCAGACCGGGATCGCGGCGGTGATGCCGTCGTATAACGAGATCGACGGCGTGCCGAGCCATGCGAACCATTGGTTGCTCGGCAAGATCCTGCGCGGGGAGTGGGGCTTCGACGGCGCGGTGGTCAGCGACTATGCCGCGATCCCGGAGCTGGAGTATTTCCACCACGTCGCCGCTTCCAAGGAGGCGGCGGCGAAGCTGGCGCTGGAGGCCGGAGTCGATTGCGACCTTCCCGATGGCGTCGCCTACCGCACGCTCGCCGATCAGGCGCGCGCCGGGCAGGTGTCGGTCGCCGCGATCGATCTGGCGTGCGCGCGGATGCTGACGATGAAGTTCCGCGCCGGGCTGTTCGAAGAGGCGAAGGTCGACGCTCGCGCCGCCGCGAAGCTGACCGCGAATGCCGAGGCGCTGGCGCTCGCCCGCGAGGCGGCGGGCAAGTCGATCGCGCTGCTGGTCAACGACGGGACGCTACCGCTGACGCCGGGCGCGCAGAAGCGGGTGGCGGTGATCGGACCCAATGCGGCGGTGGCGCGGCTGGGCGGCTATTCGTCGCTCCCGACCGATCCGGTGTCGCTGCTCGACGGGGTGCGCGTGAAGCTGAAGGGGCGCGCCGAGGTGGTCCATGCGCAGGGCGTGTTCATCACGCAGAGCGAGGATCGCTCCGCCAACGAAGTCCTGCTCGCCGATCCCGCGCGCAACCGGCAGCTGATCGCCGAAGCGGTCGAGGTCGCGAGGGGCGCCGACGTGATCCTGCTCGCGATCGGCGATACCGAACAGACCAGCCGCGAAGGCTATGCCAAGACGCACCTCGGCGACCGCACCGACCTCGATCTGCTCGGCGAACAGAACGAGCTGTTCCGCGCGATGAAGGCGACCGGCAAGCCGGTGGTCGTCGTCGCGATCAACGGTCGGCCGCCGTCGTGGCCGACAGTGGTAGCGGGCGCGAACGCGCTGGTCGAATGCTGGTATGCCGGGCAGCAGGGCGGGCACGCGATCGCCGACGTGCTGTTCGGCGACGTCAATCCGGGCGCGAAGCTGCCGGTGACGGTGGTGCGCGACGTCGGGCAGGTGCCGTTCTACTATAACCACAAGCCCTCGGCGCGGCGCGGTTACCTGTTCGACGACGACGCGCCGTTGTTCCCGTTCGGCTTCGGGCTGAGCTACACGACCTTCACGCTGTCGCCGCCGCGGCTTTCCGCGCCGC
Organism: uncultured Sphingomonas sp.; assembly: GCF_964021865.1. Classification (GTDB taxonomy): domain Bacteria; phylum Pseudomonadota; class Alphaproteobacteria; order Sphingomonadales; family Sphingomonadaceae; genus Sphingomonas. The sequence continues at coordinate 15,207 of NZ_CAXIAM010000025.1, forward strand.
GCATCGCAATTGCCGGGCAGGTGGTGGTCGAGGTCGATGTCGCCAACACCGGGCAGCGCGCGGGCGACGAGGTGGTGCAGCTCTACGTCCGCGATCAGGTGTCGTCGGTGGCGCGCCCGGTCAAGGAATTGAAGGAGTTCGCGCGCGTCGCGCTCGCGCCCGGCGAGCGGAAGACGGTGCGTTTCACGCTCGGGCCGGAGGCATTCCGCATGTGGGACGAGGACATGCGGGAGGTGGTCGAGCCGGGCCGGTTCGATATCATGATCGGCCCTAACAGCCGTGACGTGCAGACCGTCACGCTCGATATCGCCTGAGAGAGACCATGCCGATCATCACCGATGCGCGCGTCATCATCACCTGTCCGGGGCGCAATTTCGTCACGCTGAAGATCATCTGCGACGACGGCACCACCGGGGTCGGCGACGCGACGCTCAACGGGCGCGAGCTGGCGGTCGCGGCCTATCTGTCCGAGCATGTCGTGCCGTGCCTGATCGGGCGCGACGCGCACCGGATCGAGGATATCTGGCAATATCTCTACAAGGGCGCGTATTGGCGGCGCGGGCCGGTGACGATGACCGCGATCGCGGCGGTCGACGTGGCGCTGTGGGATATCAAGGGCAAGCTGGCCGGTCTGCCGGTCTATCAGTTGCTGGGTGGTGCGAGCCGCGAGGCGTGCATGGTCTATGCGCATGCCAACGGCACGTCGATCGAGGACACGATCGCGGTCGCGCTGGCCGAGCGCGACAAGGGCTATAAGGCGATCCGGCTGCAATGCGGGGTGCCGGGGCTCGCCTCCACCTATGGCGTCGCCAAGCCGGGGCAGCGCTACGAACCCGCCGATGCGGCGTTGCCGAGCGAAAGCGTGTGGTCGACCGAGAAGTATCTGCGCGTCGTGCCCGCACTGTTCGCTGCGGCGCGCGAGGCGTTGGGGCCGGACGTTCACCTGCTCCACGACGTCCACCACCGCCTGACCCCGATCGAGGCGGCGCGGCTGGGGCGGGATCTGGAGCCGTATCGCCCGTTCTGGATCGAAGACCCGACGCCGGCGGAGAATCAGGACGCGTTCCGGCTGATCCGTCAGCATACGACGACGCCGATCGCGGTGGGCGAGGTCTTCAATTCGATCTGGGACTGCAAGGCGCTGATTGAGCAGCAGCTGATCGACTATGTCCGAGCGACGATCGTCCATGCCGGCGGGATCACGCACCTCCGCCGCGTCGCCGCGCTCGCGGATCTTTATCAGGTGCGGACCGGCTGCCACGGCGCGACCGATTTGTCGCCGGTCACGCTGGCGGCGGCGCTGCATTTCGGCATGTCGATTCCGAATTTCGGGGTGCAGGAGCATATGCCGCACACCGCCGAGACCGATGCGGTGTTCCCGCATGCCTATCGCTTCGAGCAGGGCATGATGCATCCGGGGGACGCGCCGGGGCTGGGGGTCGAGATCGATGAGGTGCTGGCGGCGGGGTATGACTACAAGCGCGCGTACCTGCCGGTGAACCGGCTGGAGGATGGCACGCTGTGGAGTTGGTGAGGGTGTTTCACTTACCCGTCATCCCGGCGAAGGCCGGGATCCACGGTTCCGCAGGAGCCAGCCTCGTTGTTCGTGCGGAGGGGTGGACCCCGGCCTGCGCCGGGGTGACGGAAGTATGAGAGGCAGGCGCATGAGCGACTTCACCCAGGCCGCGCAGCACGCGCCCGAGACTGCCGTATCCGAGGTCCCGCGGCCCAAGGGTCGCATCCGCTGGATCATCTGCGCGCTTTTGTTTGCGGCGGTGGTGCTGTCGTATGTCGACCGGCTGGTGCTGGGGGTGCTCAAGCCCCAGCTGACCGAGCTCTATCATTGGACGAATACCGGCTACGGCGACGTCACCGGCTATTTTCAGGTATTCTACGGGATCGGCTTCCCGATCTTCGGGTGGTTGATCGACCGGATCGGGCCGAAATACGGCTATCTGCTCGCGATGGGCAGCTGGACGCTCGGCCATTTCGCGCAGACGCTCGTCACCTCGACGACCGGCTTCGTGATCGCGCGCATCCCGCTGGCGTTCGGCGAGGCGGGGACCTATCCGTCGGCGCTCGCCGCGGCGTCGCAATGGTTCCCCAAGAAGGAGCGCGCGCTCGCGATCGGCGTGTTCAACGCCGGGGCGAATGTCGGCGCGGTGGTGACGCCGCTGCTGATCGGGTTCATCGTCGCCGGGCTGCTGCTCGACTGGCGCTGGGCGTTCATCATCACCGGGCTGTTCAACCTGGTGTGGCTCTTCGCGTGGTGGCGGCTGTATCACAAGCCCGCCGAGCATCCGCGGCTGTCGGCCGAGGAACGCGCGTGGATCGAGACCGAGCCGGCGGTCGACCACGGCCGCGCGGGCTTCCTGCGCGTGCTGCGCCATCGCGAGGCATGGGCCTATATGGCGGGGCGGTTCCTGATCGATCCGGTGTGGTGGACGTTCCTGTTCTGGCTGCCGGACTTCTTCAACAAGCAATATGGCTATGATCTGAAGAGCTTCGGGCCGCCGCTCGTCGCGATCTACATTCTCGCCGATCTGGGCGCGATCGCGGGCGGATGGTATTCGTCGCATCTGCTCAAGCGCGGGGTGGCGACCGGGCGCGCGCGCAAGCGGGCGATGTTCGCCTGTGCGCTGTTCGCGCTGCCGGTGATGTTTGCGGGGCAGGCGAGCAACATCTGGATCGCGGTGATGCTGATCGGGCTGGCGTGCGCGGCGCATCAGGGTTTCTCGACCAATTTGTTCGCGTTGCCGGGCGACCAGTTCCCGCGCTTCGCACAGGGGACGCTGATCGGGCTCGGCGGGTTCGCGGGCGCGGTCGGCGGGTTCATCGCATCCAAGTCGCTTGGGCTGCTGCTCGATACGGTGGGAAGCTACGGGCCGTTCTTCATCGCGTGCGGCGTGGCGTATCTGGTGGCGTTGCTGGTGTTCCACCTGCTCAACCCGCACTATCGCGACGTTCGTCTGGCACAGAGCGCTTGACGATCGGTCGCATCTATATGATACCGCTATCAATGATATCCGGCGGAGACGTCGAAGCCTATCCGGCCAACCGGATCGTTCTTGGAGAGGAAGATGCGCGCGATCGTTCGGCATCGACAGGCTTGCGTCGCCGCGATCGTGAGCGGCCGTGATCGTGGCCCGCCCACCATCTTCCCCGAACGGTTTTCCCGACCTTCCACTTTTTGCTGATGCGATAGGCGCGCCGATTTTCTCCCCTTTTTTCGGCGCGTCGACTCTCGGGCCGGTCTCTTCGTGAGGCCGGCCCTTCTTTCTTCGGGAGGGACCATGCGATCCTCGTTCGTACTTGCCGCCGCATTGCTCGGCCTCGCCGCTGCTCCCGCCGCCGCGCGAACCTGCACGTGGCAGGCGGCATGGGCGTCGGCGCAGATGATTCCGCAGGGCGAGAACGTCTTGTCCGACGACGCGCTGCGCGATGCGACGCTGCGGCAGGTGGTGCGGCCGTCGATCGGGGGCGCGCGGGTGCGGGTGCGCTTCTCAAACGCCTTCGGCCGCGCGCCGCTGCGCATCGCCGCCGCGAGCATCGCGCGCTCCGCCGATCTCGCCAGCGCGCGGGTGACGCCGGGCAGTGTGCGGGCGCTGTCGTTTGGTGGCGCGCGCGACGTGGTCGTGCCGCCGGGCGCGGAATATTGGAGCGACGCGGTGCCGTTGCCGGTCGCGGCGTTCGACGATCTGGCGGTGTCGGCCTTCTTCCCGACCGCGCCGGACGGACAGACCTCGCACCCCGGATCGCGCGCCACGTCGTGGATCGCGAAGGGCAATGCGACCGCGGCGGCCGATCTGACTGCGGCGACCGCCACCGATCACTGGTTCCAGCTCTCCGGCATCGAGGTCGAGCGCTGCACCGCGCCGAACGGGGTGGTCGCGTTCGGCGACTCGATCACCGACGGTTACGGCGTGACGCCCAACACCAACGCGCGCTGGACCGACGTGCTCGCGCGACGGCTGGGCGGCAAGGCGGCGGTGCTCAACCTCGGGATCGGGGGCAACCGCGTGCTGCTCGACAGCCTCGGGCCGAACGCAATGGCGCGCTTCGACCGCGACGTGCTGGGGCAGGCGGGGGCGACGCATTTGATCGTGCTGGAGGGCGTCAACGATATCGGCGTGCTGACGCGCGAGCAGCCAGCGACTCCGGAGGCGCATCGCGCGCTGGTGGCGGGGGTGACGGGGGCGTATGCGCAAATGGTGGCGCGGGCGCGTGCCAGGGGGATGACGGTGCATCTCGCGACGATCATGCCGTTTTCGACCAACGCTTATTACCATCCCGGTGCGGCGAGCGAGGCGGATCGGCAGGCGATCAATGCGTGGATCCGCACGCCGGGCAACGCCGATCGCGTGATCGATTTCGACCGGCTGATGCGCGATCCGGCGCGCCCCGACCGGCTGCTCCCCGCCTATGACAGCGGCGACGGGCTGCACCCGAGCATTGCGGGGTATCGTGCGATGGCGGAAGGAATTTCGCTGGCGTCGCTGCGCTGATCAATGCTATTTGTCCGACTATATACCTGCATTTCGTTCTGGAGCCTTCCTGCATGACCGCCCCTCTTGATCCGACGAAGCTGCGCAGCCGTGCGTGGTTCGACAATCCGGCGAACATCGACATGACGGCGCTGTATCTGGAGCGCTATCTGAACTTCGGTCTGACGCTGGAGGAACTGCGCTCGGGCAAGCCGATCATCGGCATCGCGCAGACCGGCTCGGACCTTTCCCCCTGCAACCGCCACCATCTGGTGCTGGCGGAGCGGGTGCGCGAGGGTGTGCGCGAGATGGGCGGGATCGTGCTGGAATTCCCGGTGCACCCGATCCAGGAGACCGGCAAGCGCCCGACCGCCGGGCTCGACCGCAACCTGGCGTATCTGGGGCTGGTCGAGGTGCTGTACGGCTATCCGCTCGACGGCGTGGTGCTGACGATCGGCTGCGACAAGACCACCCCGGCGTGCCTGATGGCGGCCGCGACCGTCAACATCCCCGCGATCGCGCTGTCGGTGGGGCCGATGCTCAACGGCTGGCACAAGGGCGAGCGCACCGGTTCGGGGACGATCGTGTGGAAGGCGCGGCAATTGCTGGCGGCCGGCGAGATCGACGATGCCGAGTTCATCCGGCTGGTGGCGAGCTCGGCGCCGTCGACGGGCTATTGCAACACGATGGGCACCGCGACGACGATGAACTCGCTGGCCGAAGCGCTCGGCATGTCGCTGCCCGGCTCGGCGGCGATCCCGGCGCCGTACCGCGACCGGCAGGAGGTCGCCTATCTCACCGGCAAGCGGATCGTCGAGATGGTCGCCGAGGACCTCAAGCCGTCGGACATCCTGACCCGCGACGCGTTCCACAATGCGATCAAGGTCAATTCGGCGATCGGCGGGTCGACCAACGCGCCGATCCACCTCGCGGCGCTGGCGCGCCACGTCGGGGTCGAGCTGCCGATCAAGGACTGGGAGACCGAGGGGCACAAGGTGCCGCTGCTGGTGAACCTGCAACCGGCCGGCGAGTATCTCGGCGAGGATTATTACCGCGCGGGCGGTGTGCCGGCGGTGGTCAACCAGCTGATCGAACAGGGGCTGATCCATGAGGATGCGCTGACCGTCAACGGGCGCACGATGGGCGAGAATTGCCGCGGGGTGGCGATCGAGGACGAAAAGGTCATCCGCCCCTACGACGCGCCGCTGAAGGAAGAGGCCGGGTTCATCGTGCTGTCGGGCAATCTGTTCGACGCCGCGGTGATGAAGACCAGCGTGATCTCCCCGGAGTTCCGCGACCGGTATTTGTCGAACCCGAACGACCCCGAGGCGTTCGAGGGGCCGGCGGTGGTGTTCGACGGGCCGGAGGATTATCACGCGCGGATCGACGATCCGGCGACCGGGATCACGCCGGAGACGCTCTTGTTCATGCGCGGCGCGGGGCCGATCGGCTATCCGGGCGCGGCCGAGGTCGTCAACATGCGCCCGCCGGCCTATCTGATCACCGAGGGCGTCCACGCGCTGCCGTGCATCGGCGACGGGCGGCAATCGGGGACGAGCGGTAGCCCGTCGATCCTCAACGCCAGCCCCGAGGCGGCGGCGATGGGGGGCCTCGCGCTGCTCAAGACCGGTGACCGGGTGCGGGTCGATCTGGGCAAGGGCACCGCGAACGTGCTGATCTCCGACGAGGAACTCGCCGAGCGCCGTGCGGCGCTGGAGGCGGCGGGGGGCTATGCGTACCCGGCCTCGCAGACGCCGTGGCAGGAGATCCAGCGTGCGGTGGTCGGGCAGATGAGCACCGGTGCGATCCTGGAAGGCGCGGAAAAGTACCAGCGCATCGCGCAGACGATGGGGCTGCCGCGCGACAACCACTGACCGATCGGTTCACGCGGAGGCGCGGAGGCGCGGAGGCGCGGAGGCGCAGAGAGGGTGCGTTTGCCGCGCCGCCCAACCAGATCGTCATTGCGCGCGCAGCGAAGCAATCCCGGGCGTCCTGGTCCGGCCCTGGATTGCTTCGCGGCGCTCGAGATGACGAAGGAGGCGTCGTTTCGCGCCGGCCTGCGGCGCCGGGCGGAACGCCTCCGCGCCTCCGCGCCTCCGCGTGAACGAAAAAGGGCGGCCCCGCGAGGCCGCCCTTCCGTTTCCATAACAACCGGCGGATCTTACCGCGGCGAGGCCTCGCGCTTGCCGTCGAGGCGGCGGGCGATGCCCCAGGGGTTGCCGTCCTGCACCGCCGGCGGCAGCAGCGCCTCGGGCAGGTTCTGGAGGCTGACGGGGCGCAGGAAGCGGTAGATCGCCGCCGTGCCAACCGAGGTAGTGCGGCCGTCGCTGGTCGCCGGGAACGGTCCGCCGTGGACCATCGCCGGGGCGACCTCGACGCCGGTCGGCCAGCCGTTGACGAGGATGCGGCCGACGCGGTCGGCGAGCACCGGGATCAGCGCCTTGGCGTCAGCTTCGTCCTCGGCGTCGATCTGGAGGGTCGCGGTGAGCTGGCCTTCGAGGCTGGCGATGACCTGCTTCAGTTCGGCGAGATCGCGGCATGCGACGACGATCGACGACGAACCGAACACCTCATGCCCGAGCGCGCGATCGGCGAGGAAGGCGGTGGCGTCGGTGCGGAACAGCGCGCCGACCGCCTGGTTGACGCCCTCGCCGACCTTGCCGCGCGCGACAGTGGTGACCGCCGCGTGGCTGGCGAGCGCCTCGACGCCCTTTTCGAAGCTGGCATGGATGCCGGGGGTGAGCATCGTCGTCGGTGCGCTCTCGGTGAGCGCCTGACCGGCCGCGTCGACGAACGCGTCGAGCGCCGGACCGGCGATCGCGAGCACGAGCCCGGGGTTGGTGCAGAACTGGCCCGCGCCCATCGTCAGCGACTGGACATAGGCGGGGGCGAGCGCCGCGCCGCGCGCGTCGAGCGCGTGCGGCATGATGACAACCGGGTTGATCGCCGACATCTCGGCATAGACCGGAATCGGCTCGTCACGCTCGCCGGCGATCTTCATCAGCGCCATGCCGCCGCCGCGCGAGCCGGTGAAGCCGACCGCCTTGATGCGCGGATCGCGGACGATCGCGCCCCCCAACTCGTTGGTTTCGCCGGGCAGATAGGAGAAGACGCCCGCCGGCAACCCGGCTTTTTCGACCGCCTTGGCGATCGCACGCGCGACCATCTCGCCGGTGCCCGGATGCGCGGGATGGCCCTTGACGACGACCGGGCAGCCCGCCGCAAGCGCCGAGGCGGTGTCGCCGCCCGCGACCGAGAAGGCGAGCGGGAAGTTCGACGCGCCGAACACCGCTACGGGTCCGAGCGCGACGTTCATGCGGCGCAGGTCGGGGCGCGGCAGTGGCTGGCGGTCGGGCATCGCGGGATCGATCGTCGCGTCGAGCCAGTCGCCCTGGCGGACGACGTTCGCGAACAGTTTGAGCTGGCCGACCGTCCGGCCACGCTCGCCTTCGAGGCGGGCACGCGGCAGGCCGCTTTCCTGCATCGCGCGGACGATCAACTCGTCGCCGAGCGCGAGGATCTCGTCGGTGATGGCCTCGAGGAACGCGGCGCGGGTTTCGGGATCGGTCGCGGCATAGGTCGGGAACGCCTCGGCGGCGAGCGCGGCGGCGGCGTCGACCGCGTCGGGGCCGGCGGAGGAGAAGTCCGGCGTCAGCGTCGCGCCGGTCGACGGATCGACCGAGGTGAACCGCTTGTCAGCCTGACGCGCCTCGGCGCCGATGAGCATCGCTCCGTCGATCATGATCGTCCTCGTGATGGGGATTAGTCGGACATTAGGTAGGCGGCGGGGGGCGGATTCGCAACCCTGCGCCTTGGGCAATGCACGTCGATATTGCCCCGATACCATCAAGCCCCTCCCCTTCAGGGGAGGGGTTGGGGTGGGGGCGTCACGAGCGACAGTCTCGGTGAGACTCGGCCCCACCCCCCAGCCCCTCCCCTGAAGGGGAGGGGAGAGACTGTGTCCTGCATCCGCCACCGTCATCCCCGCGAAGGCGGGGATCCAGATGCTCTGCGGTCTCGCCTCTATTGACGGACCTGCGCGTCTGGATTCCCGCCTTCGCGGGAATGACAGTTTTAGCGTGTCGGATCAGATGAAGCGGTTGACGATGTTCTCGATCCGCTCCTGCCGGCCCGAGCGCGGGCGCGGGTTGACGTCGGCGCTTTCCGCCAGATCGGCGATCCCGGCAAGGTCGAGGCTCGACACCTTCTGGCCGAAGTCGGCGTCCCAGCCGGCGTAGCGCTCCTGCTTGATCGCGTCGAGGCGGCCGTCCTCGATCAGCGCGGCGGCGTTGAGCAGGCCCTTCGCCACGACGTCGATCCCGCCGACATGGCCGTAGAACAGGTCGACCGCGTCCATCGACTGGCGGCGGACCTTGGCGTCGAAGTTGAAGCCGCCGGTGGTGAAGCCGCCCGCGCGGAGGATCTCGAGCATCGCCAGCGTCAGTTCCTCGACCGAGTTCGGGAATTGATCGGTGTCCCAGCCGTTCTGGTGATCGCCGCGGTTGGCGTCGATCGACCCGAAGATGCCGAGCGCGCCGGCCATCGCGATCTCATGCTCGAACGTGTGGCCGGCCAGCGTGGCGTGATTCGCCTCGATGTTGACCTTGACCTCGTTCTCCAGCCCGTACTTCTTGAGGAAGCCGTACACGGTGGCGGTGTCGAAGTCGTACTGATGCTTAGTCGGCTCGTGCGGCTTCGGCTCGATCAGGATCGTGCCGGTGAAGCCGATCTTGTGCTTGTGCTCGACGACCAGCGTCAGGAAGCGGCCGAGATTGTCCAGCTCGCGCTTCAGGTCGGTGTTGGCAAGCGTCTCATAGCCCTCGCGGCCGCCCCACAGCACGTAGTTCTGGCCGCCGAGGCGGTGCGTGGCCTCCAGCGCGTCGCGGACCTGCATCGCGCCGAACGCATAGACTTCCGGATCCGGGTTGGTCGCGCCGCCGGCGGCGAAGCGCGGGTTGCCGAAGAGGTTGGCGGTGCCCCACAGCAGCTTGCGGCCCGACGACGCCTGGAGCTTTTCCAGATGGTCGACCGCCTCGCCGAAGAAGCGGCGGTGCTCGGCGACGTTGTCGGCGTCGGCCATCACGTCGACGTCGTGGAAGCAGTAATAGGGCACGTCGAGTTTCGAGAAGAAGTCGAACGCCACCTCGCGCTTCATCGCCGCGGCCGCGCTGTCGTTGCTACCTGCATGCCACGGGCGGTTGAAGGTGCCGCCGCCGAACACGTCCGAGCCCGGCCAGCAGAAGGTGTGCCAGAAGCAGGCGGCGAAGCGGAGGTGGTCCTCCATGCGCTTGCCGAGCACGACCCGGTCCTTGTCGTAGAAGCGATAGGCGAGTTCGTTGGTGGTTTCCGGCCCCTCATATTTGATCTGGGGGATGTCGGCGAAGAAATCGGTGGCCATTCGCTGGGTTCCTTTACGGCTTGATACGGGAATAGGCGGCGCGGAAGGCGGCGCGCTTGGGGGCGAGCCGGTCGACCAGCGTCGGGTCGGGGGTGATGACGTGACTGATCGGTGGGGCGACGCAGACATCGGCGGGCGTCCCGCGGTCGACCGCGAGCTGCGCGAGGCGCGCCGCACCCATCGCGGGGCCGACCTCGCCGCCCTTGAGATAGGCGAGTTCGACCTCCAGCGCGGCGGCGAGCGTTTCGCCCCAATAGCGCGAGCGTGCGCCGCCGCCGATCACCGACAGCCGCTCCACGCTGGTGCCCGATTCGCGCAGTACGCGGACGCCGTCGGCGAGCGCGAAGGCGACGCCTTCGAGGACCGCCTGCGCCATACGCTCGGGCGTGCTGTCGTGATCGAGCTGGAGGAAGCCGCCGCGCACCTGCGCGTCGTTGTGTGGGGTGCGCTCGCCCGAGAGATACGGCAGGAACAATTCGGGGCCGCCCGCCGGGCCGGCGATCTCGGCGCGCGCGAACACGTCGGCGGCGCCGGGTGCGCCGATCAGCCGCGCGACCCAGTCGACGCAGACCGCCGCCGACAGATGCACCGCCATCTGGTGCCACATGCCCGGGATGCAGTGGCAGAAGGCATGGACCGCCGCCGCCGGATTGGCGCGCAGGGTGTCGGTGGCGACGAAGATCACGCCCGAGGTGCCGAGCGACAGCAGCGCGTCGCCATCGCGGACCACGCCGATCCCGGCGGCCCCGGCGGCATTGTCGCCGCCGCCGCCCGCGACGGGCACCTGCTCCATGCCCCAGCTCGCGGCGATATCGGCGCGCAGGCGGCCGGTGACGTCGCTGCCCTCGACCGCGCGCGGCATCTGCGCGCGGGTGAGGCCGGTCGCGGCCAGAAGCTCGTCGCTCCAGTCGCGCTTCGCGACGTCGAGCCACAGGGTGCCGGCGGCGTCGGAGACGTCGGACGCCTTCTCGCCGGTCATGATGAGGCGGACGTGGTCCTTGGGGAGCAGGACGGTGCGGATCGCCGCGAACGTCTCGGGTTCGTGGTGCTTCACCCACAGCAGCTTGGGCGCGGTGAAGCCGGGCATCGCGATGTTCGCGGCAATGTCGCGAAGACCGGGCGCGGCGCGCTCCAGTTCCTCGCATTCGGCGAAGGAGCGGCCGTCGTTCCACAGGATCGCGGGACGCAAGGGGCGGTCGTCGGCGCCGAGCAAGGTCGCGCCGTGCATCTGCCCGGCCAGGCCGACGCCGCGCACCGCACGACGCACGTCGGCGGGGAGCGCGCGGACCGCGGCGTCGGTAGCCTGCCACCATGCATCGGGGTCCTGTTCGGACCACAAAGGGTGCGGGCGCTGGACGGTCAGCGCGGCGGTGGCCTGCGCGGCGATCGTGCCATCACGGTCGATCACCACCGCCTTCACGCCCGAGGTGCCGATGTCGATGCCGAGGAACATGGTCAATCTTTCATCTCTGTCGTCACCCCGGCGAAGGCCAGGGTCCAGCGGCGGGCCGGGCGTGCGATGCGGAAGCGTCCCCCAACTGGACCCCGGCCTGCGCCGGGGTGACGGGTGAGGGTCGCCGGTGTCAGATCACTTCACGAAGGGATCGATCGTCTGGATCGTGCCGTCGGGGTTATAGTGCAGCTCGGTCATCTTGACGTTGCGCAGGCGCGTCTGGCCCGAGAGCTGGGTGTCGGCGTAGAACAGCCACCATTTGCCCTTCCATTCGACGATCGAATGGTGCGTCGTCCAGCCTTCGACCGGCTGAAGGATGCGGCCCTTGTAGGTGAACGGACCAAAAGGCGAATCGCCGATCGCATAGACGAGGTAATGCGTGTCGCCGGTCGAATAGCTGAAGTAGTATTTGCCCTTGTACTTGTGCATCCACGACGCCTCGAAGAAGCGGCGGTCGTGGTCGCCGCCGAGCAGCGGCTTGCCCTTTTCGTCGAGGATGACGACGTCGCGGGGCTTGCCGGCGAAGCTCTTCATGTCGGCGGCCATCGGGGCGACCTTCGGGGTCAGCGCGGGCTTGTCGTCGGCGCCGAGATCGGTCTTCGAGCCGTTCGGATCGTAAGTGCCGGTGGTGTTGCGCTGGAGCTGTCCGCCCCAGATCCCGCCGAAATACATATAGCTCTTGCCGTCGTCGTCGGTGAACACCGCCGGATCGATCGAGAAGCTGCCCGCGATCGGCTGCGGATCGGCCTTGAACGGGCCGACCGGCGACTTGGACGTCGCCACGCCGATGCGGAACGCGCCCTGCCGGTCCTTGGCGGGGAAGTAGAGGAAATAGGTGCCGTTCTTGTAGGCGGCGTCGGGCGCCCACATCTGCTTTTCGGCCCAGGGCACGTCCTTGACGTCGAGCGCGACGGGATGCGCGGTGACCTTGCCGCCGGGCTCGTCCATGCTCAGCACCCGGTAATCGCGCATCTCGAAATGCCCGCCGAGATCGTCTTCCTTCGCGGAACCGTCGATATCGTGGCTGGGATAGACGTAGAGCTTGCCGTCGAAGACATGCGCCGAGGGGTCGGCGGTGTAGAAGTCGGTGACCAGCGGCTGCGACAGGTAGCGACGGCCATCCTTGGCGCGCGGCGCATCAGTGGCGGCGGCGTTGGCGGCCGTGGCGGTATCGGCGGTGGTCGTGCGATTACCGCATGCCGCGAGCGGAAGCGTGGCGAGCAGCGGCAACAGACAGGCACGGGCCAGATAGTCACGGGTTGGGCGACGCATCGTCTCGGGCTCCTCTCAGATCCAGTTCGCGGGTCTGCGCCCGCGCGTTGCGAGATGAGGTAGCGCTACCATCATCGGCGCGCAACCGTTTTCGCCATCAAAGCCCTTCGCCGCCCACCCATTGTGCATTGGCGAGCCGCCGTGCCAGCGTCCAGTTCTGCTGGCGGATGTCGGGGACCGCAACGACTTCCCACAGCCCACCGCGTGTCATCGGGCCGATCGCGTAGAGCTGGTCGGCGACCACGCCGCGCGCGTCGATCACCCGCGATTGTGCGTCGACCTCGAGCCCGATGCGCAGCGCATCGGGGCGGATCATCCCGCGCGCGAGCAGATCGCGGAGCAGCGGTTCGCCCGAGCGCAACAGGTCGCCCTGCGGCCCGGTGCAATTGACGATTCGTGCGGCACGAAGGCGGCGGGTTTCGTGTTCACCACGCGGCCGCCAGTCGAGCAGCGCCTGCTCCCCGTCCGCCGTGGTGGCGACCAGCTTGCCCGCGACCACCGCCAGCCGCCCTGCGGCGACCAGCGCGTCGATCCGGTCGGCGACGGCGGGCGCGAGGCGATGGCGGTGCACGTCCCACCACGGGCGCAGGTGGCGGAGGAAGCGCGCGCGGGTCGTCGCGTCCGCCGCGCCCCACATCAGCTGCGTGATCGGGCGCAAGCTATCGACCGCCGCACGCCAGCCGATCGTGGCGCTGCGCGTGCGGACATGGCGCAACAGTGCCGACAGCGTCGCGGCGGGGCGCTCGGACAGGCCGGGCTGCGGCGGCGTATCGGCGTGGCGGCGCGGTGCGAGCCCGCGCCGGGAGAGCGCGACGATCCGGCCGCGAAACCCGCTCGAATCGAGGAGCAGCGCCGCGTCGACCGCGGTCAGCCCGCTGCCGACCAGCACCACCGTATCGTCGTCGCGCAACCGCTCCGCAATGTCGCCCGCCCACGGGTCGCCGCGATAGCAGCCCGGCGGAAGCATATCGGGGGCGATCCCCGCCGGGGTGTGCGGCGGCAGGTTGCCGAGCGCGAGCACCATCGTGTCCGCCGCCAGCGTGCCGCCGCCCGCCAGCGTGGCGGCATAGCCGTTCGCCGTCGGGGCGATTGCCTGCACCTCGTCCTCGATCAGCGTCAGTCGGTGCGGGTGCGCGGCGGCGGCCTGTTCCAGCATCTCGCGCAGGTAGCGGCCGTAGACGCGGCGCGGCACGAAGGTGGTGCGGTCGCCGAGCGCATTATGCGTCAGCCAGCGGACGAAATGGTCGGGATCGTCGGGCAGTGCGCTCATGTTGCCGGCGCGGACGTTGAGCAGATGCTCCTCGTGGGCGGCGCTATAGGCGACGCCGCGCCCGAGCTGCGCCGGGCGCCGCTCGACCAGCGTCGCGCGCGGCCCGTCGTGGCGGAGCAGGTTGATCGCCAGCAGCGCGCCCGAGAAGCCGCCGCCGACGATCGCGACATGGCGGATCAACGCAGCCCCGCCCGAAACGAGAAACGGTTCGACGCTATCATCCCGATCGACCCTGTGCCATGCCGCCGTTCATGACGACATTGCGCCTATCGAATGAACCGCGGCCCCTGGGCAAGAGCGGGATCGTGGTTTCGCCGCTCGCCTGGGGCATGTGGCGGCTGGCGGGTGACGATATCGCGGCGGTGCGCGCGCTGATCGACGCCGCGCTGGACGCGGGGATCACGCTGTTCGACACCGCCGACATCTACGGCTGCGACGTGCCCGCCGGGTTCGGCTCGGCGGAGGCGCTGTTCGGGCGTGCGCTGGGCGAGGACCGGTCCTTGCGCGACCGGATGGTGATCGCGACCAAAGGCGGGATCCGGCCCGGTATCCCGTACAATTCCAGCCGCGCGTATCTCGCGGCGGCGCTCGACGATTCGCTGCAGCGGATGGGGGTGGAGACGGTCGATCTCTACCAGATCCACCGCCGCGACCTGCTGACGCACCCGCAGGAGGTCGCCGCGGCGCTCGACGCGATGGTGACGAGCGGCAAGGTGCGCGCGATCGGCGTGTCGAACCATTCGCCCGCCGAGTTCGATGCGCTGCAGGCGTTCCTCGACCGGCCGATCGTCGCGACACAGCCGGAATTTTCCGCGCTGCACGTCGCGCCGTTGTTCGACGGGACGCTCGACCATGCGATGACGCACGACCTTGCGGTGCTGGCATGGTCGCCGCTCGGCGGTGGGCGGCTGACCGACGCCACGCATCCGGCGGGGGCGCTGCTGGCCGAACAGGGCGCGGCGTACGGCGTCGACGCCGCCACCGCGGCGCTGGCGTGGGTGATGGCGCACCCGGCGCGAATCATCCCGATCGTCGGCTCGCAAACCTCGCAGCGGATCGCGGCGGCGGCGGGCGCGTACCGGGTCGAATGGACGCGATCGCAATGGTATGCGGTGCTCGAGGCGGGGATGGGCACGCGGCTGCCGTAGCTTGCTTGGTGACGTGGTATCGCTAGCACAAGCGGCGCGAAGCTGCGGGCGGCAGGATCGGAGAGGATGGCGGACGTGTTGATGACGCAGGCGATGCGCTGGTTCGGGCCGCGCGATCCGGTGCCGCTGGCGCATATCCGGCAGGCCGGCGCCAGCGAGGTCGTCACCGCGCTTCACCACATCCCCAATGGCGACGTCTGGCCGCGCGAGGAAATCGCCGCGCAGCGCGCCACGATCGCGGCCGCCGGGCTCGGCTGGACCACCGTCGAGAGCGTGCCGGTGCACGAGGCGATCAAGACCGCCGGGCCTGACCGCGACCGGCTGATCGACCAGTATATCACCACCCTGCGCCATCTGGCGGCGGAGGGGATCACCATCGTCACCTACAATTTCATGCCGTTGCTCGACTGGACGCGCACCGATCTGGCGTGGGAACTGCCCGACGGCGCGCGTGCGTTGCGGTTCGAGCTGGACGCGGTGGCGGCGTACGACCTGCACCTGCTCAAGCGTCCGGGCGCCGAGGCGGATTATGGTGCCGACACGATCGAGCGCGCCGCGCGGCGCTTCGCGGCGATGGACCACGAGGCGAAGCTGCGGCTGGAGCGGACGATCATCGCCGGGCTGCCGGGCAGCGAGGAGAGCTTCACCTCCGCGCAATTCCTCGACGCGATTCAGGGCTATGCCGACACCGGACCCGACGAGCTGCGTGCCAACCACCACGCCTTCATGGCGGCGATCTGCCCGGTCGCCGAGGAACTGGGGATCCGGATGGTCGTCCACCCCGACGATCCGCCGTTCCCGATCTTCGGGCTGCCGCGCGTCGTCAGCACCGAGGCGGACGTGACCGCGCTGTTCGACGCGGTGCCGAGCGCCGCCAACGGTCTGTGTTTTTGCACCGGCTCGTTCGGGGTGCGCGCCGACAACGACCTGCCCGGCATGGTCCGGCGGCTGGGGGAGCGGATCGGGTTCCTCCATCTGCGCAGCGTCCAGCGCGAACCCGATGGCGCGTTCCACGAGGCCGCGCATCTGGAGGGCAGCGGCGGCCTGACCGCGGTGATGGCCGAGGTGGTGGCGCTGCAACGCCGCGAGGGGCGCTCGATCGTGATGCGCCCCGATCACGGGCATCAGATGCTCGACGATCTGACCAGGGTGACGAACCCCGGCTATTCGCTGCTCGGGCGGATGCGCGGGCTGGCGGAGCTGCGCGGGCTGGAGCGCGGATTGACGTTTATGGGAGCGAACTGACGATGACACGACCGCTCGAACTGCACCCCGACCGGCTGTTCCCCGCCGATCCGACGACCCGCGACATCGCGCGCGCGCTGTATGCCGAGATCGGCGCGCTGCCGATCGTCAGCCCGCACGGCCATACCGATCCGACGTGGTTCGCGACCGACGCCAAATGGGACAATGCGACGACGCTGCTGCTCGCACCCGACCATTATGTGTTCCGGATGCTCTATTCGCAGGGGATCGCGCTCGACGATCTACGCATCCCGCATCGCGGCGGCGTCCCCGCCACCGATCCGCGCGCGGCGTGGACGCTGTTCGCATCGCATTACGACCTGTTCCGCGGCACGCCGTCGCGGCTGTGGCTGGATCATGTGTTCGCCGAGGTGTTCGGGTTCGACGTGCGGCTGGATGCCACCACCGCCGACTGGTATTTCGACACGATCAACGAGCGGCTGGCGGGTGACGATTTCCGGCCGCGCGCGCTGTTCGATCGCTTCCGCATCGACTTCCTCGCGACGACCGAGGGGGCGCACGACAGCCTCGATGCGCATCACGCGATCCGCGCCTCGGGCTGGAAGGGGCGCGTCGCAACGACCTATCGCCCCGATGGCGTGATCGACGTCGAGCATGAGCAGTTCAAGGGGGCGATGGAGAAATTCGCGACGCTGACCGGCGAGGATGTCCATAGCTGGTCAGGCTATCTCGCCGCCCATCGCAAGCGTCGCGCCGACTTCCGCGCCGCGGGCGCCACCGCCACCGATCACGGCCATGCGACCGCGCAGACCGCCAATCTCTCGACCGCCGCATGCGAGGCGCTGTTCGCCAAGATCGTCGGGGGCACCTGGGACGTCGATGATGCCGAGCTGTTCCGTGCGCAGATGCTCACCGAGATGGCGAAGATGAGCGTCGAGGACGGGATGGTGATGCAGATTCATCCGGGCTCGTACCGCAACCACAATGCCGGGCTGTTCGCGAGCCACGGGCGCGACAAGGGCGCCGACATTCCGGTGCGCACCGAATATACGCGCGCGCTGCAACCGATGCTCGATGTGGTCGGCAACGAGCGCGACCTGACGATCATCCTCTTCACGCTCGACGAGAGCGTCTATGCGCGCGAGCTGGCGCCGATGGCGGGCCATTATCCTTGCCTGAAACTGGGGCCGGCATGGTGGTTCCACGATTCGCCGGAGGGGATGCGCCGCTATCGCGAGCTGACCACCGAAACCGCCGGCTTCTACAACACGGTCGGCTTCAACGACGACACGCGCGCATTCCTGTCGGTCCCGGCGCGGCATGACGTGGCACGGCGGGTCGATTGCGCGTTTCTCGCGCGGCTGGTCGCCGAG
This sequence comes from uncultured Sphingomonas sp., assembly GCF_964021865.1. Lineage (GTDB taxonomy): Bacteria > Pseudomonadota > Alphaproteobacteria > Sphingomonadales > Sphingomonadaceae > Sphingomonas. Next base: position 32,811 of record NZ_CAXIAM010000025.1, read on the forward strand.
CATCGCATCGAGGATTGGGAGGCGGTCGAATTGGCACATGAACTGACCGACGGGCTGGTGCGCAAGGCGTACAAGCTGTGAGGCTGTCGGACGCCACCCGCGCCGCGCTGCCCGCCGATGTGGCGCAGCCGGGCTATGCGCGCACCGAGCAGGCGCGCGGGATCGTGCATCTGGGCATCGGCGCGTTCCACCGCGCACATCAGGCGGTCTATACCGACGATGCGATGGCGGCGGGCGACCGCGACTGGGCGATCACCGGTGTGTCGCTGCGCTCGCGGCAGGTCCACGAGCAGCTCGCAGCGCAGGATGGGCTCTACACGGTCGCGACCCGCGACGCCGAGGGCGAGCGGCTGCGGCTGATCGGCGCGGTGCGCGAGGTGCTGGTTGCGCCGGACGATCCGCACGCGGTGGCGGCGGCGCTGGCCGCGCCCGCGACGCGGATCGTGACGCTGACCGTGACCGAGAAGGGCTATCACCGGCTGCCGGGCGGCGGAATCGACACTGGCTCGGTCGCGGCGGCGGGCGGGACGATCTACCATTATCTGTCGCAGGCGGTGCGCGATCGGCTGGCCACGGGGGCGGGGCCGATGACGCTGGTCAGTTGCGACAACATGACCGACAACGGCCATGTGTTGCGTGACGGTGTGGCGGCGCTGCTCGACGGCACGGCGCGCGACTGGTTCGAGCGCGACTGGGCGTGCCCGTCGACGATGGTCGACCGGATCGTCCCCGCCACCACCGCTGACGATCTCGACGCGATCGAAGCGCGGCTTGGGCAGCGCGACGAGGGCGCGGTCGTGACCGAGCCGTTCCGGCAATGGGTGATCGAGGATCGCTTCGCCACCGATCGTCCGCGCTGGGACGTCGGGGGTGCGCAATTCGTCACCGACGTGCGGCCGTATGAGACCGCCAAGCTGCGGATGCTCAACGGCGCGCATTCGGCGCTCGCCTATCTCGGGCTCGGCGCGGGGCATGACTATGTGCATCAGGCGATCGCCGACCGGGCGGTGCGCCCAACCGTCGAGCGGTTGATGCGCGACGAGGCCGCCGCCAGCCTCGACGCTGCGCCGGGGCAGGATTTGCGCGGCTATGCCGACGCGCTGCTGGCGCGCTTCGCCAATCCCTCGCTCGAACATCGGCTGGCGCAGATCGCCACCGACGGGTCGCAGAAGGTCGGGCCGCGCTGGCTGGAGGCGCTCACGATCAATCGTGCGCGTGGGGTCGAGCGCACCGCGACGCTGACCGCGCTGGCCGGGTGGCTGCGGCATCTGCGCGGGCAGGCGGGGCCGATCAACGATCCGATGGCGGACGAGCTGGCGGCGTTGTGGCGTGCCAACGATGCGCGCGGCATGGTCGATGCGCTGTTCGGCGTGGGCGGCAAGTTCGCCGGGCGCTGGCAGGCCGACGACGCCGAACGCGCGAAGCTGGCCGAGCTGGTGGAGCGGGGTTGATGGGCAAGTTCCTGGCGTTCGGCGAGATCATGCTCCGGCTCTCGCCGCCGGGGCGCGAGCTGCTGATGCAGACGCCGCGTTTCGACGTGTGGGTGGCGGGCGCGGAGGCGAATGTCGTCACGCAATTGGCGAAGTTGGGGCATGACGTGGGCATCGCCAGCCGCGTGCCCGACAACGATCTGGGGCAGAGCGCGATCACGACGTTGCGCGGGCATGGCGTCGACGTGCGGCATCTGCAGACCGGCGGCGAGCGGATGGGGCTGTATTTCGTCACCTCGGGCGCGGGGATGCGCGCGACCGAGGTGATCTACGACCGCGCCGGATCGTCGTTCGCCGAGGCACCGCTGAGCGCGTGGGACTGGGACGCGATCCTCGACGGGGTGACGCGGCTGCACCTGTCGGGGATTACCCCGGCGCTGGGGGCTGTGCCCGCGGAAAGTGCGATCGCGGCGGCGGAGGCGGCGAGCGCGCGCGGGGTCGCGGTGTCGTTCGACGGCAATTGGCGCGGCAAATTGTGGGCGCGCTGGGACAGCGATCCGCGCCGCATCCTGACGCGGATCGTCGAACATGCCGATCTGATGTTCGGGAACCACCGCGACATCGCGCTGTTGCTCGGCCGCGACGATTTCGGCGGCGATGGCGAGGACCGGCGACGCGCGGCGGCGGAGGCGGCGTTCGCGCGCTTCCCGACGCTGATGACGATTGCCTCCACCGCGCGGCATGTCGAGCATGTCGACCTCAACCGGCTGTCGGCACGCATCGACACGCGCGACGACCATGCGCAGACGCCCGAGACGGTGCTGGCGGGGATCGTCGACCGGATCGGCGGCGGCGACGCGTTCGCGGCCGGGGTGCTGCATGCCTTGCTGAACGGGCAGGGGATTGCGGCGGCGGCGGAAACCGGGCTGGCGCTGGCGGCGCTGAAGCACTCGCTGCCGGGGGATGCGGCACTGTTCCGGCAGGGGGATGTCGATGCGTTCCTTGCCGGCGGGCTGGATGTGCGGCGGTAGGGTCGCCTTCGTCATTCCGGGCCTGATCCGGGATGATGCTTGTTCTTCGTGGGCCGAGAGGAAGCGGTGCCCCGGATCAAGTCCGGGGCGACGGAGGTAAGAAAGGGCCCGCGCCGCCCCATACGCCGTCGCCCCTGCGAAGGCTGGGGCCTATCTCTGTGTCGTCATGCCTTTTCGTTGACACATGGGCGGCGCTGGCCGTGGCAGATGGTCGGTCAGGACGAGACAGACATAGGCCCCTGCCTTCGCAGGGGCGACGGTGAGGGTGGGGACGCCGCTCTCCAAGTTCGGCGGCCTGGACCGCGATGAACCTACCGCCCGATCAGCGCCTCGGCGCGCCCGACCTCGTGCGCCGCGACCTGCTGCGTCACGCGCAGGAACAGCCGCTGCGCCTGTCGCCATGCGGTCGTCTCACGCGTGACATGGCGGTCGCGGTGGCCGGCGATCAGGCGGCTGCCCCAGCTTTCGACCGCCGCGTCGACCTGGCCCGCGTCGCCTTGCGGCGAGATCACGATCGAGGGGAAGGGCAGGGGCGCGGTCGGGGAGGCGAACAGGTCGGTGTCGCCGTCCCGCGTCACGTCCGCCCCACGCGGCGCGAACAGCAACGCGCCGGCGATCTTCGACACATAATCGCTCGGCGACAGCCGGCCCCACCACGCGCTCGCCGCGCAGCCGATCCCGTCCGCGACCAACAGCACCGGGCGATCCGCCGCGCACACCGCCTGGTCGACGCGTGCCGCCCAGATCTTGCGTTCGGCGCGCGAGCGAGCGGCGATCGGGATCGTGCGCGGATCGTTGGCGGGCCAGCCGAACATCGTCCGCCACGTCGGCTCGCTCTGCCGGGCGTCGGAGATCGCGACGATCGAGAAAGGGGCGAAGCGGTCGTTGGCGGCGATGGCGAACATGGCTGTGGCTCCCGGGTGGCGCGGACCGTTGTCGTGGCTAGGGACGATGATGGTACGCGAACGGCGCGAAAAGGGGAGTCTAGTTGGGCTTTGGCGCGGTGAGGTTGGGGTTTGTCGGGGTGGGGCGTTCGTCGCAGACGATAGGGTGGGGAGATGAACCCTCCGTCGCCCCGGACTTGATCCGGGGCCCCGCTTCTTCCTGGCGGGCGAAGAAGAAGCGGGATCCCGGATCAAGTCCGGGATGACGAGGAGAAAGAGGAGAGGTGAACCGCGCGCGATTACGAAAAAGGGCGCCTTTCCGTGTGGAAAGACGTCCCCTTTCGATCGGGAGCAGCGACGCGGCGAAGCCGCGTCGTCGGTCCTCGCCTTTGGCGAGGCCGGCCGACAGCGCGTATGCGGCGGAGCCGCACCGGCTGCCGGCACGGCAGCCTTACGCGCTGTAGTACATATCGAACTCGACCGGGCTCGGGGTCATTTCCCAACGCGCCACGTCCGCCCACTTCAGTTCGACGTACGCCTCGATCTGGTCCTTGGTGAACACGTCGCCCTTCAGCAGGAAGTCGTGGTCGGCCAGCAGCGACTCGAGCGCTTCACGAAGCGAGGCGCAGACCGTCGGCACCTGCGCCAGCTCGGCCGGCGGCAGATCATACAGGTTCTTGTCCATCGCCTCGCCCGGATGGATCTTGTTCTGGATACCGTCCAGACCCGCCATCAGCAGCGCCGCGTAGGCGAGGTACGGATTCGCCATCGCGTCCGGGAAGCGGACCTCGACGCGCTTGCTCTTCGGACCGGTGCCATACGGGATGCGGCACGAGGCCGAGCGGTTGCGTGCCGAATAGGCGAGCAGCACCGGCGCTTCGTAACCCGGCACCAGCCGCTTGTAGCTGTTGGTGGTCGGGTTGGTGAAGGCGTTGATCGCCTTGGCGTGCTTGATGATCCCGCCGATGAAATACAGGCAGGTGTCGGAAAGGCCGGCATAGCCATTGCCCGCGAACAGCGGCTCCTTGCCGTTCCAGATCGAGAAGTGCGTGTGCATCCCCGAGCCGTTGTCTTCCTTGATCGGCTTCGGCATGAACGTCGCCGACTTGCCATAGGCGTGCGCGACCTGGTGCACGACATATTTGTAGATCTGCATCCGGTCGGCGGTGGTGGTCAGCGTGCCGAAGGTCAGGCCCAGCTCATGCTGCGCGGCGGCGACCTCGTGGTGGTGCTTGTCGCACGGCAGCCCCATCTCGATCATCGTCGAGACCATCTCGCCGCGGATATCGACCGCCGAGTCGACCGGCGCGACCGGGAAATAGCCGCCCTTGGCGCGCGGACGGTGCGCCATGTTGCCGCCCTCATATTCGCGGCCGGTGTTGGTCGGCAGCTCGATATCGTCGAGCTTGAAGTACGACTGGTTGTACGACGTGTCGAAGCGGACGTCGTCGAACATGAAGAATTCGGCTTCCGGCCCGACATAGACGGTGTCGCCGATCCCGGTGGTGGCGACATAGGCCTCGGCGCGCTTCGCGGTGGTGCGCGGGTCGCGGCTATAGCCCTCGCCGGTCGACGGCTCGACGATGTCGCAGAACACGATCAGCATCGGGGTGGCCGAGAACGGATCGGTATAGACCGCGTCGAGATCCGGCTTCAGGATCATGTCCGACTCGTTGATCGCCTTCCAGCCCTCGATCGAGCTGCCGTCGAACATCAGGCCGTCGGTCCATTCGTCCTCGCCCATCACCGAGGCGACCATCGTCAGATGCTGCCACTTGCCCTTGGGATCGGTGAAGCGCAGATCGACCCACTCGATCTCCTCGTCCTTGATCTTGCTCAGAACGTCTGCGGCCGTGTTCGCCATGATGTTGCTCTCTCTCGCATAAGCGCCGCCCCGACTGTTGTCGGGTGAGACGCGGTAAGTGGCACGCCCCCGTCATGGGGCGAGGGATAAGGATCAGATCGCTTCGTTATCGCGCTCGCCGGTGCGGATGCGCAGCGCGGTCTCGACCGGGATCACGAAAATCTTGCCGTCGCCGATCCGGCCGGTCTGCGCGGCGGCGGCGATCGCCTCCACCACGCGTTCGGTCAGCCCGTCCTCGACGACCACCTCCAGCTTCACCTTGGGCAGGAAGTCGACGACATATTCGGCGCCGCGATACAGCTCGGTATGGCCCTTCTGCCGCCCAAAGCCCTTCGCCTCGGTGACGGTGATGCCGGACACGCCGATCTCGTGCAGCGCCTCCTTCACCTCGTCCAGCTTGAACGGCTTGATGATCGCTTCGATCTTCTTCACGCGACGAACGCCCCACCCCGGAAAACTCGGATGCCCCAGCAGCATCGTTGCACCGATCGTGCCAGCCGCAGGCGCGAAGGGCAAGGCAACGACTCGCGGAAATCCGCGCTTTTCGCTGCCTGAAAAACGGGCAAGCGGTCCTCGTCTGCCACTTTGGCGGGCATGTGCCATTTCTTAACCCGCGCGCCCCTATGCGAACCCGATGCAAAGCTCACGCGGATATCGGTTCGGCGCCGTCTCGGCCTTGTCGCTGCTGCTGGCGGGCTGCGGCGGGGGCGGCGGAAGCGACGGCGCGAGCGGTGCCGTTCCCGCCAGCGGCGGCGTGCAGGTGGTGCCCGCCCCGTCGCCGACGCCCAGCCCGACCCCCGCGCCCGCACCGAGCCCCACGCCCGCGCCCAGCCCGACGCCTACCCCGACCGCGGTGTCGCCCACGCTCACCCCGACCGGCAGTTGGGCAACCAACACCGCGGCGCTGTTCAGCGCCCAGCCCGACGTCGCCAATTGCAAGCCCGGCACGCTGGTGCAGAGCGTCCGCGACGACGTACTCGCACGGCTGAACGCGATCCGTGCGCTGCATCGCCTGCCCGCGGTGAGCTATTCGAGCGCCGACGACGAGCAGGCGACACAGGCCGCGCTGATGATGGCCGCCAACGGCCAGTTGAGCCACACGCCCGCGGCGTCGTGGAAATGCTACACGACGCTCGGCGCGAACGGGGCAGGGACCAGCAACCTGTATGGCGGGCTGATCTCGCCGTATCTCGCATATTATACCGAGGATATGTACCTCAGCGGCTGGCTGACCGAGACGTCGAACCTGATCGCCAACAATGTCGGGCATCGTCGCTGGATGCTCGATCCGTTCCTCGGCAAGATCGCCTATGGCCGCGTCGCGCAGGTGCTGGCGGACGGCAGCCGCACCGATGCCGCGGCGATGAAGGTCGTATCGTTCACCGGTGGCGTGAGCGTACCCGGCAACCTGCCGTCGTTCGTCGCCTATCCGTACGGCGACTACCCGGCGCGCTATTTCGACACGTCGTCGCTGCTGTCGTTCACGGTCATCGCCGACACCACGCAGCGCGGCGGGGCGAACGCAACGGTTGATTTCTCGAAGGCGGTGATCGCGGTCAGCGACGGGAGCACCGCGCTGACGGTGTCGAACGTCAGCTTCGACAATGTCGGCTATGCGGTGCCCAACAACCTGCAATTCCAGGTCGCCGGACTGAAGGCAGGGGTAAGCTATTCGGTGAAGATCACCGGGGTCGGCGTGCGGGGGGCGGCAACCGATTACAGCTACACGTTCAGGATCGTTTCCTGACCGTCGTTCCGCTCGCCATCACGCAAAATCCTCAATACGGCGGCTTGTCGAGCCCCGCGGGCGAGCCGGTGAAGATCTCGCACCCGTCCTCGGTGATCCCGATCGAATGTTCAAACTGCGCCGACAGCGAGCGGTCGCGCGTCACCGCGGTCCAGCCGTCGTCGAGCAGCTTCACGTCGGGGCGGCCGATGTTGATCATCGGCTCGATCGTGAAGATCATGCCGGGCTTCAGCTCCGGCCCCGTGCCCGGGCGGCCGACGTGGACCACCTCCGGCGCGTCGTGGAACAGCCGGCCGACGCCGTGACCGCAGAAATCGCGGACGACGCCAAAGCGATGCCCCTCGGCATGGCGCTGGATCGCATGCGCGACGTCGCCCATCGTGTTGCCGGGCCGCGCCTGCTCGATGCCGAGCATCAGGCATTCGTAGGTCACCTCGACCAGCCGCTTCGCCTTTAGCGGCACGTCGCCGATCAGGTACATGCGGCTGGTGTCGCCGTGCCAGCCATCGACGATCGGGGTGACGTCGACATTGACGATATCGCCCGACTTCAGCGCCTTGTCCGAGGGGATGCCGTGGCAGACGACGTGGTTGATCGAGATGCAGCTGGAATGCGTATAGCCGCGATAGCCGAGCGTCGCGGGCACGCCGCCGCCGGCCTTGACGAAGTCGTAGATCAGCTTGTCGAGCTCGGCGGTGGTCACGCCGGGCACCATGTGCGGTACGAGCATGTCGAGCGTTTCGGCGGCGAGCCGCCCGGCCTTGTGCATCCCCGCAAAGGCATCTGGCCCGTGCAGCTTGATCGCGCCGGTGCGCGCGAGTGGCGCATCGCTGGTGACAGTCACATAATCGGTCATGCGTGCGGATATAGCGTGGCGGGCGACGGAATGCGAGCTAGTGAGGGAGCATGACAACCGAACGCATCTGGACCGCCGCGCTGGTGGTGATCGGCGACGAGATCCTGTCCGGCCGCACGCAGGACAAGAATATCGCGCAGCTCGCGACCTGGCTGAACGTGCAGGGCATCCGGCTGGTCGAGGTGCGCGTCGTGCCCGATCGCGAGGCGGCGATCGTCGAGGCGATCAACACGCTGCGGGCGCGCAACGATTACCTGTTCACGACCGGCGGGATCGGACCGACGCATGACGACATCACCGTCGATGCGATCGCCGCGGCGCTGGGCGTGCCGGTGGTCGAGCACCCCGACGCGATCGCGGTGCTGGAGCGGCATTACGCAACGCGTGGCGGGCTGACCGACGCGCGGCGGCGGATGGCGCGCGTGCCGGACGGCGCGACGCTGATTGAGAACCGCGTCTCGGGCGCGCCCGGTATCCGCGTCGACAACATCTTCATCATGGCCGGGGTGCCGCACATCACCGCGGGAATGCTCGACTGGCTGACCGGGAAGCTGGAGGGCGGACGCCCGGTGGTGAGCGCGACGATCGGCTGCTGGGTGGCCGAAAGCGAGGTCGCGGAGCTGCTGCGCGCGACCGAAAAGGCGCACGAGGGCGTGGCGATCGGCAGCTATCCGTTCTTTCGCGACGGGCGGACCGGCGCCAATTTCGTGGTGCGCTCGCCCGATCAGGCGCAGGTCGATGCATGTATCGCTGACCTCACGGCGGCGTTGGAGGCCGACGGGCGTGTCGTGACGGCGGGCGGGATCTAGGGGCGCTGGGCAATCCCCCCGTGTTAACCCGTCATCCCGGACGCGCTTTCGGCTCAGTCGCCAAGAGGGGTAGCGGGGCCCCGGATCAAATCCGGGCTGACGATCGCGGGAAGGGCAGAGCGATCGAGGCGACGAGCATCCGGGTCACGCGTCCCGAACAGGGATCGGCGACAAGGTAAACGACATTGCGTGACGCTGTGCGGCAAGTCACGGAAACGGTTCAATTTATCGGGACCGGGTACGATGGCACGCGCAGCATTTACGGCGGGTTTGGCGGCAGGGCTGGCGCTGGTGGCGGCGTCTCCCGCGTCGGCTGCCACCGTGATCCAGGGCATGGATGCGCTGCACGAATGGAACCTCGTCGTGCTCGGCGACCTGAAGTCTTCGTCCGAAGTCGAGGGTCGGACCTTCGTCGGCGGCAATCTGAGCGGCACGTCGTCGAACTACCAGATCCGCACCCCCGCGGCCTCGACCGCGAATACTCCCGCGCTGACGGTCGTCGGCGACGTGACCGGCGGGACGAAGAACCTGACCGGCGGCGCGACGGTGGGCGGGAACGTCACCAGCGGCTTCTCGCTGAACGGCAACCCGCAGACGGTGCTGGTCGGCGGCACGATCGCCAACGCCAACGTCAATCAGAACACCGTCAAGTCCGGGCAGGCGGCGACCGTCGGCTTCACGAAGGCGTTGATCGATCAGCGCGATGCGCTGACCCGCTCGATGATCGATCTGTCGAACGGGCTGCCGGCGCTGGCGGCGACCGGCAAGGCGCTGATTTCAAACAATCGCGCGACCTTCAACGCGGTCGCGGGCAGCAACGGCGTCGCGGTGTTCTCGCTGGCCGGCAGCGACCTGTCGACGTTCGGCGAGATCGCGTTCAACCGCAACGGTGCCGACACGGTGATCGTCAACGTCAGCGGCGCGACGATCAGGCTGGACGACAATTTCCTCGGCAACGTCGATCAGCTCGGCCGCAACGTGATCTGGAACTTCGCCGACGCGACGACGGTCGACGTCACGACCGCGTGGCGCGGCTCGGTGCTCGCGCCGCTCGCCGCCGGGACGACCGGCAATTACATCCAGGGCAGCGCGGTGTTCAACAGCATGGTGCAGAACGGCGAGATGCACCTCGACACCTATGCCGGCAACTTCCGTCCGACCGCAGCGGTGCCGGAGCCGGGGACGTGGATGATGATGCTCGCCGGCTTCGGGGTGCTCGGCGCGGCGCTGCGGCGGCGGCGGAAGGTGGCGCTTCGTTCGGCGGTTCGACGGGGGGCAAGGGCCACGTCTTCGGCGGCGAAGTATCCGTCATTGCGAGGGTAGCGAAACAATCCAGGGCCGGATCAGGATGCCCTGGATTGCCTCGTTACGCTCGCAATGACGATGTGTGCGGCGAGCGGAGTGCCGGAGATCGATCGACGCTTAACAAAGCGCGATCCGGAGATCACGCGACCTGAACGACTTCTTCCGGCTCGCGCAGCACGTAGCCACGGCCCCAGACGGTCTCGATGTAATTCTCGCCGTCGCACGCCAGGCTGAGCTTCTTGCGCAGCTTGCAGATGAACACGTCGATGATCTTCAGCTCGGGCTCGTCCATGCCGCCGTACAGGTGGTTCAGGAACATTTCCTTCGTCAAGGTCGTGCCCTTGCGGAGCGACAGCAGCTCCAGCATCGCATATTCCTTGCCGGTCAGGTGGACGCGCGCACCGTCGACCTCGACGGTCTTGGCATCCAGGTTCACCGACAGCTTGCCGGTCTTGATGACCGACTGCGAATGGCCCTTCGAGCGGCGAACGACGGCGTGGATGCGCGCGATCAGTTCTTCGCGGTGGAACGGCTTGGTGACGT
>NZ_CAXIAM010000026.1:0-42344 GCF_964021865.1 uncultured Sphingomonas sp.
ACGACGAGCGCGGGCGCGCGCGCAAATGGGGGATCGAGGATCTCGACCGCCAGTATGACCTGAAGGATCTGGCGAAGGGCGATTGCATCTTCGCGGCGACCGGCGTCACCGACGGTTCGCTGCTGGAGGGCGTGCGCCGGGTCGGCGGCAAGATGACCACCGAGAGCGTCGTGATGCGCGCCTCGTCGGGCACGGTCCGCTGGGTGAAGGGCGAGCACCGCCTCGACCAGTGACCGGCGCCGCGCTGGCGGTCGCGCTGGCCAGCCTCGCGCTGCTGCTGCACGGCGGGCGGTTCGGTTATTGGCCGCGCCCGCCCGCGGTCGCGCCGGGGGCGGTGCGGCATCGCTGGTTTGCCCGGCTGGCGCTGCGCTCGCTGGTGCATTTCGGCGGCGTCGCCTTGCTGTTGCTGGCGCTGCTCGGGCGCGTCGAGACGATCTGGCATCTCCCCGCGGAATTCGAGCCGGCGCGCGCGCTGGCGATCGCGTGGGTCGGCCAACCGGGCTGGCAACCGCTGGCGGTCGGTGCGCTTGCGGGCATCGTGATCGCGGCGCTGCTCGAACGACGCGGGCGGCGCGTCTCGCTGGGTGATCTGCGCGCGGTGACGCCGATGCGGCGCGCCGAACTCGGCTGGGGCGTGCTGCTCGCGGTCGAGGCGGGGGTGACCGAGGAACTGTTCTTCCGCCTCCTATTGCCGCTGCTGATCGCCGGGGCGAGCGGATCGGCGCTGCTGGGGTTCGCAGGGGCGACCGTGGCGTTCGGCTATGCCCACACCTATCAGGGCTGGCGTGGCGTGATCGCCACGCTGATCGCGGGCGCGTTGCTGGCATTGGTCTATCTGGTGTCGGGCCGGCTGTGGGCGGCGATGCTGGTGCACGCGGCGATCGATCTCAACGGATTGGTGCTGCGCCCGGTGCTGGCGGGAAAGGTGCCGCTTTTTGGGCGATCGAAGTAGCCCGGCGTCCGGCGAGGACGGCGCGCAGCCTTGCCCGAATCGCCTGAAGCGCCTATCTGCCTATTTTTCAGGCAGCTTCCGAACTCCTATGCTCCGACCCATTCAGATCGGCGACGTCCGCATCGACGAGCCCGTCGTGCTCGCGCCGATGACCGGCGTCACCGACCAGCCGTTCCGCACGCTCGTCCGCCGCTATGGCTCGGGGCTCAACGTCACCGAGATGATCGCCAGCCAGGCCGCGATCCGCGAGACGCGCCAGTCGATCCAGAAGGCCGCCTGGCACCTCTCCGAGGAACCGGTGTCGATGCAGCTCGTCGGCTGCACCCCCTATGAGATGGCCGAGGCCGCCAAGCTGGCGCGCGACAAGGGCGCGGCGGTCATCGACATCAACATGGGCTGCCCGGTCCGCAAGGTGACCAACGGCGACGCCGGCTCGGCGCTGATGCGCGACCTCAAGCTCGCGACGCAGTTGATCGCGGCGATCGTCGCGGCGGTCGACGCGCCGGTGACGCTCAAGATGCGGATGGGCTGGTGCCACGACAGCCTCAACGCCCCCGAACTCGCGCGGATCGCCGAGGATCTCGGCGTGAAGATGGTGACGGTCCACGGCCGCACCCGCAACCAGATGTACAAGGGCTCGGCCGACTGGCGCTTCATCCGCTCGGTCAAGGACGCGGTGTCGATCCCGGTGATCGCCAATGGCGACATCTGCTCGATCGAGGATGCCGAGGCCGCGCTGGCGCAATCGGGCGCCGACGGGATCATGATCGGGCGCGGCGCCTATGGCCGCCCGTGGCTGCTCGCGCAGGTCATGCACTGGCTGCGCACCGGCGAGCGGCTGCCCGACCCGTCGCTCGATGAGCAATATCGCGTCATCGCCGAACATTATGACGCGATGCTGGAGCATTACGGCACCTTCACCGGCGTCAACATGGCCCGCAAGCATATCGGCTGGTACACCAAGGGGCTGAACGGCTCGGCGGAGTTCCGCAACCGCGTCAACCAGGAGCCCGACGCCGATCGCGTCAAGGCGATGCTCGCCGACTTCTACGCCCCCTATCGGCTGAGCGCGGCGGCGTGATGCTCACCACGCGCGGTCCGGAGGCGGCGGAGCTGCTCGCCGCGCTGCCGGTCGCGGTGCTGGTGGTCGACGCCGCGGATCGGATCGCGCGCGTCAATGCCGAGTGCGAGACGCTGCTCAACCTGTCCGAGCGCGCGCTGGTCGGCCAGCCGCTCGATGCGATCCTGTCCGTCCCCGATGCCGGAGCGCGGCGCGACGCGCACGCCTTCGCGATCTTCGACGCCGATGTCGAGACCGCGCGCGGGCTGCGGCTGCGCGTCGACCTGATCGAGGCGGCGGTGATCGATCATCCCGGCTGGCGCGCGATCACGCTCCATCATGCCGGCGCGTCGCGGCGGCTGGGCGTGTCGACCGACCGCGCGGCGGCGGCGCGCTCGGCGGTCGGCGCGGCGGCGATGCTCGCGCATGAGATCAAGAATCCGCTGTCGAGCATCCGCGGCGCGGCGCAACTGATCGCCGACGGCGTCGACAGCGCCGGGCTGACGCAGTTGATGATCGCCGAGGTCGACCGCATCACCGCGCTGATCGATCATATGGAGGATTTCACCGACACCCGCCCGCGCGAGGTGGCGCCGATGAACATCTATCCGCTGCTCGCGCACGCGCGCGGGGTCGCGCTGGCGGGGTTCGCGCGCGGCGTGACGATCGAGGAGCGCTACGACCCGTCGCTGCCGCGCGCGATGGGCAACAGCGATTCGCTGCTGCAGGTGATCCTCAACCTGCTCAAGAACGCCGCCGCCGCGCTGGGCGAGCGTGGTGAGCGCCGCATCACGCTCGCCACCGCCTATCGCCACGGCGTGACGGTCGCGGCGGGGAAGGGGCGCGGGCGCACCCCGCTGCCGATCGAGATCTGCGTGATCGACAGCGGGCCGGGCGCGCCCGCCGACATCGCCGATCATCTGTTCGACCCGTTCGTTTCCGGCCGACCGGAGGGCAAGGGGCTGGGGCTCGCGCTGGTCGACAAACTGGTGCGCGACATGGGCGGGATCGTCCAATATTCGCGCGAGGGCACGCCGCATCAGACCGTCTTCCGCATCCTCTTGCCCAGAGCGAACGCATGACCGGCCAGCGCATGACCCGCGTCCTGCTGGTCGACGACGACGACGCGATCCGCACCGTCGTCGCGCACGCACTTCGCCGCGCCGGGCACGAGGTGCGCACCGCCGCGACGCTCGCCGAACTGGCGCGCGAGCTGTCGAGCCACCCGCCCGACGTGCTGCTCAGCGACGTGGTGCTCCCCGATGGCGACGGGATCGATCACGTCGCGCAGGTGCTGGCGGCGCGCCCCGATCTGCCCGTGATCGTGCTGTCGGCGCGCAACACGCTGACCACCGCGGTCCGCGCGACCGAGGCCGGTGCCTACGACTATCTCCCCAAGCCGTTCGATCTCGACACGCTGACCCGCACCGTCGCCGCCGCGCTGGCGCGCGGCGGACGCAGCGGCGAGACGCAGGCGAGCGACGACGACCATTCGCTGCCGCTGATCGGCCGCTCGCCGGCGATGCAGGACGTGTACCGCGTGATCGCGCGTGTCGTGTCGAACGACCTGACCGTGCTGGTGTCGGGCGAATCGGGCACCGGGAAGGAGCTGGTCGCGCGCGCGATCCACGATCTCGGCGCGCGGGCGCCGGCGCCGTTCGTGCCGATCAACATGGCCGCGATCCCGCGCGAGTTGATCGAGGCGGAATTGTTCGGCCATGAACGCGGGGCGTTCACCGGCGCGGCGCAGCGCAACGCCGGCCGCTTCGAACAGGCGGCCGGCGGGACGCTGTTCCTCGACGAGATCGGCGACATGCCGATCGAGGCGCAGACGCGGCTGCTGCGCGTGCTGCAATCGGGCGAGTTCACGACCGTCGGTGGCGCGCGGACGATCCGCGCCGACGTCCGCATCGTCGCCGCCACCAACCGCGATCTGCAACAGGCGGTGGCGGGCGGGCAGTTCCGCGAGGACCTCTACTACCGGCTCAACGTCGTCCCGATCGCGCTGCCCCCCTTGCGCGAGCGGCGCGGCGATGTCGCCGAACTGGCGCGGCATTTCCTCGACCGCGCCGCCGCCGAGGGGCTGCCGCGCAAGACGCTGGAGGGTGAGGCGGTCGCGGTGCTGGAGGCGCACGACTGGCCCGGCAACGTCCGCGAGCTGGAAAACCTGATGCGCCGGCTCGCCGCCCTGTCGCGCGATGACCGGATCGGCGCCGCCGAGGTGCGGGCGACGATCGGCGGCGGCGCGGCGGTCGAGGCGGCGCCCGATCCGGGGATCGAGGCGGCGGTGCGCGCGATGATCGAGCGGCTGGCGCGGCAGGAACCGCGCGCGCTCGACGACGGCTCGCTCTACGCGCGGATCATCGGCGAGGTCGAGCGCCCGCTGATCGAGGCGATGCTGGCGCGCCACGGCGGCAACCAGCTCCGCGCCGCCCGCGCGATTGGCCTCAACCGCAACACGCTGCGCAAGCGACTGGACATGCTCGGCATCGACGTTTGAGACGCGATTGTCGGATCGCTCGTCGATTGAGAACGCGCCGCCCCGGATCAAGTCCGGAGCGAGGCTGGCCAACGACAGCCGCTCCTAACTTGCATCACCCATCGGCAATTATGTGTTTTCCATGCAACACTGATGCTGTACCGAGAGGGGAATGTTCGCAGGAGTGACATCCTCCTCCGCTTCCCCGCCCGGTGCGTTGCGCCGTGTCGGCGTGACACCGGCGATCGAGCTGATGGTGCTGGCCGCCGCGGTGGCGGTGGCGCTCGTCAGCTATTTCGCGTTGCGCGGGGAAGGGGATCCGGGCCGGCTGCTGGAGCCGCCGCTGGTCGCCTCGCTGCTCGTCGCCAACCTCGTCGGCGGGATCGCGCTGATGATGCTGTTCGGCCGGCGCGTCGCGCTGCGCCGCGCCGAACGATCGTCGATCGGCGCGGGTGGCCGGCTCCATGTCCGCCTCGTGCTGCTCTTCTCGCTCGTTGCGGCCGTGCCGGCGCTGCTGGTGACGATCTTCGCGTCGCTGCTGTTTCAATACGGCGTGCAGTTCTGGTATTCCGATCGGTCGCGCGGAATGTTCGAGAATGCGGCATCGCTCACCCGCACTTCGTATGAACAAATCGTCCAGCGCTGGCAGGAAGCGACGTTCACGATGGCGTCGGATTTGTCGGTCACGCTTCAGGAAGTGCCGATCGACACGCTGTCGTTCCGTTCGACCTTCGGGCGGCAGGTCTATTATCGTAGCTTGTCCGAAGGAGCGTTGTTCGTCCTCACGCCCCGGGGTGAAGTCCGGACGCTGGCGGTCGTCAACCCATATGACGTTGACTTCTCGAGGTTCGTAACGAAGCCGGCGATCGAGAAACTGCGTCAGGGACAAAATGCGACGATCATCACCGGTGATCGTATTCAGGTCTTCACGCCAATCCCGGGCAGCGCCGATCTCTATCTCTATGCCGCGCGGGTCACCGATCCCAAGGAAATGACCACCCAGACCGAGCGTGCCGAGGCAGCGCTGGCGAACTACCGCCAATTGCTCGCCCGCGCGCGCTCGCTGCAACTCCAGTTCAACGCCGCGCTTCTGATTGTGTCGCTGCTGATCGTCGGCGTCGCGGTATGGATCGCGCTGACCGTCGCCGACCGGCTCGTCCGCCCGGTCGGCGAGCTGGTCGACGCCGCACGCCGGGTCGAGGGCGGCGATCTGTCCGCGCGTGTGCCCGAAACGCTCGAACGCGACGAGATCGGCACGCTCTCCAACGCCTTCAACAGCATGACCGCGCGGCTGGTCGCGCAGAACACCGCGCTCGTCACCGCCAACGCCCAGCTCGACAGCCGTCGCGCGCTGATCGAGGCGGTGATGTCGGGCGTGTCGGCGGGCGTCATCTCGATCGACGCGCGTGACCGCACGATCCGGCTCATCAACAGCTCGGCGCAGACCCTGATGGGACTTGCCGAGCCGCCGGTCGGGCGCAAGCTGCACGACATCGCCCCCGAACTCGACGCGCTGCTCGATCAGCCGGGGCGCGAGGCGGCGGTGCAGCTCAACGTCGCGGGCGAGATGCGCACCTTCGCGGCGCGGATCGCGCGCGACGGCAGTGGTCCGATCATCACCTTCGACGACATCACGCAGCAGCTGACCGATCAGCGTCGTGCCGCCTGGGCGGACGTCGCGCGGCGGATCGCGCACGAGATCAAGAACCCGCTCACCCCGATCCAGCTCGCCGCCGAACGGCTCCAGCGTCGCTATGGCGGAAAGATCGATCCCGCCGACACCACTTTCGCGCGGCTGACCGACACGATCGTGCGGCAGGTTGGTGACCTTCGGCGGATGGTCGACGAATTCTCGTCCTTCGCGCGGATGCCCAAACCGATGTTCCGCGACGAGTCGCTGGTCGATATCGCGCGCCAGACGATGTTCCTCCACGAAGTCGCGCACCCCGGCATCCGCTTCGTGCTCGATCACGCCGATCCCGCGCCGTCGCTCGTCTGCGATCGCCGCCAATTGGGTCAGGCGCTGACCAACATCGTCAAGAACGCGGTCGAGGCGGTCGAGGAAGCCGACGCCAGCGAGGCCAGCATTACGATGACGCTCGCCGAGGGGGACGGCCGCGTGACGATCGCGGTCGCCGACACCGGCGTCGGGCTGCCGCTGGAGCGCGACCGGATCGTCGAGCCGTACATGACCACCCGTGCGCGCGGCACCGGGCTGGGCCTCGCGATCGTCAAGAAGATCGTCGAGGAGCATTTCGGCACGATCACCTTCGCGGATCGCCCCGGCGGCGGGACGATCGTGACCCTGTCCTTCGACACCGCCCCGCTCGCCGCGCTGGCCAGCGACGAGCATCTCCCTTCCCACGACGACGATCGCACGATCGCGGCGTTGACCAGAAATCGGATCTGAGCCCTATGGCGATCGACATCCTCGTCGTCGACGACGAACTCGACATCCGCGAACTCGTGGCCGGCGTGCTCGAGGACGAAGGCTATGACACGCGCATGGCGGGCGACAGCGATGCCGCGCTGGAGGCGATCGCGACGCGCCGCCCCAGTCTGGTGCTGCTCGACGTGTGGTTGCAGGGCTCGCGGCTCGACGGGCTCGATCTGCTCGAGGAGATCAAGCGCCGCGATCCGTCGATCCCGGTGCTGGTCATTTCGGGTCACGGCACGCTCGACACCGCGGTCGCCGCAATCCGCAAGGGCGCCGCCGACTTCATCGAAAAGCCGTTCCAGGCCGAGCGCCTGCTGCTGATGGTCGAGCGCGCGACCGAGACCGAGCGGCTGCGCGCCGAGGTGAAGTCGCTGCGCGCCGCCACCGGCCGCGGCACCGATCTGACCGGCAGTTCGACCGCGATCAACGCCGTGCGCGCGACGCTCAAGCGCGTCGCGGCGACCGGCAGCCGCGTGCTCATCATGGGCCCGGCCGGCGTCGGCAAGGAAGTGGCGGCACGGTTGCTCCACGGGTGGAGCCAGCGCGCCCACGCCAATTTCGTGATCGCCAGCACGGCGGGCATGAATCCCGAGCGGATCGAGGAGGAATTGTTCGGGGTCGAGGAAAGCGGCGATCTCGTCCGCACCGGGCTGCTCGAACAGGCGCATGGCGGAACGCTGTTCCTCGACGAGATCGCCGACATGCCGTCTGCGACACAGGCGCGCATCCTGCGCGTGCTCACCGACCAGAGCTTCACGCGGATGGGCGGGACGCGCATCGTCAAGGTCGACGTCCGCGTCGTGTCGGCCACCGCGCGCGACCTCAGCGTCGAGATCGCCGAGGGCCGTTTCCGCGAGGATCTCTATTACCGGCTCAACGTCGTACCCGTCACGATCCCGCCGCTCGCCGAGCGTCGCGAGGACATTCCGGCGCTGGTCGAGCATTTCGCCGCACATTACGCCGCCGACCGCCGTGTGCCCCCGCCCGAGATCGCCACCGACGCCCTGGTCGCGCTGCAATCCTACGAATGGCCGGGCAATGTCCGCGAACTGCGCAACGTCGTCGAACGAACGATCATCCTCGCGCCAGGCGACCGGATCGGGCGCATCGACCTCGACCTGCTTCCCGCCGAGGTGCTGGGCACGCAGGACGCCGGAACCGGCGCGAGCGCGATCATGGGCGCACCGCTGCGCGAGGCGCGCGAGACGTTCGAGCGCGAATACCTTCGTGTCCAGATCCGCCGCTTCTCGGGCAACATCTCGCGCACCGCCAGCTTCATCGGCATGGAAAGATCGGCGCTGCATCGAAAGCTCAAGCTGCTCGGCATCACCGAGACGCGGGAGGACTGATCCCGCCGTCACCCCACCCACCGCCCGTCACCCCGGCGAAGGCCGGGGCCCAGTTGGGAAGCCCGTCGTAAGGAAGCGCTGCGCGTCGTCACGATCGTTCCGCAACTGGACCCCGGCCTTCGCCGGGGTGACGGGAGAGCTGTCCTACACCGTCCAACATCCGCTACGATCGACGCGCCCTCCGCGCACCGTCCGCCACCCCGATCGCGCGACACCGCCGTTTTGCGCCACCTTCGCAAACTTCCGCCGCGTGCCCGCCCGCATCTGGACGTTGGCCGACCGGAACCCTAACTAACGCCCGTCGTATTCCGATGCGATCCACCCGACGCCGGCAACGGCGCACCTCGCGGGGAACCTCCCGCCAAGAACAAGGACATTCTTTCATGGCCGACAAGCCGACGTCGCTTCAGGACCTGTTCCTCAACGCGCTGCGCAAGTCCAAGACGCCCGTCACCATGTTCCTCGTCAAGGGGGTCAAGCTTCAGGGCATCGTCACCTGGTTCGACAATTTCTCGGTGCTGCTGCGCCGCGACGGACAGTCGCAGCTGATCTACAAGCATGCGATCTCGACGATCATGCCCGCCGGCCCGGTCGACGTCGCAGGGATCGTCGGTCAGATGAACGACAATCCGCGCAAGCAGCCGCTGCTTCAGGACATTTTCCTCAACGCAGTCCGCAAGTCTGAAGACCCGGTGACGATGTTCCTCGTCAACGGTGTCATGCTGCAGGGTGCGATCGCGGGCTTCGACCTGTTCTGCATGCTGCTCCAGCGCGACGGCATGGCACAGCTCGTTTACAAGCATGCGGTGTCGACGATCCAGCCGTCGCGCCCGCTCAACCTGTCCGACACGGGCGAGGAAGACGACGATATCGACGACGACGGGGAGGATTGATCCGCTGTCCGTGACCACCGGCTTTGAGCGCGACCGCGACGAATTCAC
This sequence comes from uncultured Sphingomonas sp., assembly GCF_964021865.1. Classification (GTDB taxonomy): domain Bacteria; phylum Pseudomonadota; class Alphaproteobacteria; order Sphingomonadales; family Sphingomonadaceae; genus Sphingomonas. The sequence goes on from NZ_CAXIAM010000026.1 coordinate 9,219, forward strand.
CCGCGGCGCCCGCGCAATCGTCGTCTATCCCGATCTCGGCGGGTCGAGCCGCGATGCCGAGGCCCGTCTGGAGGAAACCGCCGGGCTGGCCGAGGCGATCGGCGTTCTCGTCGTCGACCGCGTCGCGCTGCGCATCCGCACCCCGCGCGCCGCCACGCTGCTCGGCTCGGGGCAGATCGAGGAACTCGCCACGCGCGCGCGCATGGAGGAGGCCGGGCTGATCGTGGTCGACGGTAGCCTGACCCCGATCCAGCAGCGCAACCTCGAAACCGCGCTCGAGGCCAAGGTGATCGACCGCACCGGGCTGATCCTCGAAATCTTCGGTGAGCGCGCCGCGACCGCCGAGGGGCGGTTGCAGGTCGAGCTGGCGCACCTCGATTATCAATCGGGGCGGCTGGTGCGCAGCTGGACCCACCTCGAACGCCAGCGCGGCGGCTTCGGCTTCCTCGGCGGTCCCGGTGAGACGCAGATCGAGGCCGACCGCCGGCTGATCCGCGACCGCATGGCGCGGCTGCGGCGCGAGCTGGATCAGGTCACCCGCACCCGCGGGCTGCACCGCGAGCGCCGCCAGCGCGCGCCCTGGCCAGTGATCGCGCTGGTCGGCTATACCAACGCCGGCAAGTCGACGCTCTTCAACCGCCTGACCGGCGCGCACGTGATGGCCGAGGACCTGCTCTTCGCCACGCTCGACCCGACGCTGCGGCAGGTATCGCTGCCCGGCATCGACAAGGCGATCCTGTCGGACACGGTCGGGTTCGTCTCGGAACTGCCGACGCAATTGGTCGCGGCGTTCAAGGCAACGCTGGAGGAGGTCGTGTCCGCCGACCTGCTTGTCCACGTCCGCGATGTCGCGCACCCCGACAGCGCCGCGCAAAAGGCCGATGTCGAGGGCGTGCTCGCCGACGTCGGCGTTACCGAGACCACCCCGGTGATCGAGGCGTGGAACAAGCTCGACCTGCTGGACGGCGACGCGCGCGACGACCTGCTCGCCGAGGCGGCGCGCCGCGACGATGTGGTGCCGCTCTCCGCGCTGACCGGCGAGGGCGTCGACGCGCTCGTCCGCCACATCGGCGACCTGCTGACGCAGGGGCACGTCCGCTACACGCTCCGGCTCGACGCGGCAGACGGGGCAGGGGCGGCGTGGCTCCACGCGCATGGCGAAGTGCTCGACAGCCACGTCGAGGATGAGCGCGTGATTTACGAGGTCCGCATGTCGCCCGCGGACCACGAACGCTTCCTCACGCGCGGGGAGTGAGGCAGGCTTTAGCCATCACTCCCCCGCCTTGACCGTCACCCACAGCGCCTCTTTCTCCGCCAGCGGCATCTCCGCGAAAGCCGCCCCGCCAGCCGTCTCCATCGCGCGGAAGCGCCGTTCGAACTTCCCTGTCGCCGCGCGCAGCGCCGCTTCCGGCTCGACGCCCAGATGCCGCGCCCAGTTCACCACCGCGAACAGCACGTCGCCGACTTCGTCCGCCACCTCGGCCGGCGTTGTCGCCGCTGCGACCTCGGCGAGTTCCTCGTCGATCTTTGCACGCGGGCCCGCCGTATCCGGCCAGTCGAACCCGACCCGCGCCGCGCGGTTCTGGATCTTCTCGGCGCGCAGCAGCGCCGGCAGCCCGCGCGCCACGCCGTCCAGCGGGCTTGCCGCGCCCTTGGCGGCGCGCTCGGCGGCCTTCACCTCTTCCCAGCGATGATGCCCGCCCTCGGCCTTGCCGCCGAAGATATGCGGATGCCGCCGCTCCATCTTGTCGCCGATTGCCGCCGCCACGTCGTCGAACGCGAACGCGCCCGCTTCCTCGGCGATGCGGCTGTGGAACACCACCTGCAGCAACAGGTCGCCCAGTTCGTCTTTCAGCTCGCCCAGATCGCCGCGCTCGATCGCATCGGCGACCTCATACGCTTCCTCGATCGTATAAGGCGCGATCGTCGCGAAGGTCTGCGCGCGGTCCCATTCGCAGCCGTCCGGCCCCCGAAGCCGCGCCATGATGGCGATCAGCCTTTCGATCATCTCCGCTTCCCTCGTCGCTCAGCGCGCGACCGGCGCGCCACAGGTGATCGGTGGTGGCGGGGGCAGCGCGATCGCGCAACCGTCGTTATGGCACGCCGGGCCTTGCTCCGGCTCGACCGCCACCAACGCGGCGCCCCTGTTGTTGTCGTAGAAGACTGACGAGAAAACCGGCGGGAACGCATCGTTCAGCGCCATGTAGAGTCGCCCGCCCGTCGCCGGCGCAACGATTCGCGCGCGGTAGGTATCATCGCCGAGATAGTCGAAGTCGAGCGGATCGATCCGTATCTTCGCATCCGGGCTGCGCACGATCGCCAGCGGCTTGAGCCAGTTGGCGCTGGTCACGCGGCGGTGGAAACGGAACGGCGCCAGCCACCATCCGCCGCGGTCGCCGTGGATCGGGTCGGCGCTGATCCCGAGATCGCACCATTGCTTCGTAACGCGCAGCGTGACGCGATAGGAGGTGCCCGGCGTCAGCGTCTGGTGCAGGTCGGTGCAGGGCCGCTTGGCGGCGAAGTTGACCGCGGCGCCCCCTGGATTGCGGCCGCCCTCGATCGGGCACAACGTGCCGTCGCGTTCGGCCTTGGCGAGCCACCATTGCATCGGCAGCGCAAGCGGGATCGCCACCACCGCCAGCAGCACCGCCAGCGCGGCGACGGTCGGCAGCAATCGCCATTTCACGAAGCGCAACGTGTCCAGCCACGCTGGCGAGGCGCGGACCGAACGTGCCAGTCCGCCGCGATCCGGCTGCGGCGCAGTGCCCCGGAGCACGCACGCCCACGCCTCGGCGGACCGCGCGCGGATCGTCGCACCCAGCCGTCCGCTGGCGATCGTTAGCGCCGCCAGCGAGGCGAGCAGACCGCCCGCCCAGACGGGATTGTTGGTGTAGGTGTCGATCCACGTCGCCGCCACGCCGGGCAGCACCGCCTTCAGCGGGCTGAACAGCCCGGGCAGCAGGCACCGGCTGTCCTCGCACAGTGCGGATCGGGTGCCCCATAGCGGCATCGCGAGCAGCGCGGCCGTGACCAGGATGAACGCGAAATAGACGATGCGTCGCCACCACACGACGTCCCACATCCGCGGCATCATCGCGGCGCGTGCCGCGTTGCGCGCCGGATCGAGCAGCGTTGCGCGCTCGGCGCCCGACAGCAGCGGCACCACCGCGTCCGGTGCGACCTCGACGGCGCGGGGGGCGTCGACGCCCGAGGAAGGCTGCGGCGCATTCTCGCCGGCGCGCTGCGGCGGGTGAATCTCGAAGTGTTCCGGGATCGTGATCGGCGCGTAGCGATCGGTGCCGCGCACGATCCGCGCCAGCGCGCTTTCGTGGATGCGCGCCGCGGTCAGCATCCCGCGACCCCGCGCGCGCTCGGGTGGCCAGCTCAGCCGTGTCTCGGGGGCGGGCGGGTCGAGCAACGCGTCGATCCGACGCGGCAGGTAGCGGTAATAGCTGTTCAGCCCAGCGCGGCTGTCATGGATCGGCCCGGCGCTGTTGGCGAGTGCACGGTGACGATCGGTGATGACGTCCAGCGTGCGCAGCCCCGCCGCCTGCGCTTCCTCCAGCATCCATAGCAGCGAGACATAGCTCAGGCTCTCGTCGGGGTAGCCGCCACCGACATCGGCGTGCATCCCGGTGAACCAGAATTGCCGCAGCCGATCCTCGTCCACCCATCCGCGCGCGATCAGGTCGCGCTCGGCCAACTCGTCCCATACCAGCGGCTGGAACGCGTCGCGCTGATCGTCCAGCGCCAGCGCGTGGCGGGCGCGCCCGACGCGCTTGTTGAGCGCGTAATTGGGCATCGACAGCGGATAGAACCAATCGTCGATCGCGCGCGTGATCTCGACGCTCGGCCCGCCATAGGCCGAAACCGTGTCCCATACGCCGACGAAGCGGATCTCCGGCCGGCGATTGCGGCGCAGGCTGTAGCGATCGTCGGGGCGGCGCAGCGCGTCGCTCAGCGCGGCCCTGAGCGCGCGCCACGCCTTGGTCGGCCATTGCAGCCGGCGCGGCAGGTAGCGCCGCCGATAGGCGCGCCACGCGTCCGCCGCCCCGCGCTGCAACGCGGCTTCGCTCTCGGCGGGCACCAACCCTTGCGTGGCGATCAAGGCGATCACCAGACGGATCGTGAACGCGCCGCGACTGAAACCGAACGCGTAGATCGTGTCGCCGGGGGCGTAATTCCGGCACGCAAACCGGTACAGGTCGAGCACGTTGCGTTTCAGGCCGACTCCGAAAATCCCGCCGAGAATCGCCAATGGCCGGAACGAGGAAGTGCCGACCCCATCGTCGTAGAAGGCGATCTGCGGCCGCAGTCCCGGTTGCGGCGGTCCCAAGTCGGCGGCCTCATAGGTGCGCCAGACGTTCGTTTTGAACAACTTGCCGCTGCTGTTGCCGGTACCGTCGGAGAACAGCAGGATCGATTTCGGACGCGGCGTGGCCGCGCTGTCCTGTGCCTGGTCCGTCATCGGCCGCTCACCCCCCGATCGCGCCCCACGTCGCCGCCGATGCTGCGCCCTCGAACGCCGGCAGGCAAGTGCTTGATCGAAGGCGCTAGCGCTTCCCTCGCCAGCGTAAGGATTGCGCGTTGAGCGATCGCAGGTCCGCGCTGCCGGCGGCCACCGCCTCCCCGAGTTCGATCGCCGCCTCCAGGATGTGCGAGGGTGCGTGTTGGTAGGCCGGTCTTCCGGCGATGTGATCGTACCACCGGCCGCCACATGCATGGTCGAGCAGAACGCGTTGGAAACAATGGTCGGCGCTGATCGGCCAGTCGCGGCTGCGCGCCAGACCCGGCAAGGTTTCGCGGGTAAGCGTCAGCCAATGCCGCTCGCGTGCCGAACGGTCCGGGTCGGAAGGAAGCGTCACTGGACACTCATCTCGAAGCAGCTGGCTGACCGAATTGACGTCCCATCCGGCCCAAACGCATCGGGGGCCGCGAATGCAGCCCCCGAATAGAATTATTGCCGAAGGGCGAGCCTGCGCCGGCTCGCCCTTCGGTTCCGGTCAGATATGGATCGGCTTGCCCTGAACGGCCATCGCGGCCTCCTTGACCGCTTCCGAATGCGTCGGATGCGCGTGGCAGGTATAGGCGATATCCTCGCTGGTCGCGCCGAACTCCATCGCCTGTGCGGCCTGCGCGATCATCGTGCCCGCGACGCTGGCAATGCACCACACGCCCAGCACGCGGTCGGTCTTGGCGTCGGCGATCACCTTCACCAGACCGTCCGGCTCGTGATTGGTCTTGGCGCGGCTGTTGGCCATCATCGGAAACTTGCCGACCTTGATCTCGCCCTGCTCGCGCGCGGCTTCCTCGGTCAGCCCGACACCCGCGATTTCCGGCCAGGTGTAGACGACCGACGGGATGATCGCATGGTTCACGATGCCATGCTGGCCGGCGATATTCTCCGCGACCGCAATGCCTTCGTCCTCGGCCTTGTGCGCGAGCATCGGGCCGGGAACGACGTCGCCGATCGCCCAGACGCCATCTGCCTTCGTGCGGAAGTCGTGGTCGATCTCGATCTGACCGCGCTGGTTGGTCGACAAGCCGGCCGCCTCCAGATTGAGGCCTTCGGTGTTCGGACGGCGCCCGATCGACACCAGCACATGGCTCGCCTCGATCGTCGTCGCCTCGCCGCCCGCGGCGGGCTCGACGGTCAAAATCGCCTTGTCGCCCTCGACCTTGATCGCGGTGACCTTGGTCGAAAGCTGGAAGTCGATGCCCTGCTTCTTGAAGATCTTGTTCGATTCTTTGCGGATATCGCCGTCGAACCCGGGCAGGATCTGGTCGAGATATTCGACGCACGTCACCTTCGCACCGAGGCGACGCCACACGCTGCCCAGCTCGAGCCCGATCACCCCGCCGCCGATCACGACGAGATGCTCCGGCACCGTCGGCAGGTCGAGCGCGCCGGTCGAGTCGACGATGATCTTCTGATCAATCTCGACGCCCGGCAGCGGCGTGACGCTGGAGCCGGTCGCGATCACGATGTTCTTCGCGGTGACGGTCTGCCCGGCGACATCGACGCTATGCGCGTCCTTGAACGCCGCCCGGCCCTTCAGCCACGTCACCTTGTTCTTTTTGAACAGATATTCGATGCCGCCGGTCAACTGCTTCACTGCGTCGCGGCGCTGGCCGTGCATCGTGTCGAGGTCGAGTTCGACCGTCGTCTTGATCCCCAGCTTCGCCATCGCACCGTTGGCGGCGTGATCGTACAGCTCCGAGGCGTGGAGCAGCGCCTTTGACGGGATGCAACCGACATTGAGGCAGGTGCCGCCCAGCGTCTCGCGGCTTTCGGCGCACGCGGTCTTCAGCCCGAGCTGTGCTGCGCGGATCGCCGCGACATAGCCGCCGGGGCCGGCACCGATCACGAGGACGTCATAGTCGTACTGGTCTGCCATCATCTTCCTCCGCCGTCATACCGGCGAAGGCCGGTATCCAGTCCCACCGTCGAACTGGTCTCCGGCGTTCGCCGGAGTGACGGTCATGCTGGGTATATAGGGTGTCTTACAGGTCGATCAGGATGCGCGTCGGGTCCTCGATCGCGTTCTTGAGCGCGACGAGGAAGGTCACCGCCTCGCGGCCGTCGATCAGGCGGTGGTCGTAGCTGAGCGCCAGATACATCATCGGACGCACCACCACCTGACCGTCGCGGACGACCGGACGCTCCTCGATCCGGTGCAGGCCGAGCACCGCCGACTGCGGCGGGTTGATGATCGGGGTCGACATCAGCGAGCCGAACACGCCGCCGTTCGAGATTGTGAAGGTGCCGCCCTTCATCTCGTCCATCTTGAGCGTGCCGTCCTTGGCGCGCTTGCCGAAGTCGCCGATCGTCTTCTCGATGCCCGCGACCGACAGGTCCTGCGCATCGCGGATCACCGGCACGACCAGGCCGTTCGGCGCGCTGACCGCGACCGAGATATCGGCGTAGTCGTGGTAGACGATCTCGTCGCCCTCGACCGAGGCGTTGACCGACGGAATGTCCTTCAGCGCCATCGTCGCGGCCTTCACGAAGAAGCCCATGAAGCCCAGCCGGACGCCGTGCTTCTTTTCGAACAGGTCCTTGTACTTGGCGCGCGCCTCGATCACCGCGGTCATGTCGACGTCGTTGAACGTCGTCAGCATCGCGGCGGTGTTCTGCGCTTCCTTCAGGCGCTTGGCGATCGTCTGGCGGAGACGCGTCATCTTGACGCGCTCTTCCTTGCGGCCGCCCGCGGCTGCGGCGGATGGGGCCGGCGCAGCAGTGGCGACCGGCGCCGCGGCGGGCTTCGACGAGGCAGCGGCGGCGACGTCTTCCTTGGTCAAGCGACCGTCCTTGCCGGTGCCCTTGACGGTCGACGGATCGACGCCATGCTCCAGCACCGCGCGGCGCACCGACGGCGACAGGGCAGCGGCGTCACCCGACGGCGCCGCAGCCGGAGCGGCGGCGGGCGTCTCGGTCACGGCGGGCTGCGGCGCGGCGCTTTTGGCGGGCGCGCCCTCGCCGCTCTCGATCGTCGCGATCAGCGCGCCGACCTCGACCGTGTCGCCGACCTTCACCGCATGCTGCCCCATCACGCCTGCGACGGGCGAGGGGACCTCGACCGAGACCTTGTCGGTCTCGAGGCTCGCAATCGGCTCGTCGGCGGCGACCGCGTCGCCGGGCTGCTTCAGCCATTCGCCGACCGTTGCTTCGGTGATCGATTCGCCCAGCGTGGGGACCAGAACTTCGGTTGCCATCTCAAACCTCGTCGTCGCGGCCGTGGCCGGTAAGTGGTTAGCAGGTCCCGGCGCGTGCCGGGACCGTGATCGTCAGGCGGTCGGCGCCGCTGCCTTCTTCGTCGTCTCGGCTTCGCGCGTGCGGCGGATTTCGTCGCGCACGTTGTGCCCCAGAGCGTCGGCGATCAGCGCACCCTGTTCTGCCTGGTGACGCTTCATCAGGCCGGTGGCAGGCGAGGCCGCTGCGGTCCGCCCGGCGTAGCGCGGACGTGCGACACGCGCCTTGGCGATCCCCAGCGCCTCCTCGATGAACGGCTCGACGAAGAACCAATACCCGTTGTTGCGCGGCTCTTCCTGTGCCCAGATGACCTCCTCGAGGTTGGTCATCCGCGCGATCCGCTCGGCCAGCGCCTCGGTCGGGAAGGGATAGAGCTGCTCGACGCGGACGATCTGCGTGTTCTTGTCGCCCGCGGCGTCGCGTGCTTCCATCAGATCGTACGAGACCTTGCCGGTGCAGAGCACCAGCCGCTTCGTCTCGGTATCCGCCGGCGCCGACGGATCGGAGAGGATACGGCGGAAATGTGAGTCGCCGAGGAAATCCGCCGCGCTGCTCACGGCCAGCTTGTGGCGCAGCAACGACTTGGGCGTGAACACCACCAACGGCTTGCGGAAGTTGCGGTGCATCTGCCGGCGCAGCAGGTGGAAGTAGTTGGCCGGCGTGGTGCAGTTTGCGACCTGGATATTGTCGCCGGCGCACAGCTGCAGGAAGCGCTCGGGGCGGGCCGAGCTATGCTCGGGCCCCTGACCTTCGTAGCCGTGCGGCAGCAGCATCACCAGACCGTTGGCGCGCAGCCACTTGGCCTCGCCCGACGCGATGAACTGGTCGATCAAGATCTGCGCGCCGTTGACGAAATCGCCGAACTGCGCCTCCCACATCACCAGCGTCTTCGGGTCCGCCAGCGCATAGCCATATTCGAACCCGAGCACGCCGTACTCGGACAGCGGGCTGTCGAGCACCTCGAAACTGCCGTGCGGGATCGTCCACAGCGGCACGAACTTGTGCTCGTCGGTCTGGTCGACCCATACCGCGTGGCGCTGCGAGAAGGTGCCGCGGCCCGAATCCTGGCCGGACAGGCGGACGCCATAGCCCTCATGAAGCAGCGAGCCGAATGCCAGCGCCTCGCCGGTCGCCCAGTCGAAGTTGCTGCCGGTTTCGAACATTTGCCGTTTGGCATCGAGCACGCGCGACAGCGTCTTGTGGATCGCGATCGTCTCGGGAACCGTGGTCAGCGTGCGGCCGATCGAGTCGAACAGCTTCTGCTCGATGCCGGTCTCGACGCTCCGCCGCGCGCTCTCGGCGTCGGCGGGGGCGTGCAGCCCCGACCAGCGACCCGCGAACCAGTCGGCCTTGTTCGGCTTGTAGGCGGCGCCCGCCTCGAACTCGCCCTCGAGCAAGGTGACGTATTGCTTGACGTTATCGTCGACCCACGCCTGATCCACGACGCCTTCGGCGACCAGCCGCTTGCTGTAGATGTCGCTGACCGGCGGATGCTCGCGGATCGCCTTGTACATCAGCGGCTGGGTGAAGCCGGGCTCGTCGCCCTCGTTGTGGCCGAAGCGACGGTAGCACCACATGTCGATCACGACGTCGCGGTGGAATTTTTGGCGGTACTCGATCGCCATTTTGGTCGCGAAGGTCACCGCCTCGGGATCGTCGCCGTTGACGTGGAAGATCGGCGCCTGGACACCCTTCGCGACGTCGGACGGATAGGGCGACGAACGCGCGAACTGCGGGCTGGTCGTAAAGCCGATCTGGTTGTTGATGACGAAGTGGACGCAACCGCCGGTGTTATAGCCGCGGATCCCCGAGAAGCCGAGGCACTCCCAGACGATCCCCTGACCCGCAAACGCCGCATCGCCGTGGATGAGCACCGGCAGCGAGCGCGAATGGGTTTCGAGGTCGCCCGCGATATGCTGGATCGCGCGGATCTTGCCGAGCACGACCGGATCGGCCGCCTCAAGGTGCGAGGGATTGGCGACCAGCGACATATGGACCTTGTGCCCGTCGAACTCGCGATCGGTCGAGGTGCCGAGGTGATATTTCACGTCACCCGAGCCGCCGATGTCATCGGGGTTGGCCGAACCGCCGGCGAATTCGTGGAAGATCACGCGCAGCGGCTTGCCCATGACGTTGGCGAGCACGTTCAGCCGGCCGCGATGCGCCATGCCGAACACGATCTCGTTGACCCCCGCTGCACCGCCGTACTTGATGACGCTTTCCAGCGCGGGGATCATGCTCTCGCCGCCGTCAAGCCCGAAGCGCTTCGTGCCGACATATTTGCGGCCGAGGAACTTCTCCCACTGCTCGGCCTCGATCACCTTGTTCAGGATCGCCTTCTTGCCCTGCGCGGTGAACTCGACCTGCTTGTCCTTGCCCTCCATACGCTCCTGGAGGAACTTGCGCTCCTCAACATCGGCGATGTGCATGAATTCGAGCCCGACGTTGCCGCAGTAATTGGCGCGCAGCGTGTCGACCAGTTCGCGGATCGTCGCCCATTGCAGCCCCAGCGAGCCGCCGAGATAGACCGGACGGTCGATGTCGCTGTCGGAGAAGCCGTGATATTCGGTGGTCAGGTCGGCGGGCAGCTCGCGCAGCCCCGACAGGCCGAGCGGATCGAGGTTCGCCGCCAGATGCCCGCGCACGCGATAGGTGCGGATCAGCAGCTGCGCGCGGATCGAGTCCGCTGCGGCCTTGACGATCGCGTCCTGCGAGGGCGCTGCGGCGGCCGGGGCCGCGGCGGGCTTGCCGCCCTTCGCGGGCTTGGGGGCCGGCTCCATCTGCGTCGGATCGAGCCCGGCGGTCAGGTCGTCGGTGGTGGTCAGCGGCCACCGCTTGTTCGTCCAGGACGGCGCGGTCATCGAGCCTTCGAGCCCTTCGAAGAAATTGCGCCAGCCGGTGTCGACCGTATCGGGCGATTCCTTGAAGCGCGCGTAGAGTGCGTCGATGAACTGGGGGCTGACGCCTCCGGCGATGTCGCTGAAATCCTGGCCTTCGTAGCCCATGTCACGCTTCCCCGGCCGCTCGGCTTCTTCTTTTACACGTCACCCCGGCGATGGCCGGGGTCCAGAGCCGCGAGCGGCCCGCCTGCCGCTCTGGATCCCGGCCTTGCCGCCGGAATGACGTCGATCGTCTTACTTGTTGAGCACGCTCAGCAGCGTCGAGCCAAGCTCCGAAGGGCTTGCTGCGACCTTGATCCCGGCGGCTTCCATCGCGGCGATCTTGCTCTCCGCATCGCCCTTGCCGCCCGAGACGATCGCGCCGGCATGACCCATGCGACGCCCCGGAGGGGCGGTGCGGCCCGCGATGAAGCCGGCCATCGGCTTCTTGCGGCCGCGCTTGGCCTCGTCGATCAGGAACTGCGCCGCCTGCTCCTCGGCGTCGCCGCCGATCTCGCCGATCATGATGATCGACTGCGTTCCCTCGTCGGCGAGGAACAGTTCGAGCACGTCGATGAAGTTGGTGCCGTTGACCGGATCGCCGCCGATGCCGACCGCGGTGGTCTGGCCAAGCCCGGCGTTCGAGGTCTGGAACACCGCCTCGTAGGTCAGCGTGCCCGAGCGCGACACGACGCCGACCGAGCCCTTCTTGAAGATGTTGCCCGGCATGATGCCGATCTTGCACTCGCCCGGCGTCAGCACGCCCGGGCAGTTCGGACCGATCAGCCGCGACTTGCTGCCCGACAGCGCGCGCTTGACGCGCACCATGTCGAGCACCGGAATGCCCTCGGTGATCGCGACGATCAGCGGCACCTCGGCGTCGATCGCCTCCAGGATCGAGTCGGCGGCGAAGGGCGGCGGCACGTAGATGACGCTGGCGTTCGCGCCGGTCTTGGCGACCGCTTCCGCGACGGTGTCGAAGTTCGGCAGCCCCAATTCCTCATGGGTGGTGCCGCCCTTGCCCGGCGTCACGCCACCGACCATCTGCGTGCCGTAATCCAGCGCCGCCTTGGTGTGGAAGGTGCCGGTCTTGCCGGTCATCCCTTGCGTGATGACCTTGGTGTTCTTGTCGACGAGGATGCTCATCGGGTGCCTGTACCTTCTAGCCGTCACCCCGGCGTAGGCCGGGGTCCAGTTGCTACGCCAGCGTCGGAAAGAGGTCGTGCCAGTCGGGGTTCATCGCCTCGATCTGGCGCAGCTTCCAGCTCCGCCGCCACTCCTTCATCTGCTTCTCACGCCGGATCGCATCATCGATACGATCATGCACCTCGAACCAGACCAACATCTTGCACCTATATCGGCGGGTGAAGCCTTCCGCGACGTTCTCGCGATGCTCCCACACGCGCTTCAACAGGTCGCTGGTTACGCCGATGTAGAGCGTTCCGTTTCGACCGCTCGCCATGATGTAGACGTAACCGCGCTTCTCCATATTCCGTCATCCTGACTGCGGTCGGGACTGGACCCCGGCCTTCGCCGGGATGACGGGCAGGGCTTACTTCTCCAACGAACCGTCGATGCCCTTGCAGGCGACCAGCAGTTCCTTGACCGCGTCGACCGAGACCTGAAGGTTACCCTTCGCCTCGTCCGACAGCTTGACCTCGACGACCTTCTCGACGCCGCCAGCACCGATCACCACCGGCACGCCGACGTATAGGTCGTCGATGCCATATTGGCCGCTCAGGTGCGCCGCGGCGGGCAGGATGCGCTTCTGATCATAGAGATACGCCTCGGCCATCGCGATGCCGCTGGTGGCGGGCGCGTAATAGGCCGAGCCGGTCTTGAGCAGCGCAACGATCTCGCCGCCACCACCGCGCGTGCGCTTGATGATCTCGTCGACCTTCTCCTTGGTGGAAAAGCCCATCTCGATCAGATCGGCGACCGGGATGCCGCTGACGGTCGAATATTCGAGCACCGGCACCATCGTATCGCCGTGACCGCCGAGCACGAAGGTGTTCACGTCCTTTACGGACACGCCGAATTCCTCGGCGAGGAAGTGCGAGAAGCGCGCCGAGTCGAGCACGCCGGCCATGCCGACGACCTTATTGTGCGGCAGGCCCGAGAACTCACGCAGCGCCCAGACCATCGCGTCGAGCGGGTTGGTGATGCAGATCACGAACGCGTCGGGCGCGTTGTCGCGGATGCCTTCGCCGACCGCCTTCATCACCTTCAGGTTGATGCCGAGCAGGTCGTCGCGGCTCATGCCGGGCTTGCGCGCGACACCGGCGGTGACGATGATGACATCGGCGCCCGCGATATCGGCGTAGTCGTTCGAACCCTTGATCGAGGCGTCGAAGCCCTCGACCGGGCCGCATTGCGACAGGTCGAGCGCCTTGCCCTGCGGCACGCCCTCGACGACGTCGAACAGGACGATATCGCCCAGACCCTTGAGCGCTGCGAGGTGCGCGAGCGTGCCGCCGATATTGCCGGCGCCGATCAGCGCGATCTTCTTGCGGGCCATCCCATCCCTTCCGTCGTTGACGTGTGAATGGTCATGCCGCCTACGCCCTTCGGGGGCAGGGGGCAACCCGTAAAGCGCGCATCGCCAAACTTAAATTGCAAATGGTTCGCAGCATCATTAGTCGCTGCCGTGCCCTTCGGTAAGGTAGCTTTCGGAGCGCATTTCCTCCAGCCGGCTGACGGTGCGCTGGAACTCGAAGGCGCCGTCGCCGCGTGGATAAAGCTGGTCCGGCTCGGCATCGGCGGACGCCAGCAGCTTGACCTTGTGTTCGTACAAGGCATCGATGAGCTGGACGAAGCGCGCGGCCTCATTCCGGTTATCCGGTCCCAGCACCGGGATGCCGACGAGGATGACCGTGTGGTAACGCCGGGCGATCGCGAGATAGTCGGCGGCGCCACGCGCCTCGCCGCACAGCTTCTTGAACGCAAAAACCGCCACGCCCTTCAACGTCTTGGGCACGCGCAGCGGGCGGCCTTGGACGATCAGTTCCTCGGCAGGGACGTGCTGGCGATCCTCTGGCGGATAGTCGGTCAGGCGGAAGAAGGCGGCGGAGAGGTCGGCGGTCGCCTGCTCGCCGTTGGGCACGCACCACGTCTTCTGCGAGCCGAGCCGGTCGCGACGGTAATCGACCGGACCGTTGAGCGCGATGACGTCGAGCCGCTCCTCGACCAGCGCGATAAACCCAAGAAAATGCTCGCGGTTCAGGCCGTTCTTGTAGAGGTCGGACGGGGCGCGGTTGCTGGTCGTCACCACGGTCACGCCGGCCTCGATCAACGCGGTGAACAGCCGCGAGAGGATCATCGCGTCGGGCGAATTGGTGACCATCATCTCGTCGAAGGCGAGCAGCCGCGCCTCCTCGGCCAATGCCTCGGCGACCGGGAGGATCGGATCGCCCTGTTCCTTGCGGCGCTCGACGGCGATGCGCGCGTGAACCTCAAGCATGAACTCTGCGAAATGGACGCGGCGCTTCTTCTCGATCTCAACATGATGAAAAAAGAGGTCCATTAACATGGACTTGCCGCGGCCGACGCCGCCCCACATGTAGATGCCACGCGCCGGAATCGTGCGGCGTCGGAACAGGCCCGCGGTGCGCGGCTTCTCCAGCTCGGCGGCCAGCGCGTCGAGGCGGGCGGCGCCGGCGGCCTGTTCGGCGTCGGGACGCAGTTCGTCGGCCGCGATCAGCGTCTGATAGGCGGCGAGCACCTTGCCCATGTCGTTCCTTCCAACGTCGATGTTGCTGTGCACAATAAACGGCTGCTTTGGGCGAGCCGGCGCGAGGGATCAAGTCGCACGCCGGGAGCGGCGGGTGTCGCGTTTGACGCAGCGGGGGCCAACGTGACCCCGAAAATACCCCCGTTCGGACGCGTGCGGTGGCGCAACGAAGGCGATCCGGGCAACAAACGGCGGCCCCGGTCACGAACGGGAGCACAAAAAAACCAGCGCCCCTGACGGGACGCTGGTTCGTGTTGCTTCGCGCGCGGCGACGGCGGCGAGCGCCTGACGTCAGACCAGCCGCTCGACTTCCATCTTCTTGATCTCCGCGATCGCCTTGGCGGGCGACAGCCCCTTGGGGCAGGTGTTCGCGCAATTCATGATCGTGTGGCAGCGATAAAGGCGGAACGGATCCTCCAGCGCGTCGAGCCGCTCGCCGGTCATCTCGTCGCGGCTGTCGGCCAGCCAGCGATACGCCTGGAGCAGGATCGCCGGGCCGAGGAACTTGTCCGAATTCCACCAATAGCTGGGGCACGAGGTCGAGCAGCAGGCGCACAGGATGCACTCGTACAAACCGTCGAGCTTGGCGCGCTCCTCGGGCGACTGAAGCCGTTCCTTGCCGGCGGGCGGCGGGGTGACGGTCTGCAGCCACGGCGTGATCGACGCATATTGCGCGTAGAAGTGCGTGAAATCGGGGACGAGATCCTTGATGACGTCCATCGCGGGCAGCGGCGTGATCTTGATCTCGCCCTTCACGTCCTCGATCGCGGTGGTGCAGGCGAGACCGTTGCGCCCGTCGATGTTCATCGAGCACGAGCCGCAGATGCCCTCACGGCACGAGCGACGGAACGTCAGCGACGGGTCCTGCTCCGCCTTGATCTTGATGAGCGCGTCGAGAACCATCGGTCCGCATTCGTCGAGATTGACCTCGAACGTGTCATAGCGCGGGTTCTGCCCCGAGTCGGGATCGTAGCGATACACTTTGAAGTTGCGCATCGTGCCGCCCGGTTGCGGGGAAGGATGCTTCTGCCCGCCCTTGATCTTGCTGTTCTTCGGGAGCGTGAACTCGGCCATGCGCGCGTCTCGTCTTCGTCAGGGATCGTCGGCGCACAGAAGGCGCACCGGCGCCGTTACTCGGGCGGCGGGTACACGATCGCGAGGCTCGCCGCAAACATGCCCGTCGCCCGCCTAGTTAGCTATTATACCCCGCGGCTCAAGAGGCGATCGCACGTTCCAGCGCCGCGACGTCGATCCGCACCATCTCCATCATCGCCGCCATCGCCTTCGCCGCGTGCTGCGGGTCGTTCATCAGCTCGGTCAGGCGGCGCGGCACGATCTGCCACGCCACGCCCCAGCGATCCTTGAGCCAGCCGCATTGCACCTCGGAGCCGCCATTGGCGAGGAAGGCGTCCCAATAGCGATCGACCTCCGCCTGATCGGCGCAGTCGACCGACAGCGACATCGCCTCGCTATGCGTGGGACCGGGGCCGCCGTCGAGCAGCGCGAACGGTCGCCCGGCGAGCGTAAATTCGACCGTCAGCACCTTGCCCGCCGCGCCGCCGGGATAATCGAGCGGTGCGCGCATGATTCGGTCGATCGCACTGTTGGGGATCAGCGCGGTGTAGAAGCGCGCCTGTTCCTCGGCGGTGCCATTGCACCAGATCCATGTCGTGACCTTGTCCATCACGCCGCCCGCGGCCCGACGAACCCGATCCGCGCGCCATCCGGGTCGGCGGCGACCACCGAGAAGGCATCGCCGGGGATCGGGTCGGGGCCTTGCAGCACGGTGCCACCCATCGACGTCAGCCGTGCGATCGCCGCGTCGACGTCCTCGACCTCCGCGTAGAACAGCCAGCCGGGCGTGCCGTTCGGCAGCACCGGCATCGTCGCGCCGATACAGGTCGGTCCGGCGTCGACGAAGCGATACTCGCCGAGCGGCCCCATCGACATGCCGCGCTCCTGGGTCCAGCCGAGCAGCCGGGCGTAGAAGGCCAGCGCACCGTCCTGATCGGGGGTGGTCAGTTCGTTCCACACCATCTGCCCCGGCGCGGTTTCGGGCGGCACGGCGAAGGCGCGCGACGGCTGATCCATCGCCCCGCGCATCACGTAGAACGGCTGTCCCTCCGCATCGGCGAGCAACGCCATCCGGCCGACCCCGTCCATGTCGACCGCTGGCATCAGCAGCGTGCCGCCTGCCGCCTGCGCGGTGGCGATCGCGGCGTCGACGTCGTCGACCCCGATATAGAACAGCCAGCCGGCGCGGGCATTCGGATCGGGGCGCGGCATCAGCCCGGCGACTCCTTCGCCGCCGGCGGTGCTGACGATCCGGTAGTCCATGCCCGCGACGTCGCCCGAGGGCGCGACCTGCCAGCCGAACAGCCGTTCGTAGAACGCCTGCGCGCGATCGGCGTCGACGGCGTGATATTCGTACCAGATCGGGGTTCCGTGCGGATTTCTCATGCTGCGTCTCCGGTCGGGGCAGAGTCGCCCATATCCATGTGGACGGTTTCCCACGTATGACCGTCCGGGTCCTCGAACGCGCCGCCGTACATGAACTGCTGGTCGACGATCGGGCGGGTTTCGCGGCCGCCCGCGCCGCGTGCCGCGGCGTGGATCGCATCGACCGCGGCGCGATCGTCGAACGACAGGCACAGCAGGGCAGCGCTTACCTGATGCGTGTCGGCGATCGGCTTGTCGGTGAAGGTCGCATAGAAGCCGTGGTCGAGCAGCATCACGCTGATCGCATCGGACCAGCGCATTGCGGCGGCGACGTCGTTCGAGAAGTCGGGGTTCTTCTCGAATCCGATCGCTTCGTAGAAGGCGGTCGACCGCGCCACGTCGGCGACCGGCAGGTTGATGAAGATCATCCGCATCGCGCTCGTCCTCTCCGAGTCGTTGTCACGCCATCATGCGCGAAGGCGCGGGCGCGGGAAATGGCGGAAACCGGCGCGAAGCGCGCGCGTTCAACCCCCGTCCTCCAGCCCCGACCCGGCCGGGCGAGGCGTGCGGCGGGTTGACGCGGGCGCGCCGGCTTCGCAGTGGTTCGGCAAACTCCAGCGAAACGGCGCCAACGCATGACCGACATCCCGAACACGCAACCCGACAGCCGCGAGTCCACGATCCTCGATGCGCCCGACAAGATGGTGCGCGTGCGCGACCTGTTCGGGATCGATTCGGACATGGAGGTGCCGGCCTTCTCGGTCGCCGACGAGCGCGTGCCCGATCTCGACCCCGCCTATGTCTTCGATCCCGACACCACGCTGGCGATCGTCGCGGGCTTCGCGCACAACCGCCGCGTGATGGTGCAGGGCTATCACGGCACCGGCAAGTCGAGCCATATCGAGCAGGTGGCGGCGCGGCTCAACTGGCCGTGCATCCGCATCAACCTCGACGCGCATATCAGCCGCATCGACCTGATCGGCCGCGACGCGATCGTGCTCAAGGACGGCCAGCAGATCACCGAGTTCCGCGAAGGCCTGCTGCCCTGGGCGCTGCAGACCCCGACCGCGCTCGTGTTCGACGAATATGATGCGGGCCGCCCGGACGTGATGTTCGTGATCCAGCGCGTGCTGGAGACCGAGGGCAAGCTGACGCTGCTCGACCAGAATCGCGTGATCCGCCCGAACCCGTATTTCCGGCTGTTCGCGACCGCGAATACCGTCGGGCTCGGCGACACCAGCGGGCTTTATCATGGCACGCAGCAGATCAATCAGGGGCAGATGGACCGCTGGAACGTGGTCGTCACGCTCAACTATCTGCCGGCGGTCACCGAGGCGCGGATCGTGCTCGCCAAATCGGGCGAATATGACAAGCCCGAGGGCAAGAAGCTGGTCGAGTACATGGTGCGCGTCGCCGACCTGACGCGCAAGGGCTTCGTCAACGGCGACATCTCGACCGTGATGAGCCCGCGGACCGTCATCACCTGGGCGCAGAATGCGTTGATCTTCGGCGATGTCGGGTTTGCGTTCCGGCTGTCGTTCCTGAACAAGTGCGACGAGGCGGAACGCGCGCTGGTGGCGGAATATTATCAGCGCGTGTTCGGCAAGGACCTGCCCGAAAGCGTGGTGGCACACGGATGACACGCGCCGAGGCATTGCGACGGCTCCGTGCGCATCGCGACGATCTGCGGGCGATGGGGATCGAGCATGTCGCGATCTTCGGGTCGACCGCGCGTGGCAGTGCCGGTGCGCAGTCTGACCTCGACCTGGCAGTGCGACTTCGCGACGACATGCGACTGGGATGGGACTTTTTCACGCTCGACGAACGCGTCGCCGCGCTGCTGGGCGTGCCAGTCGATATCGTCACCGAACCCGTTTCGCGTCCCCGCCTGCAAGCCGAGATCGACCGTGACCGCATCGACGCTTTCTGACCGCACGCGCTCCCGGTTGCGCGACATGGTCGACGATGCCGATCGCATCCTGGGCTTCGTGGACGGAATGACCCTTGCGACATTCGTCGCCGACGAACGCACGGTCTTCGCGGTCGAGCGGTTGCTCCAGCGGATCACCGAAGCGGCCGTGCAGATCGCTCCTGCGGAGGCGGCGCTGCTCGGACCCGATGTTCCCGTCGCGAAGATGAGGGCCTTCGGCAATCGCCTGCGTCACGAATATCGCGATATCGCCCGTGACGTGATCTTCGACCTTGCAAGTATCGAGGTGCCGCTGATCCGTGCGGCTGCCGAACGGGCACTGGAGCGCTGATGACCACCGACGCCGCCTCATTTTGTTCGCCGGCGCGTGTTCGGCAAGGACCTGCCCGAGAGCGTGGTGGCGAAGGCTTGATGCCGGGGGTGGACCAAGCTACTTAGTCCACCCAAGGAGACGGGCGATGGCCGAGGCCGATCCGCAGAAGACGTTCAACGTGCACGAGGCCAAGACGCAGTTGTCGCGGCTGATCGAACGCGCCCATGCGGGCGAGGAGATCGTGCTTGCCAAGGCGGGCGTGCCTTATGCCAAGCTGGTGCCGATCGACCCGCCGGTGCCCGCCCGGCGGACGCCGGGGCGGTTCAAGGACTTGCTCGGCGACATCCCCGATTCGGTCTGGTTCGAGCCGTTGTCCGACGACGAACTGGACGCGTGGGAAGGGAAGTATTCCAACATTGTCTGACGTCTACCTGCTCGACACCCATGCGCTGATCTGGTGGTGGGGCGCAGCGGATCGCCTCTCGCCGATGGCAAGCGAGATTCTGTCCGACCCGCGCAACACCATCATGGTCAGTGCGGTGTCGGGGCTGGAGATCGCGACCAAGGTACGGCTCGGGCGGTTGCCGGTGATGGCGGAGCGGGTCACCGATTTCGACGCCGCGATCCTGGCAGAAGGCTTTCGGCATCTGCCGATCGGGCATCACGTCGCCGTACGAGCCGGCTTGATGGCCGGCGCGCATCGTGATCCGTTCGACCGCGTGTTGGCGGCACAGGCGCTGGCGAGCGACGTTCCTCTCCTTACTCGCGATCGTGAGATCGCCCGCTTCGGCTGCAAGGTTCTTTGGTAATGGCCACCGATACTCCCCTCGACCGCTTCAAGGCCGTGCTCGGCGGGACGGCGCGTGCGCTGTCCGACGAGGCGGAGCTGGAACTCGCCTATACCGCCGATGCGCCGGCACAGTCGGGCAAGCATCTGCGCGTGCCGATGCCGGCGCGGACCTTGCCCGCCGAGCAGGTCGCCGAGGCGCGGGGGTTTGCCGATGGCTTTGCGCTGCGGCTGCGCCACCACGACGACGCGCTTCATGCGCGGGGTGCGCCCGCCGAGGCGAATGCGCGGTCGGTCTATGATGCGATCGAGAATGCCCGCGTCGAGGCGCTGGGCAGCCGCGGCTATGACGGGATCGCCGACAATCTGGCGCGCGCGCTCGACGTGCGGCTGCGCAGCGACCCGATCACGCGCGCGCGGACCAGGAGCGAGGTGCCGCTCGGCTCGGCACTGGGGCTGATGGTGCGCGAGGCGCTGACCGGGCGGCTGCCGCCGGCCGAGGCCGAGCCCGCGCTGGCGCTGGTGCGCGAGTGGATCGACGGGAAGGTCGACCTTTCCGCGCTGGCGCTCGCGCTCGACGATCAGCGTGCCTTCCAGGGGCTGACGCGCAAGCTGCTTGAACAGCTCGAACTCGTCGAGGGCGAGCAGGAGCCGCAGGACAGCGACGAGGGCGGCGAGGACGAGGAAGGCGAGGAGGGGCAGGATACCGACGAGGCCGACGAGGGCGAGGCGGAAGGCTCTGAAGGCGAGTCCGAGGTCGAGGCGCGCGGCCAGCAGCGCGACGACCAGGCGCAAGAGGGCGAGAGCGAGCAGCTCGAGGGCGACGATATCGACGACGCCGAGGGCGAGCCGGGCGACGACGGCGAGGAGGGGATGCAGCCGGTGCGCCCCAACCGCCCGCCCGCCGATCTGGCCGCGCAATTCGACTATAAGGTCTGGACCGAGCGCTTCGACGAGGTGGTGGCCGCGACCGAATTGTGCGACGCTGAGGAACTGGCGCGGCTGCGCGGCTATCTCGACCAGCAGCTCGTCCATTTGCAATCGGCGGTGTCGAAGCTGGCCAACCGGCTCCAGCGGCGCTTGATGGCGCAACAGTCACGGTCGTGGGATTTCGATCAGGAAGAGGGCTTGCTCGACGCCGCGCGGCTGGCGCGGGTGGTGGTCAATCCGACGCAGTCGCTGAGCTACAAGATCGAGCGCGACACCGATTTCCGCGACACGGTGGTGACGCTGCTGATCGACAATTCGGGGTCGATGCGCGGGCGGCCGATCTCAATCGCGGCGATCAGCGCCGATATCCTGGCGCGCACGCTGGAGCGGTGCGGGGTGAAGACCGAGATCCTCGGCTTCACGACGCGCGCGTGGAAGGGCGGGCAGAGCCGCGAGACGTGGCTCGCCGCCGGACGCCCGCCGCAGCCGGGGCGGCTCAACGACGTCCGCCACATCGTCTACAAACGCGCCGACGAGCCGTGGCGGCGCGCGCGGCCTGCGTTGGGGCTGATGATGCGCGAGGGGCTGCTCAAGGAGAATATCGACGGCGAGGCGCTGTTGTGGGCGCATGGCCGGATGATGGCGCGCCCCGAGGAGCGGCGCATCCTGATGGTCATCTCGGACGGCGCGCCGGTCGACGATTCGACGCTGAGCGTCAATTCGGGATCGTATCTGGAGCGGCATCTGCGGCAGGTGATCGCGTGGATCGAGAAGCGGTCGCCGGTCGAGCTGGTCGCGATCGGGATCGGGCACGACGTGACGCGCTATTACAGCCGCGCGGTGACGATCATGGATGCCGAGCAGCTTGGCGGGACGATCATCGAGCAGCTCGCGGCGCTGTTCGATGCGGAGTGACGTCGTTCGCTGCGAAGAGTGACGAGTGCGTGTGGCCGACATGATCGCGTCACCGCCCGGCGGGTTCGTCGGCCCGGTCAAGCGCTCGGTCACGATCGCCGGGCACGCCACGTCGGTCAGCCTCGAGCCGGTGTTCTGGATCGCGCTGGAACGTGCCGCGCTCGCGCGGTCGCTGCCGCTGTCGGCGCTCGTCGCACAGATTGATGCGCTGCGGATCGTGCAGGAGGAGCCCCCCAATCTCGCCAGCGCGCTGCGGACGTGGCTCGCCTCCCATCCCGAACATTTTACGACATTGATGCGATCCAATCGCATTAGCGTTGACACTGAAAGTCACTCGCAATAGCTGGGCTTCCATAACAATGGGGGTTCACCAGCATGTCGTCGTCTTCCGCCTCGTTCCTTGCGCTGTCGTGCATCGGTTTCATCGCCTCCGCGCCGGCCTTTGCCGAGACGCCGGACCGGCCAGCGAGCGAACAGGACGGTCGCACGCGAATCGATCGCGACGACGTGGTGGTGACTGGCGCGCGCGAGCGGGCACCCGATCAGCTCGAAAGCCCGAAGGCGACCTCGGCGCTGCTCGATACGCCCCAGACGGTGACGGTCATTTCCGACCAGGTGCTGCGCAAGCAGAATCTGCTGACGCTGCGCGATGCGCTCCAGACGTTGCCCGGCATCACCTTCGGCGCGGGCGAAGGCGGGGGCGGCTATGGCGACAGCATCAACCTGCGCGGCTATTCGGCGAACAACGACATCACGATCGATGGCATCCGCGACAGCGCGCAATACAGCCGCACCGATCCTTTCAACCTCCAGCAGATCGAGGTCTATAACGGCGCCAATTCGGTCTTCAACGGATCGGGATCGGTCGGGGGAACGATCAATCTGGTCAGCAAGGAGCCGCGCCCGGAGGACCTGACGATCGCGCAAGCCGCGGTCGGCACCGATCGTTATTATCGCGCCGCGCTCGACGCCAACGAGCGGGTGAACGACACGATCGGCGTTCGGCTGAACGCGGTCTATCACCACAATGACGTGCCCGGTCGCGACGTCGAGAAGTACGAACGCTGGGGCGTGGCGCCTGCGGTGACGATCGGGATGGGCGCGCCCACCAGCCTGACGCTCGCCTATGTCCATCAGCAGGATCGCAACACGCCGCTGTACGGCATTCCGTTCTTCAACAACGATCTGGTCGGTGGGCTGATCACCGGGGCGGACCGCAGCGATTATTACGGCTATCGCAACCTCGACCGGCAGGACATCGACGTCGACCGGCTGACCGCGACGCTGCGCCATCAGGTCGACGATCATCTATCGGTCCGCAATCTCACGCGTTGGCAGCGCGTCGGGCAATATAGCGTCACCAGCGCGCCGCAGGGCACGTTCTGCCTGTCGACGGGCACGCAGCCGGTGCAGGTGGCGGGCGGCACGACCGGAGCGGCGTGTCCGTCGACGCTGCGCCCGGGGCAATGGCTGCCGTCGGGACCGCGCGGGCTGGTGCGCGATCAGGTGAACCAGCTTTTCGCCAATCAGACCGATATCCGTCTGGAACACGGCGAAAAAGGTGGCGTGCGCAACGTCGCGAACGTCGGCGCTTCGTGGATGGTCGAGGATTACAGGATCATCACCGGATCGCTGTTGCGCAATGCAGACGGCTCGGCGATCGCCGCGTTGCCGGTGCTGGCGATCAGCAATCCCGACACTGTCTATCGCGGGCCGATCAACTACGTCACGACCGCGCATTCGCAGTCCTCGACCCGCAACGTCGCAGTCTATGCGTTCGACACGCTGGAGCTGGGGCGGCATGTCGAAGTGAACGCGGGTGTCCGCTGGGAACAGCAACATGCCGAGTTCGACCAGCTTCCGATCGTCGCGGCGCCCGGCGTCACGCAGCCCGTGGCGGCACAGGCACGGCAGGTGAACCGCGAGCGGCTGTTCTCGTATCGTGCAGGGCTGGTGTATCACCCGATCCAGGACGTCAGCGTCTATGCCAGCTACGGCAACGCCAAGACACCGTCGTCGGCAAGCGTTCGCGCGGGCTGCGTCAGCGTCTCCAATGCGATCGTCACCAACACCTGCGACGTCGCGCCGGAGACCGCGCGCAATTACGAGGTCGGCGTAAAGGCCGGGCTGTTCGGGCGGCGGCTGGAGCTGACCGCCGCGGCGTTCCGCAACGAGCGGACCAATTACCGCATCCCGTCGAACGACCCGGCGTTGCCGACGGTGCAGGTGCTCGACGGACACAGCCGCGTCGACGGGATCGCGCTGGGTGTGTCGGGTAACGTCACGCGCGCCTGGACGGTTTTCGCCAATTACACCTATCTCGACAGCAAGGTGCTGCAGTCGGTGTCGGACTTCTGCCTCGCCAATCCGGGCGGCAACGGCTGCGGCAATACCGCCGCCAACCCCGATCCGCAGCGCGGCAGCCCGCTGGTCCAGACCCCGCCGCACTCGGGCAGCCTGTTCACCACCTACAAGCTGCCGTTCGGGCTCGAGGTCGGCTATGGCCTGACCTATCAGGGGGCGTTCACCACCTATGTCCCGACGCTCGCCAATGCCGCGCTGCTGAAGACCGACGATTACCTGATCCATCGCGCCTATCTGGCGTACAGCTTCCGCGACGGACTGACGATGCAGCTCAACGTCCAGAACGTCACCGACGAAAAGTATCTAACGAATGTCCGCAACAACATCAACGCGACGACCGGCGTGGTCACCGGCGGCTGGGCGATGCCGGGCGATCGACGGCAGGCGACACTGAGTGTGTTTTATAGTTTCTGACGCACGTACATCCGCTGTCATTGCGAGCGCAGCGAAGCAATCCAGTGTTTCGCGTGCTGCCCTGGATTGCTTCGCTTCGCTCGCAATGACGGTAGTAAAGGATCATTTATGCTGATCGCGATCCCCGACGTGCTGGACGCCGCGGCGCTGGCGCAAGTGCGCGCGACGATCGATGCGGCGGACTGGATCGACGGCAACGAGACGTCGGGGCCGCAGGCGGCGCTCGCCAAGCGCAACAGCCAGTTGCCCGAGGACGGCGCGGCGGCGCGCGCGGCGGGGGGCATGATCCTCGACGCGCTCGGCCGCACGCCGTTGTTCGTCGCGGCGGCGTTACCGGCCAAGGTGTTCCCGCCGCTGTTCAACCGCTATGCGGGCGGGCAGGATTTCGGCGTCCACGTCGACAATGCGATCCGGATGAAGCGCGGCAGCGATTTTCGCCTCCGCAGCGACCTGTCCGCGACGCTCTTTCTCGCCGATCCCGACAGCTATGACGGCGGCGAGCTGGTGATCGAGGAGCAGTTCGGGACCCAGGCGGTGAAGCTGCCCGCCGGGCATATGGTGCTCTATCCCGCCTCCAGCCTGCACCGGGTCGCGCCGGTGACGCGTGGGGTGCGGCTGGCGAGCTTTTTCTGGATTCAGTCGATGGTTCGCGACGACGGTGCGCGGCGCATCCTGTTCGAGCTGGATCAGGGCGTGCAGGCGGTGGCGGCGGCGCAGGGGCAAGGCGCGGCGGCGACGGTGCAACTGACCGGCGTGTACCACAACCTGCTCCGCCGCTGGGCGGAGGTGTAAGCGCTTATTTGCGCCGGAACAGGCAGTCGAACTCGACCGCGCAAGCCGGGTCGTCGACCATCGTGTTGACGGTGCGGAATTGCGCGGGGGTGAAGCCGAGCGAATCGATATAGGCGAGCGCCTCGTTGAACGACCACAGCCCCTCGTAGAGCGGCAGCACCGGCAATTCGAGGAGCAGCGCCGAGGTACGGGCCAGCACCGCCTGCGCGCCGTCCAGCACCGCGCGCTCGTGACCCTGTGTGTCGATCTTGAGCAGGATCGAGGTGGCGGGATCGGTCGCGAGCACCGAATCGAGCGTGGCGATCGGCACCTTCTCGGTACCGATCACGCGCGGGTCGACCGCGAGCCGCTCCGCCGTGCCGCCGTCGAGCGCGTGGAGCGAATTGAGCGTGTGGTTGTCGTAAAGGTTGATCTCGACCTCGCCGGGTTCGGCGCCCAGCGCGAGGCGCGAGACGGTCCATAGCGGAGTGCGCGCGGCCTTCTGCTCCAGTGCGGCGAAGACCTTGCCGACCGGCTCGAAAGAGTGGATGCGGCCGGTATAGTCGCGTTCCCGCACGCTTTCGGCGAACTGGCCGAGGTTGCCACCGACGTCGACGACCAGATCGATGTGCCGGGTCCGCAGGAAGTTGCCAAAGGTGGCCGCGCGCGCCGCCTCGATGCCGAAGCGGTTCAGGACCTTGTTCGCGAGCGCACCCAACATCTTCAACCCCCCGTCGTGCGGGGCGGGCATGTCAGAAGCGACGGGAGCGCGCCACTGTAAAGTTGGGTTGTGGAGGGGAGGCGGGCGCGGGTCCCGCGAATGTTGTGAATGTTGAGACGCTGACGGGGTCCTCGCGCGCGTTGAGGGGTTGGTGACCGCGCTGACCATTACGTTTCGGCGGCTCGTGCGGCACGTGCTTCGACAAGCTCAGCACCAACGGGGCGAGTGTGGGGAACGGCGGTGTCAAAGAGCTTCGTCATTGCGAGCGGAGCGAAGCAATCCAGGGCGTCCTGATCCGACTCTGGATTGCTTCGCTCCGCTCGCAATGACGGATCGTGGCGTTGTAGGACAGGCCCCACCCCAACCCCGCCGCAGGTAAACGATGCCCCGCATCGTTTAGGTCATGCTGGCCGCATGACCGACCTGCAACTCCCGAGGGGGGAGGGGTTTCAAGGGGTCAGCGGCCGAGGAGGACGCGCGCCTGTCCCGCGATCTGTGCGAGCATCGCCGCGTTGGGGGCCTGTGCATTACGCGCGCGGTCGATGACGGCGCGGAATTGCCCGACGCGCGCGGCGTTGCGCGCCAGCCATGCATCGACCAGCGCGACCGGATCGCCCGTGCCGCCGCGTCCGAGGAAGTCGAGCCGCAACTGCTGGAAGTCGCGCGCGAGCCCCGCGATCAGCAGCCGTTCCCACGGATCGCTGGGGTTGATGCGCGTCGCGGTGCCCTGCGCCCAGTCGAGCCCCAGCCCTTCGCCGAGCCGGGTGAAGGCGCGCGCGAGCTGGGTCTCGTCGATCGCGGCGCGTTCGCCGAGATCGGCGAGGCCGACCGCGCCGTCCAGCTCGAACAGCCGCACGACGCTGAGCGCGAGATCGTGCGGCGCGCCCGCCGCCTCCAGCGTGTCGGCGATGCGCCGCGAATGCGCGCGTGCCTCGTCGAGCAGCAGATCGTCGGTCGCCGCCGCGAGCCGGTCGATCCCGCCCGACAGCCGTGCGAGCACGGCCGAGGGCAGGGTGCCGGGTGCGGTGGCGCGGAGCAGGTCGGCGATCTGCGACCGCACCGCGACCGCGACCTCGTCGAACAGTGCGAGGCGTCCCGCTTCGGGCATCGCGGTCGTCTCAATCGCCTGCCACAGGGTCGCGAGACCGAACTGGCGTTCGGCGACGACGAACATCGCGGCGATGTCGGCCAGCGTCGCGCCTTCCTCCTCGGCCAGCTCGAACGGATGGAGGATGCCGATGCGGTTGACGATGCGGTTGGCGAGCTTGGTCGCGACGATCTCGCCGCGCAGGCGGTGCGCGTCGATCGCGGCGGCGAAGCGCTCCTGCATCGCATGCGGGAAGGCGGCGTGCAGGTCGGGGAGCAACGCATCGTCCTCACCGAGCGCCGAATGCTCGATCGCGTCCTGCAGCGACAGCTTCGCGGTCGCGAGCAGCACCGCCAGTTCGGGGCGGGTGAGCCCGCGGCCCTCGCCGGTGCGGCGCAGCAGGTCGGTGTTGTTCGCCAGCCCCTCGACCTGGCGGTCGAGCCGGCCCGATTCCTCGAAGACCTCGATCAACCGGACATAGCTGGGCAGCGCCTGCGCGCCGCCGCGCTCCGCGATCGAGAGCCCCAGCGTCTGGAGGCGGTTGTCCTCCAGCACCAGTTCCGCGACATCGTCGGTCATGCTGCCGAGCAGGAGGTTGCGGTCCTCGAACGATAGCCGGCCCTCGATCATCTCGCGGTTGAGCGCGATCTTGATGTTGACCTCGTTATCCGAGCAGTCGACGCCCGCCGAATTGTCGATGAAGTCGGTGTTGATCCGCCCGCCGCGCGCGGCGAAGGCGATGCGCGCCGCCTGCGTGACGCCGAGGTTCGCGCCCTCGCCGATCGCGATCGCGCGCAATTCCTCGGCATCGACGCGGAGACGATCGTTGGCGGGATCGCCGACGGTGGCGTTGTTCTCGGCCGCGGCCTTCACGTACGTGCCGATGCCGCCGAACCAGATCAGGTCGGCAGGGCTTTTCAGGATCGCCGAGATCAGCGCGGTCGGCTCCATGCGGTCGACGGCGATGCCGAGCGCGGCCTGCACCTGCGGGGTGAGGGGAATCGACTTCATGTCGCGCGCGAACACGCCGCCGCCTTGCGAGATCAGCGCGGTGTCGTAATCGGCCCAGCTCGAGCGCGGCAGCGCGAACATCCGCGCGCGCTCTTCCCAGCTTGTCGCCGGATCGGGGTCGGGATCGAGGAAGATGTGGCGATGGTCGAAGGCGGCGACCAGCTTGATCGCCTTCGACAGCAGCATCCCGTTGCCGAAGACGTCGCCCGACATGTCGCCGCAGCCGACGACGCGGATCGGCTGCGTTTGCACATCGACGCCGCGTTCGGCGAAATGGCGCTGGACCGACACCCACGCGCCCTTGGCGGTGATGCCCATCGCCTTGTGGTCGTACCCTTGCGACCCGCCGCTGGCGAAGGCGTCGCCGAGCCAGAAGTCGCGATCGAGCGCGATTGCATTAGCGACGTCGCTGAACGTCGCGGTGCCCTTGTCGGCGGCGACGACGAAATAGGGGTCCTCGCCGTCGAGGATCGTCACGCCCTGCGGGTGAACGACGGTGCCGTTCTCGATATTGTCGGTGATCGACAAAAGCGTGCGGATGAAGATGCGATAGGCTTCGGTTCCCTCCGCCAGCCACGCGTCGCGGTTCGCCGGCGCGGGAAGCTGCTTGGCGTAGAAGCCGCCCTTCGCGCCGGTCGGCACGATGACGGCGTTCTTGACGCGCTGCGCCTTCATCAGCCCGAGGATTTCGGTGCGGAAATCGTCGCGGCGGTCGGACCAGCGCAGGCCGCCGCGCGCGACCGGACCGGCGCGCAGATGGATGCCCTCGACGCGCGGCGAATAGACCCACACCTCGCGCCACGGCAGCGGGGCGGGGAGGCCGGGGATCTTCGCGCTGTCGAGCTTGAACGCGAGTGCCTCGTTCGCCGCTTCGGTGAAGGCGTTGGTGCGCAGCGTCGCGTCGATCACCGCGCGGAAGGCGCGCAGGATGCGGTCGTCGTCGATCCCGGTGACCGCGTCGAGCCCGGCGTCGATCACGCCCTGCGCCGCATCGGCGTCGGCGGTGGAGGCGGGATCGTGGAGCGCGGCGAAGCGCTCGACCAGCGCATGCGTGACGTCGCGGACGCGCGTGAGCGTGTCGACGACGTTGGCGGGGCCGTAGCTCATCCCCGCCTGCCGCAAGTAACGATACCAGGCGCGGAACAGCACCACCGCCGACGGCGACAGCCCGGCTTCCAGCATCAGCCGGTTGAAGCCGTCATCCTCGGCGCGGCCTTCGAGGACCTGCGCCAGCGCTTCCTGCAACGTGTCGGCGCTCGCGAGCACCGCGGGAATGTCCGCCTTGGTCTCGAGCGTGAAATCGTGGATCGAGCTGCGCTCCTCGTCGGTCAGCGCGGTCGGCATCTCCTCGATGACGCGGAAACCGAAATGTTCGAGCGCCGGCACCGCGTCGGACAGCGCGAGCGGGCCGCCCTGGCGATAGACCTTGAGGTGGAGCATCCCGTCGCCGCCGGCGGTGAAGCGCACCTCGCGATCGGCCTCGTCGACCAGATTGGCGATCGCGACGATGTCGCGCGCCGCCTCGTCGGCGGTCGCGCCGGTACGGTAGCGGACCGGGAAGGCCGCGGCGTGGCGCAGCGCCAGCCGCGCGGCGCGCGCCGGCCCGACCTCGTCCGCCAGCGCGGCCTCGATCGATGGCGCCCAGCCGCGCACCATCTTTTCGAGCTGCGCGTCAAGCGTGGCGGCATCGGGCAGCACGCCCGCACCGCGCAGGTCGATCGTGTAGCGGAGCAAGGCGACGCGCCCGTCCTCGACACTGGTCGACCAGTTGAGCACCTGGCCGTTGGCGGCCTCTGCGAGCATCTCCCCGATCGCGACGCGGCGCGCGGTGGTCATCTCGTCGCGCGGCAGCCACACGAACGCATAGAGGTGCCGACCGAGCGGGGAGGGGACCAGCACCAGCTTCGGGCGCGGGCGGTCGGCGAGGCTCATCGCGGTGAGCGCCAGTTCCTCCATCGACGCCGCGCCGATCGCGGTCATCAGGTCGTGCGGGAGCGTCGCGATCGCATGGGTCAGCGCCTTGCCGGTGTGGCCGGCGGGGTCGAAGCCGAACTTCGCCTCGCTCGCCGCCAGCCGCTGGCGCAGCACCGGCACGCTGCGCGGCGGCGCGTTGAGCGCGGCGGAGGTCCACAGCCCGGCGTGGATCGACAGCCCGGTGACGCGCCCGCCGGTGTGGATCGGCACCACCAGCAGGTCGAGCGGGACGCGGCGGTGGACCGGCGAGATCAGGCTCGACTTGAGCAGCAGCGGCGCCGAATTGCCCGCGACGAAATAGTCGATCGCCAGCCGCCGCGACCGGTCGGCGAGGATCGGCACCTCATGCTCGTTGACGACGATGCCGAGCGGGGCGGCGGCGTCGACCTTGCCATCGGCGTGCCAGCGCTCATGCCCGAGCAAGGTGAAATGCCGGTCGAGGAACCAGCGCAGCAGCGCCGCGCCTTCCGGGTCGCCGCCGACATCGTCGATCACCCCGGCGTCCGCGGCGAGCGTGCCCTGCATCGCGCGCCAGTCGCGCACCGCGACGCGGACGTCGGCGAGCAGGCGCTCGATCTCGTCGGTCAGCGCGCGACGGTCGCGCGCGTCGACGCGCTCCAGCTCGATATAGATCATCGATTCGGGCTTGCCGTCGACGTCCTCGATATCGGTCAGCCGCCCGTCGGCATCGCGCGACACGCGGATCACGGGGTGGATGACGCGATCGACCGCAATGTCACGGTCGCCGATCGCCGCCGCGACCGAATCGACCAGGAACGGCATGTCGTCGTTGACGATCGCCAACCGCATCCGCCGCCGCGCGCCGTCGCCGGGCAATTGCTCCAGCGCAAGCACCGGCGTGCCCGGCGCGCGCACCGCGGCGGTCTGCGCCAGGAAGGCCGCGGCCTCCGCCTGCTTGTCCTCGCCGAAGCCGGCAAGCTCGCCCGGCAATGCGCGATAGGTGAGCCGCGCCGCCAGCGCAGCAGACAGTATCTGAAGAGACTTTTCCGGCATGGGCGAAGCTATGCGCCCCTCGCGCGCCTAGCTCAAGCGTTGCCGCACTGCATCGGT
The DNA here is from genome assembly GCF_964021865.1 of uncultured Sphingomonas sp. GTDB lineage: Bacteria > Pseudomonadota > Alphaproteobacteria > Sphingomonadales > Sphingomonadaceae > Sphingomonas. The sequence continues at coordinate 40,308 of NZ_CAXIAM010000026.1, forward strand.
GCAGCGTCGAATTGCATCAATGCAGCCGGCGCAGCACCTGCGCGGCGAGCTTGGCATCGTCGCCGACCGTGCCGACGACGACGATCCCGGTCGCGGTGGCGCGGCCGAGCAGCACGACCGGCGCGCCTTCGTCGAGCCCGCTGTCGATCGCCAGCTCGGCGAGTGCCGTCCGCTCGGCGAGCGGCAGCAGCGGCGCGGCCTCTTCGGGCTGGCGCAGGGCGCGTTCGCTCGCCACGATCCCCTTGATCCCGCCCTCGGCGCGCTCCAGCGCATGGGCGAGCGCACCCGCGCCGATACCGGTGCGCTGCGCCCAGGCGAGCACGGTGGCGGCCTCGGTCAGCCGCGTCTTGTCGTGATCCACGCCGAACACGAGCTTGGCGATCGCGGTCATCGGCGCGCGCGCCTGCACGCGGATGTCGTCGGCGGCGAGCAGTTCTTCCAGCCGCGCCGGATCGGCAGCGGCGGCGAGCGCGACATCGTACGCGCGGCCCAGCGCGCGGTACAGCGCCGCATGGCTGCGCAGGTGCGCGGTGCGGGCGGCGGCGGCGCTGTCGCGCGCGGCGGCGAGCAGTTCGTCGAGCGTCGTGGGCGCGACCTCCGGCTCCGGGGCCGGGGCGGCGGCGCACGGGCCGTCCGCCCAGACGCCGCCGGGCAGCGGATCGTGGCGCGGCGCGCGGATCGCCGCGGCCAGTTCGGCATCGAGCCCGGCCTGATCGTCGGCGGCGACCAGCTCCTTCCAGTTGATAACGCCGTAGATATAGTCGATCGACTGCGCATCCGACGAGAAGGGCATCAGGATGCCGCGATACATGGTGTTGTGCCCGCGCGTGCCGGTGAATTCGGCCTCGAACCCGATCGGCGCGCGATTGGCGATGATCTGCAGATAATGATCGGTCAGCCGCGACAGCAGCGAGCGCGACGGCACATCGGAGATCCGCGCGATCGACTGGTCGACCGCGCATTCCTCGCGCAGCGCGCGGCCGATGAACTGGATGGTGGGATCCTCGACGCCGGCGGAGAAATCGAGCAGCACGCTGTGCGGGCCGAAATCGGCGATGCTTTCCGGCTCCAGATCCTCGATCGCCGGATAGGCGCGGCCGCGCAGCAGCGATACCCAGTGATTATAGGCGCGTACCTGCATCCGGCGCTCGTCCGAGCCGACCGGCGCATGCGGTTCGCCGACGCCGCCCTCGGTGGGATCGTCGTCCTGGCGAAGATCGTCGTAGCCGCGTGCGCTGTCCATGCTCATCGTCCGTTCCGGCGAGCGGCCTGTCATTCGGCCGGATTCGCCCGACGCTTTTGCCGCGCGGATGGTAAAGGCCCGGTAAAGCCGCGAGACGCTTGTCAACGCCGTTTCCCGCTGCTAAGCGCCGCCTCCACGACGTTTCCCATGCGGAGACGCGTTGGCCGCTTTAGCTCAGCTGGTAGAGCATCGCATTCGTAATGCGGGGGTCACAGGTTCGAGTCCTGTAAGCGGCACCACCCACTTTCACTATTTTCGTGTTTTTACAGCGCATTGTTGGCGGCAAGCCTATGCGCGACCCCTCAGGCGTTCCCACATTCTGATGCGGCTTATTCCGAACAGGCGCGAACAGCGGCGGCTTAAGCGACTCGCTGTATAGGGCTTTTTCACGCTCACTGATGCAGTCGGTCTGGGTAGACAGGAGATCGACGTTGACCGCCTTCCACCCCGTTCCGCCAACAAAAGCGATCCAGCTCGTCGAGCTGGTCGGCGTCCCGAACGCAGCGCAGCTCATCCGCGACTTCACCGCAGCCGGGTTGGTGAAGTCCTACGCGCTGGTGCTGGAGACGATTGAGGCATCTGGCAGCAGGATATGCGTGCGGGGCGGCGTGCGCACCGTCATGCGTTGATCAACCTGTCGCGCCAGGTGCTACGTGAGGCGGCGCAGCGATCGGCGCAGGAGCCGGTGGGCACGGTCGAAATTCGGCTTGCACTGCATGTCCTTCGCCCGTTTGTGCGGGAGTGTGGATCGGCGTGGAAAAGGGACCCCGGTAGCGGGGTGATCGGCGTCGAAA
>NZ_CAXIAM010000027.1:0-40423 GCF_964021865.1 uncultured Sphingomonas sp.
CGGTAACGTCCTCTCCCCTGCGGGGAGAGTGTTGGGAGAGGGGCTGTGTCTCACGGAGGGCAGCGTCTGCGGCGACCCCTCACCCAACCCTCTCCCCGCAGGGGAGAGGGCTATTCGGGCGCTTGTTGTGGAAAGCAGACGTCAGCTAAAATGGAGTTTAGCGGGGAAGCGAGATCACTGTGATTGCCAATTTACCGAGCTTAACCGCTTGAAACTGGATATCCCCGTTCGCGTAACCTATTTCAAGATGCGTAGGATCACGCCAGTGTAGCTCTATCCGGGCAGGACCGTTCATTTGTCCGATTGTCAAAATATTGATTGGCTCGTCAGAAAGTCGCGCTTTAACCTGAATGGTTTCAGTAAGATCGCCCGCGCCCGGCCCGGATGTGTTCGAGCGTTCTATGCGGGTCAGCCACTCTCCAGAAGGCGAAGGCTGCCAAGGCGTTTCAGTTACTTGCGTTGCAGAGCAGGCGCAAAGAGCGGCGATTGCGAACACTGGGAGAGAACGGAGTAGCATAGCAGCAGGGTGCCTCGGCTCCGACACGTCCGCAACTGGGGCGATAGCCGTCACCGTCTTGGCGACTACCTCACCTCAGCGCGCAATCCCCCCCGCCGCGAGCACCGCCAGCGTCACCAGATCGCCGGCGGTCGAGGTCATCGGCGCGATCTGCACCGGCTTTTCCATCCCCACCAGCATCGGGCCGATCATGTCGTCGCCGCCCAGTTCGCGCAGCAGCTTGGCGGAGATGTTCGCCGATTGCAGCCCCGGCATCACCAGCACGTTCGCCGGCCCGGACAGCCGCGCGAACGGGAAGTTCTTGAGCTGGCGCGGGTTGAGCGCGACGTCCGGCGCCATCTCGCCCTCGTACTCGAAGCTCACCTTGCGCTCGTCGAGCACCTGTACCGCGCCGCGGATGTTGTCGAGCCACTGGCCGTTCGGGTTGCCGAAGGTCGAATAGCTGAGGAACGCCACGCGCGGTTCCTGCCCGAGCCGGCGCGCAACCGCGGCGGTCTGCTCGGCGATGTCGGCGAGTTCCTCGGCGGTCGGGCGTTCGTTGACCGTCGTGTCGGCGATGAAGACGGTGTGCGACTGGCCGACCAGCACATGGATGCCGAACGCGGTGCGTCCCGGCGCGGGATCGATCACGCGCTTGATCTCGCGCATCGACTGCGCGAACGGGCGCGTCACGCCGGTGATCATCGCATCCGCCTCGCCGAGCTGCAGCAGCACCGAGCCGAAGATGTTGCGATCCTGGTTGATCATCCGCTCGACCTCGCGGCGCAGGAAGCCGCGGCGTTGCAGGCGCGCGTAGAGGAAGTCGACCATCTTGGGCACCAGCGGCGAGACGCGGCTGTTGTGCAGCTCGTACTCTTCCGGGTTGGCGATGCCGAGCGCGCGCAGCCGGTCGTAGACGTCCTCGCGCCCGACCAGCACCGGCGTGCCGTACCCGCCTTCCTTGAACGCGATCGCCGCGCGCAGCACGACTTCCTCTTCCCCTTCCGCGAACAGCACGCGCTTCGGATTGGCCTTCGCGCCTTCATAGGCGAGGCTGAGCACCGAGGTGGTCGGGTTGAGCCGCGCGCGCAAGGCGGCGGCATAGGCGGCCATGTCGAGGATCGGCTTGGTCGCCACCCCCGAGTCCATCGCCGCCTTGGCGACCGCGGCGGGGACGATCTCCATCAGACGCGGGTCGAACGGCGACGGGATGATATATTCGGGGCCGAAGCTGTGCTGCACCCCGTACGCGATCGCGACTTCCTCGGGCACGCGCTGCCGCGCGAGTTCGGCGATCGCGTTGGCGGCGGCGATCTTCATCGCGTCGTTGATGCCGGTCGCGCGCACGTCGAGCGCGCCGCGGAAGATGAACGGGAAACAGATCACGTTGTTGACCTGGTTCGGATAATCCGAACGCCCGGTGGCGACGATCGCGTCGGGGCGCGCCGCCTTGGCGAGTTCGGGGCGAATCTCCGGCTCCGGGTTGGCCATCGCGAAGATGATCGGGGCGGGGGCCATGTCGACCACCATCTCCGGCTTGAGCGCGCCCGCCGCCGACAGGCCGAGAAACACGTCGGCGCCGCGCAGCGCCTCGGTCAGCGTGCGGCGATCGGTGTTGGCGGCGTGCGCCGACTGCCACTGGTTCACGTCGTCGCGACCCTGATAGATCACGCCGGTCCGGTCGCAGATCAGCACGTTGTCGTGGCGGACGCCCATCGCCTTGATGAGTTCGGTGCAGGCGATCGCCGCCGCGCCGGCACCGTTGACGACGACCTTGATCTCGGAAAGCTGGCGTCCGGTCAGCAGGCAGGCGTTGATGACGCCCGCGGCGCAGATGATCGCGGTGCCGTGCTGGTCGTCATGGAAGACCGGAATGTTCATCCGTTCGCGCAGCGTCTGCTCGATGATGAAGCATTCGGGAGCCTTGATGTCCTCCAGGTTGATCCCGCCGAAAGTGGGCTCCATCAGCTCGACCGCGTCGATGATCCGGTCGACGTCCTCGGTCTTCAATTCGATGTCGATCGAGTCGACGTCGGCGAAGCGCTTGAACAGCACCGCCTTGCCTTCCATCACCGGCTTGCCGGCGAGCGCGCCGAGATTGCCCATGCCGAGGATCGCGGTGCCGTTCGAGATGACGGCGACCAGATTGCCCTTGGCGGTATAGTCATAGGCGGTCGCGGGATCGTCGGCGATCGCCTGCACCGGGATCGCGACGCCGGGCGAATAGGCGAGCGCCAGGTCGCGCTGCGATGCCATCGGCTTGGAGGGGACAATCTCGATCTTGCCGGGGCGCCCCTCCGAGTGAAACAATAATGCTTCGCGCTCGAACTGGACGTTGCGCTCGTCGGCCTGGGTGCGATCGTCGGTCATGGCGACAGCCCTTACGGAATGCGGGCGCGGTTGGGAATGCCTCCTAGCGTTGCTCCAGCGCCAACAGATGTTGCTTGGCGGCCAGCCCGCCCGCGAAGCCGGTCAGCGCGCCCGAGCGGCCGATCACGCGGTGGCAGGGCGTGACGATCGAGATCGGGTTGCGCCCGTTCGCCGCGCCGACCGCGCGGGTGGCGGTGGGGCGGCCGATCGCGCGGGCGATGTCGGCGTAGCTGCGCGTCTCGCCATAGGGGATGGCGTCGAGGGCGCGCCACACGTCGCACTGGAACGCGGTGCCGCGCGGGGCGAGCGGCAGGTCGAAGGCGGTGCGTTTGCCCGCGAAATATTCGCGGAGCTGGGTCGCGGCGGCGGCGAGCACCGGATGGTCGGGGCGCTCGGCGGTCGCTTCCAGCTGCACGCGACCCGGTTTGTCGTCAGGCCACAGGATCGCGACAAGCGCGGCATCGTCGGCGACCAGCGTCAGCTCGCCGAGCGGAGAGGGCAGGGTGGTGCGGTAAAGCATGGCGCTGCTTCTACCGGCTTCCGCTCGCGGTCGCATCCCGTTGCTTGCGGTCAAAGTAGCGGTACTGGTGGGCGCCGCGTTGCTCGCTTCCTCGACGCTGCTGTTCATGACCCGCTGGGCAACGCCGGCTCCCTGATCTACCTGGCGGCTGCCTTCGGCTATACCGGAAGCATCGGACTGCTGCTGCAGCATAAGTTGGCGAGCCCGGAAGCGCGCTTGCTGAACCTTTTCTGCTATGCAGCGCTGGGGACCGGCGCATTGCTGTTTGCAACGATGGCGGTGTCGTTCGTCTGGTTCAGCCGGCGCTATCGTCGCTGACAACCGCGACCCGCGTTCCGGCCTCCGCAAGCGCTATGGCCAGCGGCCCGGCGGGCGCGGCATCGCTGACGAGATCGCCGATCGCGCCGAAGTCGGCGACGTGCCGCGTGCCGTTTCGATCGAACTTGGATCGGTCCGCGACTATTACGCTGCGGCGGAAGCGATCGAGTAGCGCCCGCTTGAAGTGCGCCTCGTCCGGATCAAAATCCAGGAAGCCATGGCGCGCCTCGATCGCACCGATCGACAGGATCGCCACATCGAAGACGAATTGCCGCGCGAAGGCGATCGCGGTCGGATCGAAGGCCGCTCGATAATCGACGTTGAGCGCGCCGCCCGTGAAGAACAGCCGGTGGTCGGACTGGCCGAGGATTTCCGTCGCCACGTCCAGGCTGTTGGTCACGATGGTCACCCCGCGCCGCGCCGACAGCGCGCGCGCTGTCCAGAACGACGTGGTGCCGGAATCGATCAGGATCGTCATGCCGGGTTCCACGATCCGGGCGGCGGCGGTACCGATCGCCTGCTTGGCCGCCGCCGCCTCGCGCATCCGAGCGCGGTACGATCCCTCCAGGTGGTTGCCCGCTATTCGCACGCCGCCGTGCACCTTACTGACGCGGCCCACCTTCTCCAGCCGACGGACGTCGCGCCTGATCGTCTCCTCTGACACGCCTAGGTCCTGCGCCAGCGCCGCGATCGAACAGGCCCTCTGGTCTTCCAGCAGCGACAGGATGCGATCGGTGCGAACGGTCTGCAACATCGGCCGTGCATAGCATAGCGGGGTCGCATGTGAACTCCTGTGGGATGTGCGCTCCTTCGCAATCTCACTGTGTCCGCAGATCTGCTAAAGCCACACAAGTCCACATAACGTCACAGATCCGTCACCGGCTTGTGCAATGGGCGCGCTCATGCCGGGGAGCGGGAAAAGCCGCTCATGGCGGGGGAGATCATCGATGAAGTGGAAGATAGGCGCTGCGATCCTCGCGATCGCGGCAGGGACGGGTCATGCCTGGGCGCAGACCGCACCAGCCGGTAACGAGCCGGCGGCGATCGGCGCGACGACCGGCGCCGAGGATATCGTCGTGACGGGCCGGGCGCAGGCGTTCGCCAGCACGCAGGTGACTGCGCCGATGGTCGAGCGACAATCGGCGCTGACCAGCGTCAACGACGTTATTAAGGAACTGCCGGGCGTCTTCATCGCGGAGGGCGATTCGTTCGGCTCATCGGATTGGGCGACCTCGATCAGCATCCGCGGCTTCAGCTCCGGCGGGGGAGGCGGGCAGCAGATCGGCTCGACAATCGACGGCCTGCCCAACGGCGGCTCGGGCTATGGCGGCGGGTCGCGCGCGAACCGCTACCTCGACGTGCTCGACCTGAAGACCGTCGTCGTGTCGCAGGGCACGGCCGACATCTCCTCGCGCTCGAACGAGGCGCTGGGCGGCACGCTGAACTATGTGACGGCCGATCCGACGCTTGATCCGCGTGTTCGCTTTACCCTGGCGGGCGGGGACTTCAGTGCGCGCAAGATCTACGGCCGCGTCGACACCGGCGAAATCGCGCCCGACACCATCGCTTTCGTCAGCGCCTCGACCTCACGGGTGAAGGACTGGATCGGCGGTTCGGGGGAGACACGCCGCGACCATGTCGACGCAAAGCTCGTCAGCCAGATCGACGCGGTCAAGCTGACCGGCTGGGTTAGTTACGACGATGCCGACGAAGCCGAATATGGTTCGGTCAATCCGGCGATGTTCGCCAGCGATCCGAACCACGATGCCTATACCGACCAGTGGACCGGCATTCCCTATATCGACCAGGCGTACCGCTCGACCTCGCGTGCGCTGCGCCGCAACCTGTTCGGCTATCTGCGCGCAGAAACCGAGTTGGGTGAGGTGAAGCTGTCGGTCAACGGCTATTACCACCGCATGCGCGGCCGCGGCGACTTCGCGCCGCCGTATCTGGTCGACGTCCGCAACGACGGCACCGGCAATCCGGAAAGCGAGTTCACCGGCGCGCTGCCGACGCAGTTCGGCGGGTCGGCGCTCGGCAAGATCTACTTCGTCAGCCCGACCGGGGCGGCGGCAACCTTCATCGCGGGATGCAACGGCACCGCCGCGATCCCCGCGGAATCAGCGCCCAATTGCTACCCGGCTGCATCGTTGCCGGTGATGTCGTACCGGCACACACACTATAAGAACGACCGCGGCGGCATGACCGCGGACGCCGCCTGGACGCATGATTTCGGCGCCATCCAGAACACGCTGCGCGGCGGTATCTGGTGGGAGCGCGGCCGCGCCAACCAGCTGCGCGACTGGCACAAGATCACCAATGCGCTGATCGGGCCAGCCTTCGACGGCAAACCTTATTACGTGCAGTTCAGCACCGATTACGGCCTCGACGAGCTGATGTATTATGCCGAGGACGCGTTGACGCTGGGGCCGGTGACCGCTCGGTTCGGCGTGAAACAGTTCTTCCTCGACCAGACACGCACCGAACTGCTCAACGATCGCGACAGCACGAAGCTGACCTCGCACAGCGATCCGCTGATCTCAGCCGGTGTCGTCTATCACACGCCGCTGGCCGGGCTGGAAACGTTCGCGGGCTATTCGCAGAATTTCGCCGCGATCGGCAACGGCCCGCTGGGCGAGCCGCGCGAGGTGATCGCACGGATTAAGCCCGAGACCGCGAACAACATCGAGATCGGCGCGCGCTACGCCACCGGCCGCGTACAGGCGTCGGTCACGGCGTATGACATCAAGTTCGACAACCACATCCAGTCGATCTCCGCCAACCTGGTCACCGGCATCGACTATCTGGAAGAACAGTCGAGCGTCTACCTGAATGTCGGCGGCATCAAGAGCCGCGGGATCGAAGCGGCACTTGCCTACCGCGTCCTGCCCGCGCTGACCCTGACCGGCAGCTATACGCTCAATCACGCCACCTATATCGGCACCGGCAACGCCGCGCAGGACGAAGACGTCGGCGTCACGCCGGGGCGGCAGGTCATCAACTCGCCACGTCACATGTGGGTGCTGGCGGCGGACTATACGCCCTCGATCTTCAAGCTGGGCGGTGCGGCCAAGTTCGTCGGCGATCGCTTCATCGACACCGCCGGCACCTCCGTCGCGCCCAGCTTTATGACCATCGATGCCTATGCCGGCGTCGACCTGGGGCAGGTGAACGACATGCTGAAGGGCGTGGCGTTGACGGTGCAGGCCAACAACCTGGCGGATCGGCGGTATTTGGCGGGTGCGGACGGCGGCTCGGCCTTCCTGGGTGCGCCGCGCACGGTGACCGCGGCATTGACGCTGGACTTCTGACGTTCAGGCGGGGACGGTGCGTCCGTCCCCGCCCCCTTCGTGGTAGGGACATATCGATGGTCGACCTTTCCCGCCGCTCGCTTCTGTCCGCCGGCCTCGCGATCGGGGGGGGCGGGGTTGCTCCCGGACGCGATCGCCCGCGCCGCCGCGATCGCGCCGGATCTCCGGACCGGCACGCTGCGAGATGTCGAGCATGTCGTCATCCTGATGCAGGAGAATCGCGGCTTCGATCATTATTTCGGCACCTTGCGCGGCGTGCGCGGCTTCGCCGATCGCCTGCCTATCCCGCTAGCGCCGCTGACGCCGGGGGCGGCACCGCGCACCGTCTGGCAGCAGTACGATCGGACCGCCCCGGGCGGCGCGCGGCTGGTTTCGCCATTTCACCTCGACACACGCGCTGATTTCGACCTGATGCGGATGGAGGGCACTCCGCACGCGTGGCCGGATGCGCAAGCGGCCTGGGACGACGGCCGCATGGCGCACTGGCCGGAGGCAAAGCAACAGCGCGCGATGGGACATTACCGGCGCGCCGATTTGCTGTTCCAGTTTGCGCTGGCGGAGGCTTTCACGATCTGCGACGCCTATCATTGCTCGGTCCAGACCGGCACGAACACCAATCGCCTGTTCCTCTGGAGCGGCACCAACGACCCCGCCGGGACACATGGCGGCCCCGCGATCGCGAATTCGCACGACTGTTTCGTCGAACAGGGAGGCGCCGCCGACCCCTATCGCTGGCCTACCGTCGTCGAGGCGATGCAGGCCGCCGGGATCGACTGGCGCATCTATCAGGACATGGACGACAATTTCACCGACAACCCGTTGGTCGGCTTCGCGGCCTTCCGCGACGCGCATCGCGGCGCGGGAGACCCGGAGCTCAAGGAGCGCGCGCTGACCACCTATGGCCTCGATCGGTTGCGCGCTGATGCTGTCGCTGGGCGGCTGCCGCAGGTGTCATACGTCATCGCCACCGCTGCCGGATCGGAACATCCTAATCCCTCCAGCCCCGCACAAGGTGCCGCCTATACGGCGCAGGTGCTGGACGCGCTTACCGCCAATCCGGCGACATGGGCGCGGACGGTATTGTTCGTCACCTTCGACGAGAATGATGGCTTCTTCGATCATGTCCCCCCGCCCGCCCCGCCGTCGCGCGCACCCGACGGAACGTTGGCGGGCGGCTCCAGCATCGATCTGTCGGGCGCCTATCACCTGGTGCCCAGCGCGAGCGATCACGAGGTAGATCTGCCCGCCTATCGCGGTCGCGCCTACGGGCTGGGACCGCGCGTGCCGATGTATGTCGTCTCGCCGTGGAGCCGCGGGGGGTGGGTCAATTCGCAGGTGTTCGATCATACCTCCGTCATACGTTTCCTGGAGAGGCGCTTCGGCTTTCACGCCCCCGGAATATCGGCGTGGCGACGCGCAGTCTGCGGGGACCTGACCTCCGCCTTCGACTTCACAACCGCCGACGTCGCTCCATTGACTCCGCCTGATCCGCGCGCCGAGGCGCGGCGTGCCGCCGCCCTTTCGCACCAAATCTCACCCGCCGCGCCTCCTTCCAGGTCGGGAGCTCCCTGGCAGGAGGTGGGCGTGCGACGATCCCGCCCACTGCCGTACCGGCTTGACGTCACCGTGCGTCGTACCGCGTCCGGATTGGCGCTGGCCTTCGCCGCCGATGGGCAGGGGGCCGTCTTCCACGTCTACGACCGGAAAGCGCTCGGCAACGTGCCGCGTCGCTACACGGTCGCCGCAGGCGATCGGCTGGAGGGTTGTTGGGATTTCGACAGCCAGGGTGAGTACGATCTTTGGGTCCTGGGGCCGAGCGGCTTCCACCGCCATTTCGCCGGCGACCACAACGACGCGCTGCGCGACCTGTCGTGGACAATCACGCCATCCGACCTTGTGCTTCGTGTCCCTGCCACGCTCACCGCGGCGGCGCTGACCATCACCCGTCTGTTGCCCGGCGGCGCTTCGGCTTCGCACCCGCTCATGCCCGGCGATCATCGTTGGTCGACGCGCGACGCACTCGGCTGGTACGACGTCACCGTCGTCGACCTCGCCGGCGCGTATCTCTGCCGGCTAGCCGGGCGCTGCGACGAACCAGGTCGCGCCAGCATCAGCGATCCCTTCTTGCCACTGCCGGGCCTTTTTTGATTGCGCGGTAGGTCCCCGAACCATTTTCTTGATTGGTAACGGCCAGCGAGACGGCCGGGGCCTTCCCAGAAGGATCAGGAACCGGGAACGGAATTGCCTTCTCGAAACCCACGAGCGAATGTTTTCGAGAAGAACCGCACCACCTCTTCACCGAAGCGCCGGTGGAAGGTGACCCGGTCGAAGCCTAAGTTTCGCGACACCCGTCTTGCCGACGCATTTCAGCGCTTGCTGACGTCGCATAAGTCAGCCGTGAAAGCGTTTCCGCTAGCCGCTAGCCGCTAGCCGCTAGCCGCTAGCCGCTCGATGCGGCGCTCGGCCCTGTCTTCGGCCTGTGGGGAGCTCGCATCCGGCAGCCGGATGGGCCCGATCACATGATTCGGATTTAGATACACGAGAAGGTCAGGCCGTTGCTGCGTGGCCCACTGTCTGGGAAAGTGGTTGTAGCACCGGTGCCACAAAGCCGCCCTAAAGCCGTCGTATACGATTGAGGGTGCCCATCCGTTGTCGATAATCCGCGCGATCGATGTCTGGTTCGTCGAGCAGGTCTTGCCGCACGAACGTCAGCTGCTGGCGATCGCCACGCGGATCTGTCCGACCGGCGAGGCCGCGCGCGACCTGGTGCAGGACGTGTTCCTGCGCATGCTGACCCTGACCGACTGGGAGAGCATTGCCAACCCGCTCGGCTACATGCGGCGGATGATCCGCAACGCGGCGATCGACCGCTTGCGGCATGCCAAAATCGTCGATTTTCAATCGATGTCCGAAATCGAGCATATCGATATTCCCGATTATATGCCCGATCAGCATCGCGTGGCGGAGGATCGGGACACGCTGCGCCGGCTGGTACGGGAAGTCGATGGCTTGCCGGAGCGATGCCGCGTGGTGTTCCTCAAATGCCGGGTCCATGGCGCATCCCCGCGCGCGGTCGCGATCGAACTCGGCATCAGCCTATCGACGCTCGAAAAACGTCTTGCTCGCGCGCTGATTCTGCTGAGCGTCGCCATGACCGTCGATCGCAGCGATCCGATCGACGATAGTTTCGACCTGTGGTCGCATCACCGGCGGACCGGGACTGCAACGCACTGACCGATTTATTTGCGGCGTCCTTGGCGGATCGGTGCGATCCGACCGTCATGTCTTTGCGAACGTAAGTGGATGACAGCATTGGCCGATGGGAGCCGGACGGACGATGACGGATTGGCGTTGCGCGAGGCGGCCGATTGGCTCGCCCAGCACCGCACCGGACGGATCGACGAGGCAGCCTTCGCTTGTTGGCGTGATGCGAGCCCGTTGCATGCATTGGCCTTTTGTCGCGTGCTGGCGCTCTGGCGTGCCGATACGGCAGACACTCTCAAGGCTTCCTCCGCTCCACCGCGTCGTGCGCCATTCCGGCCGGCATCCCGACGTGATCTGTTGCGGGTCGGCGCGCTCGCCGGCATCGCCACCGTCCTCGCCGGCGGTGTGATCGTCGCCCCTGCTTATGCCTGGCGTAGTGCGACCACCGAGGTTGGAGAGAGCAGACGCCTTCTTCTGCCCGACGGCAGCGGGTTGGAGCTCAACACCGATACCCGATTGTCATGGCGCTTCTCGACAACCGAACGCGTGTTCTGGCTCGAGAAGGGCGAGGTCTGCATGACGCTGTGCGTCGGGCCGGTAGCCATGCTGCGCGGAGGTCCTGCCCCGATCGTCCTGTCGTCAGGCGTCTTCAACCTGCGGCTGCATGACGAAGGGGTCGAATTGCTGGCCATCGAAGGGCGGGCGAGGGTCGACGGGCCGGGGAGGGCGGGCGCGTCCGTCATTGCCGGATCGGCCGTGGCGAATAGCGCGGTTATCGCCCCTCGCGATACGACGCTGCTCGCCATTGCCACGGACAAGGCCGCCGCCAGCATGGCATGGCGGGAACACGCCATCGTGTTTCAGGATGTGCCGCTGAGCGCCGCGGTCAGGGAATATAATCGCTATCTGGCGCGCCCGATCGTCATCCTCGACCCCGATCTTGCCGATACGCCGGTGGGTGGGCGGTTCGAAACCGGTGATCCGACCGCATTCCTGAAGGCATTGGCAGTCGGCCTTGGTGTCAGCATTACCGCCACGGCATCGGGATATTCGTTGAGCAAGTCGGCGTCACGAAAAGGTAATATTCTGTAGTACCAGCTGCGTCACGTTTGTGATCACGGTTTGGCGGTTTTTCTTACTGCATCCGTCAAGAGAAAGGACGGCGCAGATCGCGTCATCGTCTTGTGGGAATTCATGATCGGTCGTTTTGGTGCGGCGTTGCTTGCAACGTCAACGTTTTGTGCGCCTGTAGCCGAGGCTCAATCGCTGAATGTCATCGCGGATCGCGCATTCGACATCCGCGCACAGCCGCTGGCCAGTGCACTGACCGCCTTCGGTCAGCAGGCAGGGCGACAGATCTTCTTTCCAGCCGGTGCCATCCGGCATCGGCAGTCGCCGCGCATCGTCGGCCGGATGTCGCCGCGCGGCGCGCTGGACCAGCTCTTGAGCGGCAGCGGATTGACGGTGCGAAGCGACGATGGCCATATGATCGTGCTGGGCCTGGTCGCGCCGCAGCCGGTCGCCCCGGCGCGGCCCGCTGACGGCTCTACCCAGACCACCGCCAGCGACGACATCGTCGTGACGGGTTCCGCGCCGCTCGAGGAGGAGAAGGCACTGGCCTGGAAGCGGCAGCAGCCGGGGACGAACGCGGTCATGTCGGGCGAGACGATCGCCCGCCGTCCGGGCGGCAATATCGTCGACATCCTCGCCGTCCTGCCGGGCGTTACGGCGTATGCGGACATGGGATTGGGCCAGGCGGCGACCGGGGAGGCGGAATATATCTCGATCCGCGGCCTCGATTCCAGCTTCAACGAATATTCGATCAACGGCATGCGCGTGCCTCAGGCCGACCCATATACCCGTGCGTTGTCGCTCAAAATGATCGCGCCCTATGGTTTGCGCTCGGCCACCGTCGCCAAGACGCCGACGGCAGCGGACTATGGCAGTTCGATCGGCGGAACGGTCGACATCGCTACGCCGACGGGCTTCCAATATGGCGACAATTATCTACGCGTGACGGGCGGCGGCAATTTTGCCGGACGCGCCGATCACCTCGGCTTTCCTGCCTTTGGCGGTGTCGGACAGATCGAATTGGCCAAGTTGCTGGGTACGGCGCAGAAGGTCGGCTTCTATGCGACCGGCTATTACGAGGAGCGCCGTTCCGCAGCGGAGACGACCGAGGCGCTCCGCTATATCCCCGCGACCCCGACCGCCGCGCGCGACGACCTCGTGGCACTGGGCGTCAAATACGACATGTATAATTCGGTCATCAAGCGCTACGGCGGCAACGCCTCGCTCGACTTTCATGGCGACAACGGTGTCACCGCCTTTCTGCGCGGCTCCTATGGCCGCTACGAAGTATCGTCGCTCGACGTGCAGCACAGCGTCACGAGCGCGCTGCTCCAGTTGATCGGTGCCGCCCCCTTCTACATCAACGGCCAGTACACCCCGCTGGGGACGCTGGCGGGCAGCTATTTCCAGGCGCGTGACCAGCGCTCTACGCTTGCGACGATGCAGGCGGGTGCCGACATGGCTTTCACCGACCGGCTGACACTCTCGGCGCGCGCATCCTATGGCTATGCCGATCAGGCACGTCCGAATTATGTCGAGGGCAGTCTGTACAGTGGGCTAGACCTTGTCAGTGGCAGCAGCGGCCCGATCCCAGGTGTACGTATCGACACATCCGATCCGGCCGCGATCGAGCTCAATTTCGCCGATGCGACACAGCGCGCCGCAGTGCTCAGCCCGCAATCGGTACGCGTCTGGAAGTTCCAAGGACGTGACGTGAAATCCGGCAACCGCATGTACGGGATGCGCACCGATCTCGCCTGGCAGGGCGATGGCGTCTTGCGGAAACTGTCGACCGGTATCGACCTGAACGTCTCCGACCGTTCGCAATATGATCGCGGTCTGCTCGGCAATGATGGCGACAATTTCGTCATTCCCGATGCGTCGGGCGGGCGACCCAATCTGTTCAACGCGCAGGGGCCGACCGCCGCCGCCCTGCCCGGTCGGACGATCACCTTCATGGGCGGCAACTATCCCGACTTCCGCTTCTATGACCGCGGCTATTTCGAACAGGCGATCCTGCCCTACGCCTACACCAACCAGTTCACGCCGAACGGCACCCCGAACCCCGGCAACTACACGCAGAATGATTACAACCGGAACACAGTGTTCGGCAGCGAGACCGTGCTGGGCGGCTATGTTCAGGGCGACGTGCGATTGGGCAGGCTTCAGGCGGTGGGCGGCGTCCGTTACGAACGGACCGAGTTCGCGGCGAGCCATTGGCTCCTCGCCCAGAGCGGCGGTTACTTCATCCACGACGGCAACCGGTACGGCAAATGGCTGCCGAGCCTGAACCTGAGCTATCGACCGACCGACCGTCTGATCCTGCGTGCCGCGGCGCGGCGCAGTTTCGCCCGCCCCGCTTTTGCGCTGATCGCCGGGCCGGAAACCTATGGCTATAACGACCTGACCGGCGCGGTGCAGAGCGTCAGCCGAGCCAATCCCGATCTGAAGCCGGTCACGGCCACCAGTCTCGACACCAATGTTGAATGGTATCCCGATCGTAGTGCGGTGGTCGAGGCGGGGGGCTTCTACAAGAAGCTGTCCAACTTCGTCTTCACTGCGAGCGCCACGGGCAGCGGCCCCAACGGGGTTACCGCCAGCGATGTCGTTGGCGGCATCACTTACACCATGCCGATGAACGGCCGCGAAGCCGAGGTCTATGGTCTGGAACTGCACGGCCGCAAGCAGTTCCGCGAATTCGGGCCGCTGTTCGGTGGCTTCGGTTTGGAGGGATCGCTGACGCTGCAGCACAGCAAGGCCGATCCCGGTCTGACGGGGCGCGGCGACACCGAACTGCCCCGCGCCGCCAAGCTCATCTACAATGCCGAGCTTTTCTACGAGCGACCGCATCTTTCCGCGCGGCTGGCCTGGCAATATGTCGGCCGCCAGCTGCTCAGCCTGAACGACCAGCTCGACAATTACCTTCAACCGATACGCCAACTCAACGTCAACGCGACCTATACGCTGGGCCGCTGGTCGCTGTCGGGTCAGGTGCAGAATCTGCTCGATAGCTACAGCTTCTACAAGACGCTGGGCACCTCGACCCGCTATTTGGGCACGCAGGATGGCGGCGGCAACGGCTCCTACGTGCAGACCGGTCGCTTCTACAAATCCACCCTGTCCTATCGTTTCTGAACGCGGACCGATCGTCCCTGACCGGGAGGGGCCTTGCCCCTCCCACCCACTTGCCCAAGGAAACGAGCCTGTGACCGATATGGATCGCCGCACCGTCATGAAGGCCACGCTGACCGGCGTCGGGATCGCGGCGGCCGGGACGCTGTCCGCCGCAGGACTCACGCGACCACACAAGGCGGTGGTACTGGGCCATCGCGGCGCCTGTGCGCTGCGCCCCGAACACACGCTGGCGTCCTATGCCAAGGCGATCGCCGATGGCGCGGACTATATCGAACCTGATCTAATGCCGTCGAAGGACGGTGTCCTAATGGCGTTGCACGAACCCGATCTGGGCAAGGTCAGCGACGTCGCCGTCCATCCCGAATTCGCCGATCGCCGCAAGGCGGTGTCGCTCGGCGGCCAGCGGGTCGAGGGCTGGTTCATCACCGATTTTACCTTTGCCGAGCTGAAACGCCTGCGGTTGAAGGAACGCATCCCCGATATCCGTCCCGCTAACACCCGCTATGACGGCATGTTCCAGATGGTCAGCTTTGACGAGATCATCGATTTCGTCGCGGCCGAGGCTGCGACGCGCGGGCGACCGATCGGAATTGCGCCAGAGCTGAAGGCACCCACCATCTTCGCTTCGGTGGGATTGCCGGTCGAGGATCGCTTTCTCGCCACGGTCGCCGCGCATCGCTACCTACGCGACGCGCCGCTCATCGTGCAATGTTTCGAGATCGCGACACTGAAGCGATTGCGCGCGCATTTTCCGCGCGGCGGATCGGTGCAGTTGATGCAGCTGATCGACGATGCGCCGATGGTCCCGCTCGACGTTTCGGCGAAAGGGGGTACCACGCGCTATGCCGATATGATGACCCGGGAGGGGCTGCGTGGAATCGTCACCTATGCCGACATCGTGGCCCCCGACATCCGCGCTCTGATCCCGTTGCGCGGCGATGGGCTGCTAGGCGAACCCGCGCCGGCGATTGCTTGGGCCAAGGCGGCGGGTCTGCTGGTAGGCGGCTATGAATTCCGGCCCGAGAACCGCTTCCTGGCTGCCGACTTCCGCAATGGCGACGGCGACAATGCGCGCCATCCCCAAGGGTCGATCGCCGAGATCCACGCCTATCTGCGCGCGGGAATGGACCAGTTCTTCACCGACGATCCCGGCATCGGTCGTCAGGCCGTCGAAACCTATCGCGGCTGACTTTGTCATCTGTCAGTTCTGAAAGCCGATGTCAGCCGCAGGTCCGTAATCAATTGCTCAGCGGGATCGGCGTTTGCCACAGGCGGTGTCGCTGGCGATCGAAGTCGATGTCAGCAGCCTGAACTTCTATCGGAGTGGAGGTCGGCAAATGGCGGGAGCGTTTCCAGACCTGAGCCTCGTGCCCCCACCCCTGTGGCAGGAGGCAGAGCGGCGTGCGTCGGTGGTTCCGCCACTTTGCGCTGCCGGCCTGTCCCCGCGAGCAGGCCCGCGCAGCCGCAGTCACCTTGAGCGTATCCGAACGTCATATTTACCGCTTGCTTCGTAGATGTCGTGAGGGTGGCGGTACGCTAACCGCGCTGGTCAGCAGCGGGTCTGATGGCGGACGCGGCAAGAGGCGGACATCACGATCGACTGGCGACCACTCGGGCGACCGCCGGTCGGTGCGATTGTGGAACGGGTAATCGGAACGCCGATGGAGTTGGTGCATGGCCTGCCGGGCACCACCTTCTCCAACGTCATGCAGCGTGGACGTTACGACAGCGACAAGGCCGCGTGTCTGACGCTTGCGGAACTGGAACGATGGTTGGCCGTCGTCGAGTCGTTCAACGGGCGCCTGCGGGACGAATGCCTGAACACGCACTGGTTCCTGTCCCTGGAGGACGCTCGGGCCAAGATCGAGGCATGGCGACGCGACTACAACGAGAGCCGTCCTGAGACATCGCTTGGCTGGCTGACGCCGGTCAAATATGCTGCTGCCGCGGCCAAGATTGCGGCCGAATGAACGCCGGAGACTCACCCTAGACCTGGATGAGAAACTCGAGGACCCTCATTCATTCGCACGAGGTCGTCGGCGAATGGCCGAAGACGTGGGGCAAGCCCGGACGGCTGCCGTTCAAGGAGTGGCTTGCGCGCGGTGATGGCTGACGGCATCGCGATGCGACGTGCGCATCCCTGACACGCCACGCGACTCCCGGACCTCGTTCATGACCACCACCCCCGCCCCGACGCCGATGATGGCGCAATATCTCGCGCTTAAGGCGCACGCCGAGGATTGCCTGCTCTTCTACCGAATGGGCGATTTCTTCGAATTGTTCTTCGACGATGCGCGCGTCGCGGCGCAGGTGCTCGACATCGCGTTGACCTCGCGCGGCGAACATGGTGGGAGCAAGATCCCGATGTGCGGCGTGCCCGTCCATGCCGCGACCGCCTATCTGCAACGGCTCATCAAGGCCGGGCACCGCGTTGCGATCGCCGAGCAGACCGAAAGCCCGGAGGCGGCGCGCAAGGCGCGCGGGTCGAAGGCTTTGGTCAACCGCGCGATCGTCCGGGTCGTCACCGCCGGCACGCTGACCGAGGAGACGTTGCTCGACGCGCGCGCCGCCAATTGGTGCGTCGCGATCGGCGAGGTCGCGGGCGAGGTCGCGGTGGCGGCGGCGGATGTCTCGACCGGGCGGTTCGAGGTGATCGCCTGCGACCGCGCGTCGCTCGGCGCCGAGCTGGCGCGGCTCGGCGCGGCGGAGGTGGTCGCGGCGGAGGGCAGCGACGCGCCCGCCACCGTCTGGCGGCCGCGCGCCGAGTTCGACAGCGCGCGCGCCGAGGAACGGCTGAAGCGCTTGTTCGCGGTCGCGACGCTTGACGGATTCGGTCAGTTCGGGCGCGCCGGGCTGGCGGCGGCGGGCGGGCTGGTCGCGTATCTCGACCATACCGCCAAGGGGCAATTGCCGTTCCTGCGCCCGCCGGTGCTCGCCGCGGCGCGCGACACGATGGCGATCGACGCCGCGACGCGCGAGAGCCTGGAGATCACCTGCACCGCGCAGGGGCAGCGCAAGGGCAGCTTGCTCGACGCGGTCGACCGGACCGTGACGGGCGCGGGCGCGCGGCTGCTCGCCGCCGATCTGGGCGCGCCGTTGATGGAGCGCGGCGCGATCGAGGCGCGGCTCGATCTGGTCGCGCTGTTCCACGACGATGCGGGATTGCGCGACCGCATTCGCGGCGCGTTGCGCGCATTGCCCGATATCGGCCGCGCGCTGGGGCGGCTGGCGGCGGGGCGCGGCAGCCCGCGCGATCTCGGGCAATTGCGCGACGGTCTCGACGGCGCCTGGGCGATCGGCGACCGGCTCGGCAAGCTGGCGGAGGCGCCGCCGATGCTCGCCGACCTCGCGCCGCGGCTGCACGGGCATGGCGTGCTGATCGACCTGCTCAAGCGCGCGCTCGTGCCCTCGCCGCCGATCGAGGCGAGCGACGGCGGCTATATCGCGGCGGGCTACGACCCCGCGCTCGACGCCCTGCGCGACACCGGCAGCGGCGGGCGGCGCGCGATCGCCGCGCTGGAGGCGACGTTCCGCACGAAGACCGGGATCGCCGCGCTCAAGATCCGCCACAATGGTGTGCTCGGCTATCATATCGAGGTGCCGGCGCGCGCCGCCGACCCGCTGATGGCCGCCGACTCGGGCTTCACGCATCGCCAGACGCTGGCCGGCGTCGTCCGCTTCAACGCGCCCGAGCTGCACGAGGTCGCCGCCAGCGTGACTCAGGCCGGCGCGCATGCGCTCGCCGCCGAGGCCGCGCATCTTGAGGACCTCACCGCGCAGGCGCTGGCGGGGCGGCTGGCGATCGCCGCGACCGCCGACGCGCTTGCGCGGCTCGATGTCGCCGCCGCGCTGGCGGAGCGCGCGATCGAGGGCGGCTGGACGCGCCCCGCCTTTGCCGACCACGCCTGTTTCGACGTCACCGGCGGGCGGCATCCGGTGGTCGAGGCGGCGCTGGCGAAGAGCGGCGACCGCTTCGTCGCCAACGATTGCGTGCTCGGCGAACGCTCGCGGCTGTGGCTGGTGACCGGGCCCAACATGGGCGGCAAGTCGACCTTCCTGCGCCAGAATGCGCTGATCGCGGTGCTGGCGCAGGCCGGGGCGTATGTGCCCGCGACGGCGGCGCGGCTCGGGCTGGTCGACCGTTTGTTCAGCCGCGTCGGCGCGTCGGACAATCTCGCGCGCGGGCGTTCGACCTTCATGGTCGAGATGGTCGAGACCGCCGCGATCCTCGCGCAGGCGACCGAGCGCAGCTTCGTGATCCTCGACGAGGTCGGGCGCGGCACCTCGACCTATGACGGGCTCGCGATCGCCTGGGCGGTGGTCGAGGCGATCCACGAGGACAATCGCTGCCGCTGCCTGTTCGCGACCCATTACCACGAGCTGACGCGGCTGGCGGAGCGCTGCGACGCGCTGTCGCTCCACCACGTCCGCGCGCGCGAGTGGAAGGGGGAGCTGGTGCTGCTCCACGAACTCGCCGACGGGCCGGCGGATCGCAGCTATGGCCTCGCGGTCGCGCGGCTGGCGGGGATGCCGACCGCGACGGTGTCGCGCGCCAAGGCGGTGCTCGCGAAGCTGGAGGCGGGGCGCGCCAAGACCGGCGGGCTGGCGGCGGGGCTCGACGACCTGCCGCTGTTCGCCGCCGCCGCGCAGGCCGAGGAGGAAACCTGCGACGCGATCCGCGCCGAGGTCGAGGCGCTCGACGTGGATGCGCTGACGCCGCGCGAGGCACTGGAGACGCTGTACCGGCTGAAGGCGCTCGCGCGCGAGGGGTGAGGGGGGTCCGCCGTCACGGCTGGAAGCGACGGACTGGCACCTTCCGGGGCATTGGCCGGCGACACGGCGGTCGGGGTCAGGCTCCAGCGCGGGCCCGGTCGCGCATACAGTGCCGAACGTCGTCGGTGAGGGCCGTCACCGCAGCGCTGCCGCTGCTCCCGCCGACGAGCGCGAATTGCGCATCGGGCAAGGATGGCAACCCCTCGACTTCGCGCAATCCTGCGGTCTGGCAGGTGGAACGGGTCATCGGCATCACGCCGAGCCCGGCCATGACCGTGATGAGCAGGCCGTCGCCGCTTGAGCTTTGACAGGCGATCCGCCAGTTGCGGCGGACCCGGGCCAAAGCCTCGATCGCCGCGGCGCGATAGGGGCAAGCGTCGGGATAGACGGCGAGCGGCAAGATGCCGGCCGGCACGTCGAAATGGATCGCCGCGCCCCACACGAGCGGTTCCGACCACAAAACATCCCCGCGACGGTCATCGCCGCATCGGCTGCCCAGTACGATGTCGAGTTCGCCGCGATCGAGCGAGTCGAGCAGATCACCCATCAGGCCGATCCGCAACCCGATTTCGATTCCTTCATGAACGGCGCCGAAGCGGCGCAGGCAATCGACCAAAGGCCCTTTTGCCATCCCTTCGCTCGCCCCGACGCGGACGCGACCAGCCAGCGTCGATTGCGTGCCGAGGCTCAAGCGCGCGTCGGTGGTTAACGCCAGGATGCTGCGCGCGTACCCCGACAGCCGACGCCCGGCGGGGGTAAGCGACACGGCTCGCGTCGTCCGCTCGAACAGTCGATGGCCGATATCGCCTTCGAGCCGCCGCAGATGGGCGCTGACCGCCGATTGCGTCAGATGAAGCTGCTCCGCGGCGCGCGTGAAGCTACCGGCGTCGGCCACCGCGATGAAGCTGCGAAGAAGCACGGGGTCCAGCATCGGCTTATCATGAAATGCACTGGATCGGCCCGTCAATCTTCATTTGTGTCATGGGCGACGACGGCGTCATAGCGCGCGTCGATGATCGTTCCCTGTTCGATGCGGTCCGTTGCGGACGGGGCGGCGATCGGGCTCACAACGAGGTGCAACATGCAGCAATCTGCAAACTTCCGCCGACCGACGGGGCTTCGAACCGGCGGCTGGCGGCTGACGCTCGTCCTCACGGGCGTGGTGCTCGGCGTCGCATTGCTGATGATCTTTGGGATCGGCGGCAGCGACGGAGCACGCTTTGCGATCCGCTTCAGCGCGCGGGCGTCGCTGATCCTGTTTCTTGCCGCCTTCATGGCGTCGGCGCTCAACCGCCTGTGGCCGTCGAACGCCGCGCGCTGGCTCGTCCGCAACAGGCGTTATCTGGGCGTCGCCTTTGCGGGGTCGCATCTGGTCCATGCGCTGGCGATCGGCGCCTATGTCATGACCGATGCACACGCCTTCTACGCGTCACAGCAACCGCTGGGATATGTGCTCAATGGAGTGGGATATTTCTATATCCTCGCCATGGCAGCGACATCGTTCCGGCGGCCCGCGCAGGCGATCGGGCCGGTAGCGTGGCGATGGCTGCACCTGACAGGCGGCTATTATATCTGGTTCGCCTTTGCGAAATCCTATTTTCCACGGGCGGTTCACCACGGGTTCTTTGCCCCCTTCGCGATCGCCCTCATTTTGGTGCTGGCGATGCGGATCGCTGTTGTGCTTCAGGGCACCCGTCTGAAGCCGGCCCAGGGACAGGGTGCAGGCTGAGCCAATTCCGCCAAAACAGGCGACCTTTTAACCCCGACCCGCTATCTCCCCGCGCATGACCGGCCGTTTCGACCACCTCCCCAATCGCCGCGCGATCGTAGACCGTCGCGTGCTTGCCGAGCAGGTCGCGGCCGCGACCGGAAAAGACACTGCGGCGCTTCGCCATCAGGTAAGCCTTTTGCTCAAGAGCGCGCTGGAGGCCGGGCGCGCCGAGATCGCGCGGCGGCTGACCGCCAACCCCTCACGCGGGATCGAGGCGGCGAATGCGCAGGCGTATCTGGTCGACCAGTTGCTGCGCGTGCTCGCCGATTTCACGACGCAGCGGCTGTACCCGCTCGCCAACCCGACCACCGGCGAGCGGCTGCTGCTGCTCGCGGTCGGCGGCTATGGGCGCGGCGAGATGGCGCCCTTCTCCGACGTCGATATCGGCTTCCTTACCCCGGGCAAGCAGACCGCATGGGCCGAGCAGGTCATCGAATCGATGCTCTACGCGCTATGGGATCTCGGGCTGAAGATCGGCCATTCCAGCCGCTCGCTCGACGAGATGGTGCGGCAGGCCAAGAACGACGTGACGGTGCGTACCGCGTTGCTCGAAGGACGCTACGTCTGGGGCGACGAGGATCTGTACGACGAGGCGTCGCGGCGCTTCCACGACGACGTGCGGCGCGGCACCGAGCGGCAGTTCGCCGCCGACAAGCTCGCCGAGCGCAACGCGCGCCACGTCCGGATGGGCGACACCCGCTATGTCGTCGAGCCCAACGTCAAGGAAGGAAAAGGGGGCCTGCGCGACCTCCACGCCTTGTTCTGGATCGGCAAATATACCTGGCAGGTGCAGCGCTCGAACGAACTGGTCGCGGTCGGGCTGTTCACGCGCGAGGAATATCGGCTGTTCCAACGCGCCGACAATTTCCTGTGGGCGGTGCGCTGCCACCTGCACCTGATCGCGGGGCGCGGCGAGGATCGGCTGACCTTCGACTATCAGCGCGAGATCGCGCAGCGGATGAATTACGCGGACCGTCCCGGCAAGCCGGCGGTCGAGCGCTTCATGCAATTCTATTTCCTGCAAGCGCGCACGGTCGGGTCGCTGACGGGGCTGTTCCTCGCGCATATGGACGAGCGCTTCTCGCGCCGCCGGCGACTGGGGCTGAAGATGGCGCGGACGCCGCGCAAGCTCGACGGCTTCGCCAATGATGGCGGGCGGATCGCGCTGCCGTCTGACGATTTCTTCCAACAGGACCCGCGGCGGCTGGTCGAGATTTTCGCGCTCGCCGCCGAACAGGGGATGGAGATTCACCCGCTGGCGCTGCGCTGCGCGACGCGCGATGCGCGGCTGGTCACCGCGGTACGCCGCGACGCGCGCGCCAATGCGCGCTTCCTCGATCTGCTCGCCGGCGCGCACGATCCCGAATTGCCGCTGCGCTGGATGAACGAAACCGGAGTGCTGGGGCGGTTCGTGCCGGACTGGGCGCGGATCGTCGCGCAGATGCAGTTCGACATGTACCATCACTACACCGTCGACGAACATACGATCCGCGCGATCGGGCTGCTCGCGCGGATGGAGGCAGGGGCGCTCGCCGACGATCATCCGCTGCCCAGCGAGATCATGGCGCAGATCGTGTCGCGGCGGGTGCTGTATGTCGCGGTGCTGCTGCACGATATCGCCAAGGGGCGCGGCGGCGACCACTCAATCCTCGGCGCGGAAGTGGCGGAACGATTGTGTCCGCGCTTCGGGCTGACCCCGGCCGAAACCGAGACGGTCGCGTGGCTGGTGCGGCACCATCTGTTGATGAGTTCGACCGCGTTCCGCCGCGACCTCACCGATTTCAAGACAATCCTCGATTTCACCGAAGTGGTGCAGAGCCCCGAGCGGTTGCGGCTGCTGCTGGTGCTGACCGTGGTGGATATCCGCGCGGTCGGGCCGGGAACGTGGAACGGCTGGAAGGGGCAGTTGCTCGGCGACCTGTACGATCGCGCCGAGGAAGTGCTGCGGCTCGGCCACAAGCAGAAGGGCCGGGGCGAGCGCGTGGTCGCCAAGCAGGAAACGCTGCGCACCGCGTTGCACTGGGATGCCGAGACGCTGGCGGCCTATGTCCGCCGGCTGCCCGAACCCTATTGGATCGCCGAGCCCGATGACGTGCTCGCGCACAATGCCGCGTTCGTCACGCAGACCGGCGACGTGCAGTTGGCGATCGATGCACAGGTCTATCCCGAGCGCGGCGCGACGCTGGTGACGGTCTATGCCGCCGATCATCCCGGCCTGTTCAGCCGCATCGCAGGGGCGATCCACGTCGCGGGCGGCAACATCATCGACGCGCGCATCCACACGACGCGCGACGGCATGGCGCTCGACAATTTCCTCGTCCAGGACCCGCTCGGGCGGCCATTCGACGAACCGGGGCAGTTGATGCGGCTCAAGACCGCGATCGAGGATGCGCTGGCCGGGCGCGGCAAGCTGACCGACCGGCTGAAGGCCAAGCCGCTGCCACGCGCGCGCGCCGATGCGTTTCGGATCGAGCCCAACGTGCTGGTCGACAACAAGGCGTCGAACCGTTTCACGGTGGTCGAGGTGGCGGCGCGCGATCGCCCGGCGTTGCTCAACCAGCTCGCCTATGCGCTGTTCCTGTCGAAGGTGACGATCCATTCAGCGCATGTCGCGACTTATGGCGAGCGCGCGGTCGACGTTTTCTATCTGACCGATCTGACCGGCGACAAGATCGCGTCGGCCACGCGCGTCCGCGCGCTAGAGAAACGCCTGCTCGCCGCGGCGTCGGGCGCGCCGCAGGAAGAGGCGGCGTGAACCCGGCCATGATCCGAGCGTAGCGAAGCAGTCGGAGATGTCCCGGTCCGGCTCTGGACCGCTTCGCGACGCTCGCGATGGCGGATTATGGCCACACAAGCGCAGCATAACGCTGAATACGTATGTGGCTTTCTTGGCGGCACGGCCGGTGCGGGCCTAGTCGGCTCCCATGACACCCGAGGATCGTCCGCATGAACGCGGACGCCGGGAGCAGGGGAGGATTTCCATATGACCCGTCCGACACCTATGCCTGCAACACGCCGTTGGGCCGGCGCCAGCGCGCTGGCGCTGCTGGTCGCCACACCGGCGCTGGCGCAGGAAGCGACGCCCCAGGCGAACGCGCCGACCGGCAATCCGACCGCGAAGGTCACCGCCGAGCAGCCGGCGCCCGTCGCCGATCCCACGCCCGACGCCAACGCCAATCCGGATCCCACCGCGACCGGCGCGGACGAGATCGTCGTCACCGGCATCCGCGCCAGCCTCGCCAAGTCCGCGGATATCAAGCGTCGCTCGACGCTGATCGTCGACTCGGTGTCGGCCGAGGACGTCGGCAAGCTGCCCGACGTGTCGATCGCCGACTCGCTCGCGCGGCTGCCGGGCGTCACCGCGCAGCGCGTCGAGGGGCGTGATCAGAGCCTGTCGATCCGCGGACTCGGTCCCGACTTCTCGACCACCCTGCTCAACGGCCGCGAGCAGGTGACGGTCGGTGACAACCGCGGCGTCGAGTTCGACCAGTATCCGTCGGAATTCTTCAGCAACGTCAACGTCTACAAGTCCGCCGACGCCTCGCTGATCGCGGCGGGCGTGTCGGGCACGGTCGACCTGCGGATGCTCCGCCCGCTCGACCAAAAGGACCGGTTGTTCATCGTCTCGGCGCGCGGGCAGCTCAACGGCATCGGTAAGCGCAACCCGGACGGCGAGCGGTGGGGCTATCGCGCCACCGCCACCTATGTCGACAAGTTCGCCAACGACACGCTCGGCATCGCGCTGGGCGTCGCGGCGCAGGAATCGCCGACCAATTACGACCGCTACGAGGCGTGGGGTTATCCCAACCTCAACAACCTGTCGCAGAATTGCACCGGCGATGCGGCCGGGCCGTGCGTGCTGGGCGGCGCCAAGCCCTATGTGCAGTCGAACATGCTCAAGCGCTATGGCGGTGTCGGGACGATCGAGTGGGCGCCCAGCGATGCGTTCCACTCGACGTTCGACGCGCTCTACACGCACTTCACCGAGACGCAGAAGCTGCGCGGGATCGAATTCCCGCTCGCCTATAACGTCGCGCCGACCGCCGGGACGGTGACCGTCACCGACGGGTTCGTCGACAAGGCGACCTTCAGCCCGCAATATACGGTGCAGCGCAACGACCTGAACGACCGCAAGTCCGACATGTTCTCGCTCGGCTGGAACAACAATGTCCGGCTGAACGACGCGATCCAGCTCAACATCGACGCCGCCTGGTCGCGCGCGACGCGGCAGGACGAGCTGATCGAGACCTATTCGGGCACCGGCTATGGCGGCACCGGGCAGCGCGACACGATCACGATCACGCGCCAGAACAACGGCACCTACCAGATCGTCCCGACGCTGGATTATGCCGACACCAACGTCATCAGCATCACCGATCCGGGTGGCTGGGGCTATAACGGCACCAACGCAGTGGTGCAGGCCGGCTTCCAGAACCGGCCCAAGTTCAGCGACGACCTCAAGTCGTTGCGCGCCAACCTGACCGGCGACTTCCAGGGCGCGCTGGGCATCATCAAGGGCTGGGAGATCGGCGGCAATTACTCGCAGCGCGAGAAGAAGGCGCGCTTCACGTCGTACTTCTATTGCCCGCCGGGCGGCGGCACCAACTGCACCGTCGCGAGCGGCACGCCAAAGTCGATCGCGGTGCCGAGCGACGTGGTGCTCGACGAGCAGGTCTCACTGGCCTTCCTGGGCGTCCCGCGAATGCTGACGCTCGATCCTCGTGGTGTGCTCGGGCTGCTGACGCCGGTGTTCGACAATCGCCCGGAATCGCTCGCCAAGGTGTGGGGCGTGAAGGAGAAGGTGACGACCGGCTACGCCAAGCTGGTGATCGACGGCGAAGCCGGCGGCAAGGCCGTAAAGGGCTCGATCGGCGTGCAGGTCGTGCATACCGACCAAAGCTCCGACGGCCGGATCGCGGGGCTCAACGGCGGCGTCGTGACGCTGTCCGATGTGTCGGGTGGCGACAAATACACCAACGTCCTGCCCAGCGCGACCTTCTCGGTCGAGCTGATCCCGAACGGCTTCATCAAGATGGGCGCATCGCAGACGATGGTGCGGCCGCGGCTCGATCAGGAGCGGATCTCGCAGAACGTCGCGATCAATCCCGGCAATGTCGGCGCGGGTTCTGATCCGCTGCGCAGCCCGTTCTCCTCGGACGGCGGCAATGCGGAGCTGCGCCCGTACAAGTCGACCAACATCGACCTCTCGCTGGAGAAGTATTTCCGTGCCGGCGGCTATGTCGCGCTGTCGGGGTATTTCAAGCACCTGACCGACTATGTCGATCCGAACAACAACGTGCTGTACGACTTCTCGCCGTTGCTCTCGTCGCTGACGCCCGCGCAGCAGGCGATTGTGCAGGCGCAGAACGCGCAGTTCGGGCTGTTCAAGAACCCGGCCAATTCGGGGCGTGGCGAGATCATGGGCGCGGAGGCGACCGCATCGCTGCC
This sequence comes from uncultured Sphingomonas sp., assembly GCF_964021865.1. Classification (GTDB taxonomy): domain Bacteria; phylum Pseudomonadota; class Alphaproteobacteria; order Sphingomonadales; family Sphingomonadaceae; genus Sphingomonas. The sequence goes on from NZ_CAXIAM010000027.1 coordinate 26,418, forward strand.
GCTGCGCATGGTCACCACGGCGCTCGACGGCTTCGGGCTGTTCGGTAGCGGCAGCTACACGCATTCCGCGGTCCGCTACGACAGTTCGCCCGCCACGGTGCAGACGGTGCCGGGATTGTCGAAGTGGGTGCTTAACGGCACGGCCTATTTCGAAAAGAACGGCTTCCAGGCGCGCGCGACCTACCGCTATCGCTCGAGCTTCCTCGCCGAAGTGCGCGGCCTTTCGGCGACGCCGGAGCTGAACACCGCCAAGGGCGAGACGATCCTCGACGCGCAGATCGGCTATGAATTCCAGAGCGGTGCGCTGCAGGGGCTGACGATCCTCGCGCAGGCCAAGAACCTGACCGATCAGGAGTTCTTCCAGTACACCAACGGCGATCCGCGGCAGGTGCGGCGTTACCAGCGGTACGGGACGGATTATTATCTGGGGCTGACGTACCGGTTCTAATCCGATTCGCCGCACCATACCCCCGCTCGCCCTTCGACAAGCCCAGGGCGAACGGGGGAGAGGATCGCGGCGCTACGCCGACGCGCGCACCATCAACGTCGCGGGCAGCATGACATTCTCGGTCGGCTCGCCCGCGATCCGCCGCACCAGCGTGTCGACCAGCAACGCCCCGGCGCGCGCATAATCCTGCGACACGGTCGTCAGCGGCGGGCGTGTCAGCCGCGCGGCGGGGATGTCGTCGAACCCCGCCACCGCGACATCCTCGGGCACGCGCCGTCCCGCCTCGTCGAGCGCGCGCAAGGCCCCCAGCGCGATGAGGTCCGACGCGGCGAACAGCGCGTCGAACGGAATGTCGCGCGCCAGCAACCGCCGCGTCGCCTCATAGCCGACCTGTTCCGACGACAAGGCATCGACGTGCAGCCCCGGATCAACCGGCAGCCCGGCATGGCGCAGCGCCGCGCACAGCCCGCGATAGCGATCGCGGAATTCGGGGTAATGATCGCTCGCGGTGCCGACGAACGCCACACGCTGCCGCCCGCGCGCGATCAGGTGCCGCGCGACATCGCGCCCGCCGCCGAGATTGTCGCAGCCGAGCACCGTGCCCAGCCCGTTGGGCTCGACCGATCCCCAACGGACGTAGCGCGTCGATTGCCCGACCAGCTGTTCGAGTCGCACGCGGTACGTTTCCCAATCGCCGTAGCCGAGCAGGATCAGCCCGTCGGCCTTGCGGCTGTCGGCATAGTCCTTGTGCCAGTCCGCCGACAATTGCTGGAACGAGGTCAGCAGGTCGTAGCCGCGCAGTGCGCACGTCTTCAGGATCGAGCCGAGCATCGACAGAAAGAAGGGGTTGATCGTCGAGGCGTCGGGCAACGGGTCTTCGAAGAACAGCAGCGCCAGCGTCCTGGCCTCACCGCGCCGCAGCGACGAGGCGGCGCGGTCGACTTTGTAGCCCAGTTGCTCGGCGATCGCCGCGATCCGCAGCCGCGTCGCCGCGCTGACCGTGCGGTCGCCGCGCAGCGCGCGCGACACCGTCGGCTGCGAGACGCCCGCGGCGGCGGCGATGTCGAAGGAGGTGACGCGATCGGACAGCGGCGGGGCCTTCAGCAGAAACCATCATCCTACTGCGCGGCGCATGTGCTGTGAATACGTATGCTGCGCGCTTGGCAAAGGCCGGCGCGGCTGCGCATCACGCCACGATCGGGAGAGAGAGCATGAGAAGCATGATCGCGGGCGCGCTGGCTGCGCTTTCGCTGGCGGGAACTGCGTCGGCGCAGGATTATCGCGCGCGCTTGCCGCAGGACGAGGTGATCTATTTCGCGCTTCCCGATCGCTTCGACAACGGCGATCCCGCGAACGACCGCGGCGGGCTGACCGGCGATCGTCTGACCACCGGCTATGATCCGACGTCAAAGGGTTTCTATCACGGCGGCGACCTCAAGGGGCTGCTGCGCCGGCTGGATTATATCGAGGCGCTCGGCGCGACCGCGATCTGGGTCGGCCCGATCTTCCGCAACAAGCCGGTGCAGGGGCCCAAGGGGCAGGAAAGCGCGGGCTATCACGGATATTGGATCACAGACTTCGAGCATGTCGATCCGCATTTCGGCACCGATGCCGATTTCGCGGCGCTGGTGGCCGCGGCGCACGCGCGGGGGATGAAGGTCTATATGGACATCATCGTCAACCACACCGCCGATGTGATCCGCTATCGCGAGTGCGGCGACTGCGCCTATCGGTCGCGCGCCGATTACCCGTATCAGCGGCGCGGCGGGGTGAACGGCGCCGCGATCAACCCCGGCTTCGCGGGCGATCAGGTGCAGACCGCGGCCAATTTCGCCAGGCTGACCGATCCGCGCTACGCCTACACGCCCTATGTTCCTAGGGGCGAGGAGCGCGCGAAATCGCCGGCGTGGCTCAACGACGTCACGCTCTATCACAATCGCGGCAACACCACCTTTCGCAACGAAAATTCGACGATGGGCGATTTCGTCGGGCTCGACGATCTGATGACAGAGAATCCGCGCGTCGTGTCCGGCATGATCGACATCTTCGGCGGCTGGATCGACCGCTTCGGCATCGACGGCTTCCGCATCGACACCGCCCGCCACGTCAATCCCGAGTTCTGGCAGGCGTTCGTGCCCGCGATGCAGGCGCGCGCCACCGCGCGCGGCATTCCCAATTTCCACATCTTCGGCGAGGTCGCCGCCGACCAGCTCGACGCCGGCCCGCTCGCGGTCCACACGCGCGTCGACAAGCTGCCCGCCGTGCTCGACTTTGCATTCCGCCGCGCGGTGCTCGATACTGTCGCGGGGACCCGCGGCACCGATGCATTTGAAACGCTGATCGCGGGCGATGCGCTCTACGAAGGCGGCGCGGCGGCGGCAGAGCGCTTGCCGACCTTCGTCAGCAACCACGACAATGGCCGCTTCGCCTTCTTCGTGCGGCAGGCACTCCCCGACGCCGACGCCGCCGAGGTGCTGCGGCGCACGATGCTTGCTCATGCGATGCTGCTGACGCTGCGCGGCGTGCCGACCATCTATTCGGGCGACGAACAGGGCTTCACCGGCGATGGCGGCGATCAGGACGCGCGCGAAGATTTGTTCGCCAGCCGCGTCGCCAGCTACAACGACAATCGCCTGCTCGGCACCGACACGACGACCGCGACCGCGCATTTCGGGCGGGACAATTCCCTATTCCGGCAGATCGCGATGCTGGCGCGCGTGCGGCGCGCGCACCCCGCGCTGACCCGCGGCCGCACGATCCTGCGCGCGCGCGAGGAAGCGCCGGGACTGCTTGCCGTCTCGCGCGTGGACCCGGCGACCGGGCGTGAAATCCTGCTCGCCTTCAACACCGCCACCACCCCGCTCGACCGGCTGGTCGAGGTGGGTGGTGCGGGCAAGGCAACGACGCTGGCCGGGGAGGGCTGCGCCGTGCAGACCGCTGCGCCGGGATCGTTGCGCGTCCGCCTTCCTGCGCTGGGCTATGCCGTCTGCGCGATCGGAGAAACCCGATGACCCATCCGTGGTGGCAGGGTGCCGCCGTCTATCAGATCTATCCGCGCAGCTTTGCCGATGCGAACGGCGACGGCGTCGGTGATTTGCGCGGGATCACCGCGCATCTCGATCATGTCGCGTCCTTGGGCGTTGATGCGATCTGGATCTCGCCTTTCTACACCTCGCCGATGGCCGACTTCGGCTATGACGTCGCCGATTATTGCGACGTCGATCCGGTGTTCGGGACGCTCGCCGATTTCGACGCGCTGATCGCGCGCGCGCACGATCTCGGTCTGCGCGTCATCACCGACCAGGTGTGGTCGCACACCTCCGACCGTCACGCGTGGTTCGTGCAGAGCCGCGCGCGCCGCGATGGCGACAAGGCCGACTGGTACGTCTGGGCGGATGCCAAGGCGGACGGGTCGCCGCCCAACAACTGGCAGTCTGTGTTCGGCGGCCCGGCGTGGACGTGGGACGCGCGACGCCAGCAATATTACCTCCACACCTTCCTGAAGGAACAGCCGCAACTCAACGTTCGCAATCCGGCCGTGCAGGCGGCGCTGCTCGGCGTCGGGCGCTTCTGGCTCGATCGCGGCGTCGACGGTTTCCGGCTCGACGCGATCAACCATGCGATGGGCGCGGCCGATTTGCGCGACAACCCGCCGGCCGCGCTGTCGAACAAGCCGCGCACGCGCTCGTTCGATTTCCAGCAGAAGACGCACAGCCAGGATCAGCCCGACATGCTGCCGTTCGTCGAACGGATCCGTGCGCTGACCGACGAATATGACGCGCGCTTCTCGGTCGCCGAGATCGGCGGCGACGAGAGCGACTGGGTGCGCAAGGCCTATACGCAGCCGGGCCGGCTGGAGACAGCCTATGGCTTCGACTTCCTCTACGCCGATCACCTGACGCCGGCGGCCGTGCAGGCCGCCTTGTCGCAATGGCCGGGCGCGGAAGGCGAGGGGTGGCCGAGCTGGGCGTTCGAGAATCACGACGCGCCGCGCGCGGTGTCGCGTTGGGCGCTGCCCGCGCATCGCGACGCGTTCGCGCGCGCCAAGATGGTGCTGCTGGCCGGGCTACGCGGCAACATCTTCCTCTATCAGGGCGAGGAACTGGGACTGACGCAGACGGCGGTGCCGTTCGAGAAACTGCGCGACCCCGAGGCGATCGCCAATTGGCCACTGACGCTCAGCCGCGATGGCGCGCGGACGCCGATGCCGTGGTTGGCGGACGCGGCGGGACATGGCTTTACCAGCGGCGAGCCGTGGCTGCCGTTTGGCAGCGACCATGCCGGCATGGCGGTCGATGTGCAGGAGGCGGCGGCGGACTCGCTGCTGCATTGGACGCGGCGCGTGCTGGCGGTGCGGCGCGCGGCGCCACCGTTGCGGTGGGGAACGCTGCGCTTCGTGGACGCGCCGGCTGACGTGGTCGCGTTCGAGCGTGAGCATGACGGCGATCGCTTGCTGTGTGTGGTGAACCTGTCGCCAGAGGAACGTGACGTGGCGATGGACGATGGCGAGGTGCTGTTGGCGTCTGGCGTCAACGGCGCGCATTTCGCAGGCTATGGCGCGCTGATCGCGAGGCTGGTGTGATGGACGGCTCCCTCTACACCAGCCGTTATGCCGGCGAAGGCCAAGACCCATTCGCGGGACGCGGCCGCATCTCGCGAGTTGCCCGCCACTGGACGCCGGTCTCTGTCGGGGTGACGGGTTATTGCGGTACCGGAGTGGCCGCATGACTGCCCCCCGCCGCCGTTACCAATCGCTCGCCGGGCTGGCGAACATCTCGTTCGGCTTCTTCGGCATTCAGATCGGCTTCGCGCTCCAGAACGCGAACATGAGCCGGATTTTCCAGTCGCTTGGCACCTCGCTCGACGATCTGCCCGCGCTTTGGGTCGCCGCCCCGCTCACCGGGTTGCTCGTCCAGCCGGTGATCGGCCATTTCAGCGACCGGACATGGCTCGGCCGCTTTGGGCGGCGGCGGCCGTACTTCCTCGCCGGGGCGGTGCTCGCCGCGCTGTCGCTGTTCGTGATGCCGCTCAGCCCGGCGCTGCTCGTCGCGGCGCTGATGCTGTGGGTGCTCGACGCCTCGCTCAACATCTCGATGGAGCCGTTCCGCGCCTTCGTCGGGGACATGCTCGATCGCGACCAGCATGCCGCCGGCTATGGCGTGCAGACCGCGTTCATCGGCGCGGGCGCGGTGTTCGGCTCGATCTTCCCGTGGCTGCTCGAACAGGCCGGCGTGTCGAACGTCGCGCCGCCGGGACAGATTCCTGATTCGGTCAAATTCGCCTTCTGGTTCGGCGGCGCCGCGCTGCTCGCCAGCGTACTGTGGACGGTGGTAACGACCCGCGAATATTCGCCCGCCGAAATGGCGGCGTTCGACGGCATCGCGGCGACGGACGACGGCAGCACCGCGCGAATGCTCGCTGCGCGGCGTTCGACCGCGCCGCTGTTGTGGATCGCGGCGGGCGCGGCGGTGGTCGTGCTGGTCGCGCTCGCGAAGCTCGAAAAGGAGATGTACCTGCTCGGCGTGCTGCTCGCGGGCTATGGCGTGGCGAGCCTCGTCGCGATCCGCGCCGCGCGGGCGGGGCGCTCGCCGGGCCTGCTCGGGCATATCGTCGGCGATTTCGCGGGCATGCCGCCGCTGATGAAGCGGCTGGCGGTCGTCCAGTTCTTCAGCTGGTCGGCGCTGTTCATCATGTGGATCAACACCACCCCGGTCGTGACGCAGGTGTTCTTCGCCGCGCCCCATGCCGCCAGCCCGGCGTATCAGCGCGGCGCGAATTGGGTCGACGTTCTGTTCGCCACCTATAACGGCGTCGCGGCGGTGTCGGCGTTGGTGCTGCTGCCGTGGCTGTCCGCACGGATTGGCAAGGCGCGGACGCATGTCGTCGGATTGCTGTGCGGCGCGGCGGGCTTCGCAAGCATCTTCGTGATGCCCGACGCGCACTGGTTGCTCGTCAGCGAGATCGGGATCGGCATCGCCTGGTCGACGATCCTCGCAATGCCCTATGCGATCCTCGCCTCGGCGCTGCCGCAGCGCAAGCTCGGCATCTTCATGGGGTTGTTCAACGTCTTCGTCGTGACGCCGCAATTGCTGGTCGCGACGGTGATGGGATCGATCACCCGCCATTTCTTTCCGACCGAGCCGATCTGGACGATGGCGTTCGCCGCGGTGACGATGGCCGGCGCGGCGGTCGCGATGCTGCGGGTGCGGGAATAGGGCTGATCAGCAGTGCCGGATCGATCACCCTGAACCGTTCGTGCTGAGCCTGTCGAAGCACGTGCCCCGCGGCACTCCCTTCGGCAGGCTCAGCACGAACGGTGGAGATGTGCACCGGATCGCCAGTGCCGTCGCCCCGGGTCGAGCCGGGGCGAAGCGGCGTTACTCCACGAACGGCTCGACGCTGATGTGCCGCCCACGCAGGAAGACGTCCGCCACCGCGCGCAGCGGTGCGACGTCGACGTCCGACACGCCCGCGCGCACGATCGCGCCGAAACGGTGATAGAGCCCCGGATATTCGCCGTGCAGGTCGGCGTCGTGCGCCAGCGCTTCCTTGCCGTCGATCGTCAGCACCGATCCGCCCTTCGACAGCAGCAGCGTGCCGTCGTCGGTTTCGACCTCGATATCCCAATGCTGCGGGCCTTCCTGGCGGAAGTCGAGGTCCATCGCGATCTCCGCCCCGGCGGTGTCGCGGAAGGCGACGCGCGCCGCGATCGGCGCGGCGCGGTTCGACGGCACGTCCAGCTCGGCGGTTTCGACGAAGAACGGGCGCGGCAGGATGCGCGTCGCAATCGACAGCGCGTTGATGCCCGGATCGAACACGCCGAACCCGCCCGGCTCCCAGATCCAGTCCTGCCCCGGATGCCAGACGCGCACGTCCTCGCGCCAGGTGATCTTGGCGCGCTTCACCTCGCGCTCGGCCAGCCATGCGCGGGCGGGTTCAACGCCGTCGGCGTAGCGCGAGTGCCAGCTCGCGAACAGGCTGACGCCCTTCGCCGCGGCGGCGTCGCGCAGCGCGATCACCTCGGCCAGCGTCGCGCCCGGCGGCTTTTCGAGGAAGACGTGCCAGCCCTGCTCGATGCAGAATTGCGCAATCGCGCGGCGGACCTGCGGCGGGGTGCACAGCGACACCGCGTCCACCTCCACACCGCTCTCGGCGAGTTCGTAGACGTCGCGGAAGAACGGCAGGCCGTTCACGCTCTCACCGCTGCGGCTGACCGTGGCGACGAGGTCGAAGCTCTTGCCGGCTTCGATCGCGGGCAGATGCTGGTCGTGGGCGATCTTGCCCATGCCGACCAGCGCGAGGCGGATCGGCGCGGTCACAGCGCGCGCACCACGACGGGCGCGGCGGCCGCGTCGGTCAGCGTGTTGCGCAAGGGCAGCGCGAACGGCACGGCGGCGATCTCGAACACGTCCCCGGGCTGCGTCTTCACGCCGTCGGCGACCGACAGCGTCGCGGTGCCAAAGAAATGGACGTGAATGTCGCCGGGACGGCGGAAGCCGGCATATTTGAAGTGATGATGCTCCAGATTGGCGAGATGGTGCGACATATTGTCCTCGCCGGTCAGGAACGGCTTCTCCCACAGCGTCTCGCCGTCGCGGACGATCTTGCTGGTGCCGCGAATGTCGGACGGCGGGGTGCCGAGCAGCAGCTCCGCGCCTAGAGATGCCTGGCGCAGCTTGGAATGCGCGAGCCACAGGTAATTGTGCTTCTCGGTCACATGATCGCTGAACTCATTGGCGAGCGCGACGCCAAGACGATACGGCGTGCCGTCGTCACCGATCAGGTAGATGCCGGCCAACTCGGGCTCCTCGCCGCCGTCCTGCGCGAACGCGGGCGACGCGAACGGCGCTTCCGGCGCGACCAGCGACTGGCCGTCGCCCTTGTAGAACCATTCCGGCTGCTGGCCGACCACGCCGTCGGCCGGCTTGCCGCCCTCGACGCCTTCGAGGAACATCCGCATCGAATCGGTCTGGTGCTCCGCCGAGGAGGCCGCCTTGTGCATCGCATCGCGCCCGGACGCCGAGCCGAGATGCGTCAGCCCGGTGCCCGCCAGCATCAGCCGCGCGCTGTCCTCGTGATCGATCGCGGGCAGCAGGTGCCCGGCGTCCAGCTCGGCGGCGATGTCGACCGTTTCGTCGCTGCGGCGCTCCGCCGCAGCCTCGGCGAGCGTCGTTCCCGCGGCGATCGCCGCCAGTGCCAGTTCGCGGGTCGTCGCGACGCCGGTCAGAAAGACCGCGCGCTCGCCCTCGGCGAGGATCACACGGCGACGCCCGTCGTCACCGCGATGTTGAAGCAGACGGGTATCGGTCATGCGAGGTCCTTGAGCGCGGAAAGATAGCGGCGCGCCTCGGCGGCGACCGCGTCGGCGGATTTGCCGGGACGGTACAGGTTGGAGCCGAGCCCGAAACCGTCGGCCCCGGCGGCGCGCCAGTCGGCGACATTCTCGGGCACGATCCCGCCGACCGCCAGCATCCGCACCGTCTTGGGCAGCACCGCGCGCTGCGCCTTCAGATAGGCGGGGGTGGTGCCGTCGGCGGGGAACAGCTTCAGCGCGGTCGCGCCGGCGGCGAGCGCGGCAAAGCCCTCGCTCGCCGTGAAATAACCGGGCATTGAGATCAGCCCACGCGCCGCGGTCGCGGCGATCACGTCGGTGTTGGTGTTCGGCGAGACGATCAGCGTGCCGCCGATATCATGGACCCGCGCGACATCCTCGACGGTCAGCACCGTGCCCGCGCCGATCAGCGCGCGGTCGCCGACGCGCTCGATCAGCAATTTGATGCTGTCGAACGGGTCGGGCGAGTTAAGCGGCACCTCGATCAGCGTGAACCCGGCCTCGACCAGCGCGTCGCCGACCGCGGGCGCCTCGGCCGGGGTCAGCCCGCGCAGGATCGCGACCAAAGGCGCGGCGGCGAACGCGGCGTCGAAGCGCGTATGTGTCTCGGTCATCGTGTCAATTCCCACAGGCGATGGATACCGGCGGCAAAGGCGCGTTCGCTGTCGAGCGTCACCGGCGTGCCGCCACCGTGCCGGATCGCGGCGGCATAGAGATCGGCGAGCGCGCCGCCCGCCAGCAACTGGACGGTGCGCCCCGCGAGATCCTCACGCGCGCCGACGTCGGCCCCGATCAGCACCCCGCTCGCGAACGCCGCCGCATCGTCGGGGGCGAGCCGCCCGAGCAACACGCGCGCGCGCACCTCGAACAGCGCCACGGTCAGGTCGCGCGCGCCCGCGCCGCGCGTCAGCCCGTCCTGGAACGCCGTGCCGTCCGCGACCGCGCCGTCGAGCATTCCGGCAAGGATGCCATGCCCGCGGAGCAACGCGAACAGCTCGCCGGTCAGCGCGGTGGCGATATCGGTGACGCGCCCGGCCTCGGTCGCGATCCATTTGTTGTGGGTGCCCGGTTGGCAGAACAACGCGTCGGCAGGGGCGAGCCCGGCGGCGATCGCGCCGAGCACCTGCACCTCCTCGCCGCGCATCACGTCGGCGCGCGCCGCACCGCGCAACGCGACGCCGGGCACCAGTGTCGCCGCCGCATCGGCGATCGTCAGGCAGCCCGCCGCGAGCGTTTCGATCCCGGCGGGCGCGTCGACATACGGCACCTCGCGCCAGCCGCGGTTCGAACCGACCATCCCGGCCGCGATCACCGGCAACTCGCCAAACGTCGCGCGGATCGCGCTGATTTCTGCGGGATATCCCTCCGGCGTCAGCGACAGGATGCCGCGCCCGTCCTTGACCGACGCCTCCGCCACGCCCGCGGCGGACATCCGCCACGCACGCCGGTTCGTCGTTCCCCAATCGATGGCGATATAGTCGCCCGGCACCTCATCCTCCCATTTATTTGTAGGACATAAAGCCTTCCGCGACGAGGTCAAGGCTGTCCGCCGCGCGCGTGATCCTGTAGGCCGATTGTTCGGGACGATGGAGAGACAGATGACCGAAGTGCGGACATTGTGGCGCGGCGCGGCGACGCTGGGCGAGGGCCCGGCGTGGGATCCGGTGCAGGGGGTCCTGTGGTTCGTGGATATCAAGCAGCAGCGCGTGCACCGCTACGATCCGATCTCCGGCGAGGTCGCGGCGTGGGCCGCGCCGGCGCAGGTCGGCTGGGTGCTGCCCGGCGGGGGCGGCGCGCTGCTGGCGGGGTTGCAGACCGGCCTCGCGCGCTTCGATCCCGACACCGGCGAGTTCTCGCACGTTGCCGATGTCGAGCCCGACCTGCCGGGCAATCGCCTCAACGATGCGACCGTCGCGCAGGACGGGTCGGTCTATTTCGGATCGATGGATGACGGCGAAAGCGCGATCACTGGGCGCGTCCACCGCTGGGACGGGCAACAGGTGACCACCACTGCGATCGATCCGGTCGCGATCACCAATGGCCCCGCGCTGTCGCCCGATGGCGCGACGCTGTACCATGTCGATACGCTGGGCGGCGTGATCCATGCCGTGGCGCTGGCGCCCGACGGCACCACCGGCGCGGCGCGCGTGTTCGCAACGATTGACCCGGCCGATGGCCACCCCGACGGCGTGACGGTCGATTCGGGCGGCAACGTCTGGGTGGGGCTGTGGGGCGGCTGGTGCGCGCGCTGCTACGCGCCCGACGGCACGCTGCAACGGGAGGTGAAGCTGCCCGCCGCCAACATCACCAAGATCGCGTTCGGCGGCCCGGATCTGAAGACCGCGTTCGCGACCAGCGCGCGCAAGGGCCTCGACGACGCCGCGCTGGCGGACCAGCCCGACGCTGGCGCGCTGTTCGCGTTCGATGTCGAGGTGCCGGGCCAGTCGCTCGCGCCGGCGCGGTTCGGCTGACACGGAAAAGGCCGGCGGCTCGCAGGAGCCGCCGGCCTCTCGTCATCCCCGCGCTCACGGGATGATGAAAAGGATTTAGTGCGCCGTTTCTTCGGCCGGCACATCGGGCAGCGCGTTGGTCGCCTTGGCGCCCCACAATGCATAGAACAGAATGTACAGCTCGCACGCCGCGGTCAGCAGGAACGACGGCTGCAGGCCATAGGCATCGGCCAGCTTGCCCTGCACCACCACCAGCGCACCGCCGGCGATCGCCATGATCAGCAGCCCCGAGCCTTCCTCGGTCAGCGGCCCCAGCCCCTTGATGCCGAGCGTGAAGATCGTCGGGAACATGATCGAGTGGAACAGCCCCACCGAGATCAGCGCCCACATCGCGACCGGCCCGGTCGTGAAGACGGTGATGAGCATGACGATGAACGCGCCGATCGAGAAGGCCGCGAGCACCGTCTCCGCCGGGATGCGCTGCATGATCGCCGAGCCGGCAAAGCGCCCGATCATCATCCCGCCCCACAGGAAGGTCAGGTAACGCCCGGCCTGTTCGGCGGTGATGTTGGCGATCTGCGGCTGGCTGACGAAGTTCACGAACAGATTGGCGACGCCGATCTCGGCGATTAGATAGATGAAGATCGCCGGGATGCCGAACACCAGGTTGCGGTGCTTCCACAGCGAATGGTTCTTGCGATCCTCCTTGGCCACGCGGCTGGTCGATCCGCCCATCGCGGGCAGCGGAAAGCGCGCGATCACGACCGCGAGCACGACCAGCACGATCGCGACGAGGACATAGGGCAGGATCACCGACTGCGCGTCGGCCAGGCGTTCCGCCTCGGTCAGCACCGTGCCGGTGGCCGCCGTGCCGCCCTTCGAGCGGCCGAGGATCAGATACGCGCCGAACAGCGGCGCGAGCATCGTCCCCGCCGAATTGAGCGCCTGCACCAGATTGAGCCGCGACGACGCGGTCTCCGCGGGTCCGATCACCGCGACATACGGATTGGCGGCGACCTGCAACAGCGTGATGCCGCTGGCGATCACGAACAGCATGACCAGCGTGACGCCATAGCTCGGCAGACTGGCGGCAAGCACCATGCCCAGCGCGCCCGCGGCCATGATCAGCAGGCCGACGACCAGCGACTTCTGATAGCCGATCCGCTCGATCAGCTTGGCGGCGGGGATCGAGGCGAAGAAATAGGCGATGAACCAGACGCTTTCGATCAGCGTCGTCTGAGTGTAGTTCAGGTCGAACACGCTGCGCAGGTGGGGCAGCAGCGTATTGTTGATGACGGTGATGAACCCCCACATGAAGAACAGGCTGGCCAGCAGCGTCAGCGCGCGGCCATAGCCGGGCATCGCGCCGCCTGTGCTGCCGCCCGCGCGCGCCGCGCCCGGTGAAATGGGGGGTCCGGCCATCATCCTCTCCTCAACCTGATCATGTTCGCGCGGCGGGGTTGCGCCGCAGAGATATGTCTGACTATATTCGCCGCGAAGAAGTGGTCAATGCGGCAAACGCTGTTGGCTGGCAAGTGCGGGAGGGGTGTCGGTGAGCATTTCGGTGGCGCGTTGGAGTCTGGGCGCAAGCATGGCGCTGGCGGGTGTTTTGGCGGCCTCCTCGGCCGGGGCGGCGACGGCGGAGCGCGCCGCGTTCGGCACCTTGCCGGACGGGACCGCGATCGAGGCGGTGACGCTGAAGGGCAGCAACGGCGTCAGCGCGCGGATCATGACGCTCGGCGCGACGCTCCAGTCGTTCAACGCGCCCGACCGTAATGGCAAGGTCGCCGACATCACGCTCGGCTATGACGATGCCGCCAGCTACGTCACCAACCCCAATTTCTGGGGCCAGACCGTCGGCCGCTACGCCAACCGCATCGCGGGCGGCAAATTCACGATCGACGGCAAGGCCTATCAGCTGCCGCTCAACGACAAGACCAACTCGCTCCACGGCGGGACCAGGGGCTTCGACAAATATATCTGGCGGATCACCTCGGTGAAATCCGGTCCGCAGGCCAGCGTGACGATGGTCATCACCAGCCCGGCGGGCGATCAGGGCTATCCCGGCACGCTGCAGGTCTCGGCGACCTACAGCCTCGATGACAAGGGCGCGCTGACGATCGACCTCGATGCCAAGACCGACGCCGCGACGGTCGTCAACCTGACCAACCACGCCTTGTTCGATCTGGCCGGCGAGGGCTCGGCGACGGGCATCTATCCGCAGAAGCTGACGATCCCGGCCGCGCGCTACACGCCGGTCAACGCGGCGCTGATCCCGACCGGCGAGCTGGCCCCGGTGGCGGGCACGGTGTTCGACTTCACGAAGCCGCGCGCGATCGGGCAGAGCGTCCGCGACGGCAGCGAGGCGCAGATCGTGATCGGCCGCGGCTACGACCATAATTTCGTGCTCGACAAGGGCGCGACGAAGGAGCCGGGGCTGGCGGCGCGCGTCGAGGACGATGCGTCGGGCCGCGTGCTCGAGGTGTTGACCACCGAGCCGGGCGTGCAATTCTATTCCGGCAATTTCATCGACGGCAGCTTCGTCGGCAAGCAGCGCCACGTCTATCGCATGGGCGACGGTTTCGCGCTGGAACCGCAGAAATTCCCGAACACCCCCAACCAGCCGTCGTTCGGCTCGGCACGGGTCGATCCGGGCAAGCCCTATCACCACCGCATGGTGTACCGCGTCTCGGTGGCGCGCTGATCCCCGGAGTTTTCTGACATGACCGCCCCTCTTGATCCGACGAAGCTGCGCAGCCGTGCGTGGTTCGACAAT
>NZ_CAXIAM010000028.1:0-40336 GCF_964021865.1 uncultured Sphingomonas sp.
TCTCGCCCGCGGTCAGGTTGCGCACCAGCCGCATCGTGCCGGTGTGGCAGAAGCGACAGTTGAGCGTGCAGCCAACCTGGCTCGATACGCACAGGGTCCCGCGGTCGGCGTCGGGGATGAACACCGCCTCGTAATCCTGCCCGTCCTCGGAGCGGAGCAGCCATTTGCGCGTGCCGTCGGTCGACACCTGCGCCTCGACCACTTGCGGACGGCCGATCACGAACCGCTCGGCCAGCCACGGATGCTGCGCCTTCGCGATGTCGGTCATCACCGCAAAGTCGATCGCGCCGCGATTGTAGATCCAGTGCCAGATCTGCTTGGCGCGCAGCTTGGCCTGACGCGGATCGAGCCCCGATTCCTCGAGGACGCGGCGCAACTCGTCGCGCGGCAGCCCGATCAGGTCGATGCGGCCGTCGATGCGCGGCGCGCTGGCGCGCGGCACGGTCACGGGGTCGATGTGCCCGGGAATGGGCATGGGGGCGGCCGAGGCTGTGAGCATCGCGCGCACATAGGCGAACTCGGCACGATTTTCCAGCGTTACCGCCGGGCGCATCCCAGTTGCGCAGCGTCGATCGCGGTGGCCGCGCCGGCCAATGGATAGGTGTCGTTCAGCGTCCGCCCGCCCACGTCGAGCGTGGTGAGCGTCATCGCGCTCGCACCGCGCATCGCGCCGACGATCGCGCGGTCGGTCTCCGCATCGGCGGCATGCGCGGACTCACGATCACCGATCAGCGCGAAGCGTCGTTCGCCGATGATAAGCGTCAGCGGCGCGCCCTCGCCGCGTGGGCGCGATAGCCGGAAGCGCACCGATGGCGCGCGCCTCGGCCCGGCCCGCGCCGCGACCAACGCAAAACCGCCTCGGCGGTCGGTCGTGCCGTCGCGCCGCAGCGGTTGCGCCACCGCCACGCAGTGCGGCCCGGGCGTCTCACGCAGGGCCGCCCAGCGCTGCCATACGCCCAACGGTTCGCGCAGCGCGGCGGTGGCCAGCAGGGCAAGCACGATCGTCATCGTGATGCGTGTCGCGGCACTGTGGCCGAAAGGCAACGCGAAATGCTGTTTATGTAAGGTTCATGCAACATCGGGCGACGCGCGTATTTGACACTGCGCCTCGCGTCTTGGGGTGAGTGGAATGGAGTGAGACATGCGTAAGCTTGCAATGGCGATCCCGGCGACGGTGATGGCGATCGCGATGGCGACCCCGGCTCTGGCGCAGGATGGCCCGCCGAATGGCACGTTCGCGGGCGGCCGCGTCGAGGTGCTGGCCGGCTACGACAATGTGCAGGACGGCGGCGACGGCGATTCGGAAGGGCGCGAAGGCCTCGGTTACGGCGGCCGGATCGGTTACGATTTCCAGCGCGGCAACATCGTCTACGGGATCGACGGCGAACTGACTGATTCGACCACCAAGGCGCGTAGCTACAATGCGCTGACCGCGGGGGACCGCTTCTCGGTCGAGACGGGGCGTGACCTGTATGTCGGCGGCCGGCTCGGTTACGTCATCTCGCCGCAGGCGATGATCTACGGCAAGGGCGGCTACACCAACGCGGGGGTCGAGAGCCGTTACCAGGCGACCACCACTTCGGAGAACGAGCTGGTCGACAAGACCAACCTCGGCGGGTTCCGGCTGGGCGCAGGGCTCGAGTACAAGCTGACGCCCAGTTCGTTCGTCACCGCCGAGTATCGCTATTCGCATTACGGTGACATCGAAGGGTATGACATCGACCTCGACCGCCACCAGTTGATGGCGGGGCTTGGCATCCGCTTCTGATTTCTTTCCCTTGCGGAGCCGGAAGGGGCGGGGGCGCTTGCTCCCGCCCTTTCTTTTTGGCTAGGGAGACTCGGCCAATTGCCCCTGGTGAGTGACCTGCGGGCCGGGGGAAGTGACGATGAAGGCGACGATCGAACGCGCGACGCTGCTGAAGGGGCTGAGCCACGTCCAGTCGGTGGTGGAGCGGCGCAACACCATCCCGATCCTGTCGAACGTGCTGCTTGAGGCGACTGCCGAGGGGCAGTTGCGGTTAATGGCAACCGACCTCGACCTGCAGATCAACGAGAGCGTCGCGGCGGCGGTCGATCAGCCGGGGGCGACGACCGTGTCCGCGCACACGCTGTTCGACATCGCGCGCAAGCTGCCCGAAGGCGCGCAGGTCTCGCTGACTGCCGCCGAGGGGCGGATGACGATCGTGGCGGGGCGCGCGCGTTTCTCGCTCGGCACGCTGCCGCGCGACGATTTTCCGGTGATCGCCGAGGGCGAGCTGCCGACCCAATTCGAGCTGCCCGCCGAAACGCTCAAGCAGATCATCGACAAGACGCGTTTCGCGATCTCCACCGAGGAGACGCGTTACTATCTCAACGGCATCTTCCTGCACGTCGCCGAGGGCGTGCTGAAGGCCGCGGCGACCGACGGGCACCGCCTCGCGCGCGTCACCGTCGACCAGCCCGAGGGTGCAAGCGGGATGCCCGACGTGATCGTGCCGCGTAAGTGCATTGCCGAGCTGCGCAAGTTGCTCGACGAGGTCGACGGCTCGGTCGGTGTGTCCTTGTCGGGCACCAAGATCCGTTTCGATCTGGGGCAGGCGATCCTGACATCGAAGCTGATCGACGGCACCTTCCCCGATTACAGCCGCGTGATCCCGACCGGCAACGACAAGATCCTGAAGCTCGATCCGAAGAGCTTCATGCAGGGTGTCGACCGTGTCTCGACGATCGCGACCGAGAAGACCCGCGCGGTGAAGATGGCGCTGGATCGCGACAAGATCACGCTGTCGGTGACCAGCCCCGAGAACGGCACCGCGGCCGAGGAAGTGCCTGGTGAATATGCGGCGACCCCGTTCGAGATCGGCTTCAACAGCCGGTATCTGATGGATATTCTCGGGCAGATCGGCACCGATTTGGTCGAGGTCCACCTCGCCGACGCCGCCGCGCCGACGCTGATCCGCGAAAATGACAAGAGCCCGGCGCTTTACGTGCTGATGCCGATGCGAGTCTGACCCATCTATCGGGGAGCCTGAAAACTTCCCCGCGATTCCCGCCTATTCGGGAATGACGGGGGTGGCTCACCGACCGCGCATCATCGCGCGCAGCCGGCCCGGCATCCAGCGCGCGGCGAACGCCATGCGTTGCGCCGTCTTGCCGACGATCGTGTGAACGCGGTTTCCGTGCACAGCCGCCCACGCCTGGTCCGCGACCGTTTCGACCGGCGTGAACTCCATCTTCCGCCGCACCACCAGATCGCGCGCGGTATATTTCGTGCCCGGGATCGGCGCGGACAGCAGGTTGGTGTCGATGAAGCTCGGCATCAGCGAGCGGACGCGGATGCCGTCCGCTGCCCATTCGCCGTCGAGCGCCTCGGTCAGCCCGCGCACCGCGAACTTGGTCGCCGAATAGATCGCCAATCCCGGCGAGCCGTAGATCGCCGAGGCCGAGGCGGTGTTGAGCAGGCACGCACCGGGCGTCTGCTTCAGATACGGATAGGCCATCCGTGCGCCATAGGTCAGGCCGCGGAAGTTGACGTCGATCACGCGATCGATCGCGTCGAGCCCGATCTCGGCGAACGGCCCGCCCGCCGCGATCCCGGCATTGTTGAACAGCACGTCGAGCCGCCCGTCGCTGACCCGCGCGAAGTCCGCGAGTACTTCCTCCCATTCCGACGGATCGCGAACGTCCATGACATGCGTGCTGGTGCGGTCGCCGGGGAGCAGCGCGGCGGTGTCGCGCAACCCCTGCGCGTCGATGTCTGCCAGCCCGACCCGCCAGCCGCGGGCGCTGAACAATTGCGCCACCGCGCGCCCGATGCCCGAGCCGCCGCCTGTGACCAGCATCGCCTTCATCCCGCTCTCCCTCGTTAATGCTTGTTAAGCAGGCACGCTTCCCGCATCACCGGCGACGATGCCAGCACTTTCGTCCGGTCCGGCGGTCGCCTTCGAGCAGGTCGGCAAGCGTTACGGCGACGCGGCGGCGATCGATGGCGTGTCGCTGACGATCGCAGGCGGTACCTTCGTCGCGCTGGTCGGGGCGTCAGGGTCCGGTAAGTCAACCTTGCTCAAGACAATTAATCGATTGGTGACGCCCGAGAACGGCCGTGTGCTGCTCGACGAGCGCGATGTTGCCGGAGAGCCGGCGCCCGCGCTGCGGCGGCGGATCGGCTATGTGTTCCAGGACGTCGGGCTGTTTCCGCATCTGAGCGTCGTGGAAAATATCGCGCTGCCGCTGCGGCTCGCCGGTACACCCGATCCGCTGCGTGCCGCCGCGATGCTCGACCTTGTCGAGCTGCCGCGCACGGTTGCGACGCGGATGCCCGCCGAGCTGTCGGGCGGCCAGCGCCAGCGTGTCGGCGTCGCACGCGCGCTGGTGACGCGACCGGGACTGCTGCTGATGGACGAGCCGTTCGGCGCACTCGACCCGGTGACGCGCGAGTCGCTCGCGGGGGCGGTGCGGAGGCTGCACGACGAACTGGCGCTGACGACGATCATGGTGACGCACGACATGGCCGAGGCGCTGCTGCTCGCCGACCGGGTCGTCGTCATGGCGGCGGGCCGCGTCGTCGCCGACGAAGCACCCGCCGCGTTGCTGCGCGGCGCGGGCGGTGAAGCGGCGCAGGCGCTGGTGGCGGTGCCGCGCGGGCAGGCGGCGTGGCTGGCGGCGCTGTCGACATGAACGACGCGTTCGCCCGCGTGCCGGCGCTTGCCGCGCAGCACCTGCTGCTTGCGATGGCAGCGTTGGCGGTGGCGCTGGTGGTCGGTGTGCCGGTCGCGATCCGGGCGGCGCGCGCGCCGCGGCTGGCGGGCCTGGTGCTGGGCTTCGCGAGTCTCGTGCAGACGGTGCCCAGCCTCGCGCTGCTCGCGCTCTTCTATCCGGTATTGCTGTGGATCGGGCATGGCGTGCCCGCACTCGGCTTTTTGCCTGCGCTGCTCGCGCTGTCCCTTTATGCGCTGCTGCCGATCGTGCGCAATATCGTCACGGGGTTGCGCGGGCTCGATCCGGCGGTGCGGGAGGCGGCGGACGGGATCGGGATGACGCCGGGGCAAAAACTGCGAATCGTCGAGCTGCCGCTGGTACTGCCGATCGCGATGGCGGGCGTGCGCACCGCCGCGGTGTGGACGATCGGCGCGGCGACGCTGTCGACCACCGTCGGTCAGCCGAGCCTCGGCGATCTGATCTTCGCGGGGCTTCAGACGCAGGCATGGACGCTGGTGATCGCCGGCTGCGTCGGCGCGGCCGGGCTGGCGCTGGGCGTCGATCTGTTGCTCGGGATCGCAGAGCGCGCGGCGGGGGAGCGGCGCTGGAAGCGCGCGGGGGCCGCCTTGCTGTTGCTGGGCCTGGCGGTGGTGGCGGCGAGTACCCCGCTGTGGCGCTCGGGGAGCGAGCGGCGGATCGTGGTCGGCGCAAAGAACTTTTCCGAGCAGTATATTTTGGCGCGGTTGATCGGCGATCGGCTCACGCGCGCGGGCTATGAGGTTACGTACCGCGACGGGCTCGGCTCGGCGGTGGCGTTCGGCGCGGTCGCGGGGGGCGAGGTCGATGTCTATGTCGACTATGCCGGCACGCTCTGGACCGCCGAAATGCACCGCACCGATACGCCGCCACGCGGCGCGCAGCTACGCGCCATCGCGGATTGGGTGCGAAAGTCGCGCGGCGTCACTTTGCTTGGCGCGCTCGGGTTCGAGAATGCCTATGCATTCGCGATGCGCGGTGACGATGCGCAGCGGCGCGGTGTCGCGACGCTCGACGATCTGGTGCGCGTCGCGCCGCAGTTGCGGTTCGGGGCCGATCTGGAGTTTCTCGACCGGCCGGAATGGCAGGCGATCCGTCGCGCCTATCCTCTGCGTTTCGCGAGCGCGACGCCGTACAGCCCGACCTTCATGTACCGCGCGCTGGAGAGCGGGCGCGCCGATGTCATCAGCGCCTTCTCGTCGGACGGGCGGATCGCGGCCGATCGGCTGACGGTGCTTGCCGACCCGCGTCACGCGATCCCCGGCTATGACGCGATCGTGCTGGTCGCGCCGGCGCACCGTGCCGAGGCGCGGTTCCTCGATGCGCTGCGGCCGTTGATCGGGCGTATTCCGGTGGCAGCGATGCGTGAGGCCAATTACCGGGTCGATCGGGACCGCGACAAGCAGAGCCCCGAGGCGGCGGCGCGCTGGCTGGCGGGGCGGGTCGGATTGTGAGTGACACGATGGCGCCGGCTTTCGGGGCGACCGATCGTGACACCCGACAGCCATGGCCCCTGCCTGCAGGGGCAATGGTCGTTCAGAAGAACAGCTTACGGAACGAGACGCGGATCGTGCGGCCGACCGGGTCGAGATAATCGGGCTGGAAGCCGATCGGCACCTCTCCATTCTGGTCGCGGACGTCGCGGCGGGTGTTGAAGAGGTTGTCGAACTGAACGCTGACGCGCGCGCCGCGCATCCACGGATGCGCGCGAACCCAGTCGATGTTGCCGCCGAGATCGGCAAACAGGCGGAGGTTGGCGGTGGCTAGGCCGCCGAACCGGAGCGTCTCCGGCGTGGCGGCGGTGCCGCCGTTGACGCGGGTGCCGCTCTGGTAATTGACCGATAGTCGCGCGCCGAGGCCGTTGTTGGTATAGCCGGCCTGCCCCTCCAGCTCATGCCGCGCCTGACCGCCGGCCGCGCCGATCGCGTCGCCGTTCAGCAGGTCGAGCACGCGTCCGCCGTCCGCGATCGTCACCCGTTCGGTGAGGTGCCAGGTGTGATAGAGCGCGAACTGCACACGACCGCCGGCCTGACCGCCACCGCCGCCACCGCGCCCACGGAAGCCGCCGCCGCCGGGCGGGCCGCCCGCTGCGCCGCCGCCTGCGTCGGGACGCCCGCCGTTCATCGCGCTCCCGTCCGGCCGGGTGCGATCCTGCGGGGGGCGGTCGGGGCGGCGTTCGCCACCGGGCGGGCGCAACCCCTCGAACGGGTTCGGGCCAGTGCCGGCGCGGAACGCCTCGATCTTCTTTTGCAGCTCGGATTTGATGCGGAATGACAGGTTGACGCCGTAGCGGAGCTGCGACGTCTCGCTGCGCGCGAAATTGATCGGGCGCGAGTCGATCTGGAGCAGATTGCCACCAGCGTCGCGCGTGAAGCGATCGGGGAAGGCAGATTCGATCGCGGCGGTCGCGCTGGGGAAGGCGGCGATCGGGTTGTCGGTGCTCTGTCGTGTGTAATCGGCGCGGAAGTTGATCTGCTGCGCGCTCCACGGCTTGATGTCGAGCCCGACCTTCAGCGCGTGGCGGTTGTCGGCGATCAGGTTCGGGTTGCCGCCGGTGATCGTGGTGACGGTTGCGGTGGTGCCGCGCACGTAATCGAACACGCGCACGCCAGGGGTTGTCACCGAAGGGTTGCCGAGCTGCTGCGCCGAGGGCGCTTCGTCCTGGTCGGTGACGGACGCGAGCAGCCTTATGCCCTCGATCGGCGTCCAGTTCGCGCCATAGCCGATCGTCCACAATGTACCGAAGTCAGAAAGCTGGTCGACCGCGAGATTGCCGTTGATCGACAGCCGGCCGAGCGCGCTGAGCACGCCCTGCGCCTTGTTGGCGATCGGCAGGTCGAGGTTGATCTGCGCATTGGCGACATCGCGCCCGATGTCGGCGGCGCTCGCCACACCACGGCGAAAGGAGTCGCTGGTGAAGTCGCTGGTCGACGCGCCGACGCGGATGCTGGTGTTTGCGTAGCCGGCCGGGAGGAGGAACAAGGGCCCCGCGACCAGGGCGTCGAGCCCGGCGCTGGTCGCGACCGAACGGCCGCGATCGGCGGGCGACGCGCCCAGCGACAGCGGCGCATAGGGATTGGCGAGCGGGTCGAAGGCGTCGATCCCGGCCTGCAACGCGCTGGCGTCGAGCCCGGTCGTGGTGACCGTATTGCTCTCGTCGCGGTCGACGTTGCCGGTGAGCGACCAGCGCCACTGGCCGCGATCGCCGTTGAGCGTACCGCCGAGGTGGAGGTCGGTCGTCTCGGCGCGTTGCGTGAGAGCAGGCACGTCGTCGAACGCGCGCGTCACGCGCACCGGCACCGCGAAGGGTGAGTACGGGCTGCCGACCGGCAGCGTGAGATCGACCTCGGCCAGTCCGCGCAGCGCACGCGTGACATTGTGATCGACGGTCGCGTTCAGCGACGCCGAGACGTTGCCGAAGATCGTCGTGGCATAGGTGCCGTTGGCGCTGAACGTCCGCTGTTGCGGCAGGAGCGTGCGGTACGCGCCCTGATCGGTGATGTTGCGCGTCGTCGTGAAGTCGCCGAGCAGCGGTGCCTGCGTGGCGGCGAGCGCGGGAATGCCGAGCGTCGAGGCGTTGCCGAACAGCGGGTCGATCGCGCCGCGGTTGAGCGAGGAGACGTTGCCGCCGACCGCGGCGGCATTGGACGCCTGGATGATGTCGCGTTCGGACTCAGTAAGCGCGCCGGGGCGACTGTACTCGAGGTGCAGGTTGACGCGCTTGTCGCTGCGGATGCGGAGCAGATCCAGCTCACCGCCGGGCGTGTTGCGCCCGCCCTCGGTCGCGAAACGATCCTCGACCTCGGCGGTCACCGCCTTGAAACGGCGTCGCAGCACGAAGTTCACGACGCGCTGGTCGGCGCGATAGCCGTATTTGAGCGCGACTTCCTCGGGAAGGATGTCGACGCGCTGGATCGCCTCGGTCGGCAGGTCACGGATTTCCTGGAAGCCGGAAATCCGCCGTCCGTTGAGCAGCACCACCGGCGCACCGCCTGCGCCGCGCCCGGAGCGCGTCTGCGGCGACAGTTCGTTGAGCAATTCGGTGACCGAGCTGACGCCGTAGCTGCGGATGTCGGCGGGGGACAATTGCTCCTCAGGCGTCACGTCGCCGATCACCGCGCCGCGTTGCGCGCGCGAGCCGGTGACGACGATGTCTTCGCTGCCGTCCTCCTCGGTGTCGGGTTCGGCGGCGGGGGTGGCCGGAGCCTGCGCGCCGGTCTGCGCGGGCGCGGGTGGCGTGGCGGGTTGCTGGGCGTAGGCGGGGAGCGCCGCGGTGGAGGCCAGCAGAAGGAACGAGAGACGCATGTTTTACCCCAGCCGCGCGTGACGTTCGACGGCACTCGTGGCGCTATCGCCGATTTGTCGCATAATTATGCCGGGTGGTCGGTGCGCTCCCTCTCCCCTGCGGGGAGAGGGCTGGGGTGAGGGGCTGGGTCTCACCGAGACGGACTTCTCTGCGAGGCACCGGCCCCTCACCCAACCCTCTCCCCGGAGGGGAGAGGGCTTAGATGCGCTAAGCCAGCACTCTTACCGGCACCGACTTCGCCGCCGGGACGTGGCTTTCCTCGGCATGGTGCGAGAGCGGGATCAGCGGGTTGCACTCCGGGTAATAGGCCGCGATGCAGCCGTCGGGTACGTCATATTCGACGACGATCAGGTCACCCACGCGACGATCGTGATTGTCCTCCGCGTCCGTGGCGAGCGTCACCTTCTGCCCCGCGCTGAGCCCGGCGCGTGCGATGTCGGCACGGTTCATCAGCACCACCTGTCGCGTGCCGTTGATTCCGCGGAAGCGATCCGAATAGCCGTAGATCGTCGTGTTGAACTGATCGTTGGAGCGCAGCGTCAGCAGTCGGAAGCGCCCCTCCGCCTCGGTGAAGCCGGTGGCGTTGAGCACGTCGGGGACGAGGAACTCGGCCTTGCCGCTCTCGGTATCCCATTCGCGGCCGGCGGCCTTGTTGCCTTTCCAGAAGCCGCCCTTCTCCTGCAGCCGCTCGTTAAAGCGCGCGAAGAAGTGCGGGAACACCGCGGCGATCTCGTCGCGGATCAGGCTGTAGTCGCCGACCCATGCGTCCCAGTCGATCGCGGGATTGGCGGGCAGGAACGCCTTGGCGATCCCGGCCACGATCGCCGGTTCGGACAGCAGGTGCGGGCTGGCCGGCTCGACCTTGCCGAGCGAAGGGTGGATGACGCTGGTCGAGTCCTCGACGGTCACGCGCTGCGGTCCGGTCGCCTGCAGGTCGCGTTCGATCCGGCCGAGGCACGGCAGCAGCCACGTGTCGCCGGCGGCGGGGATCAGGTGGCTGCGGTTGAGCTTGGTCGCGATCTGCACCGACAGGTCCATCCGCGCCCAGCCGTCCTCGACCAATTTGGTTTCGGGCACCGCGCGCGCGAAATTGCCGCCGAGCGACAGGAACGCCTTGACCGTCCCGTCGATGATCCCGCGGCATGTCTCGACCGTATCCAGCCCCTTTTCGGTCGGCGGCGAGAAGCCATAGCGTTCCTTGAGCTTCTCCACGGGCGCGAGTTCGGTTTTCTCGGTAATGCCGACGGTGCGCTGCCCTTGGACGTTGCTGTGGCCGCGTACCGGACACAACCCCGCCCCGGGCTTGCCGATGTTGCCGCGCATCAGCATCAGGTTGACGAGCATTCGGACGTTGTCGACGCCCTTCACATGCTGGGTCAGCCCCATGCCGTAGATCGCCATCGCGGTTTTCGCGCGGTCGTAGGCCGCGGCCGCACGTTCGATCGCGGCGCGGGTCAGCCCCGATTCGTGCTCGATCTCGTCCCACGCGGTCGCCTGCACCTTGGCAGCGAACGGTGCGAAATCATGGGTGTGCTCGGCGATAAAGTCGTGATCGATCGCATCATGGGCGAGCAGCCATTTGGCGATGCCCATCATCACCGCAATGTCGCCGCCGGCCTTCACCTGATGATATTGGGTGGCGATCAGGGTTTCCTTGCCCGTCGCCATTTCGATCGGGTTCTGTGGGTCGGTGAACCGCTCCAGCCCGCGTTCCTTGAGCGGGTTGAAGACGATGATGTCCGCGCCGCGCTTGTGGACGTCCCGAAGCTGATGCAGCATCCGCGGGCTGTTGGTCGCGACATTCTGGCCGAAGTGCAGGATGCAGTCGGTGGTGTCGAAATCCTCGAGCTTCGTCGTGCCGACGGGCACGCCGATCGAGGTCTTGAGCCCGACCGAGGTCGATTCGTGGCACATGTTCGAGCTGTCGGGCAGGTTCTGGTTGCCATAGAGGCGCGCCATCAATTGCCACATGAACGATGTCTCGAGGCTGGCGCGCCCCGACGCGTAGAAGACCACCGATTTGGGCGGCAGCGCTTTCAGCCGCGCGCCGATCGCGTGGAACGCCTCTTCCCACGGCGCGACGACATATTTGTCGGTCGCCGCGTCGTATTTCATGGGGTGCGTCAGCCGCCCGGCTTCCTCCAACCGGTAGTCTGTCCAGCCGCGCAACTCGGTCAGCGTGTGCTGGCGGAAGAAGTCGGGAGTGACGCGCTGGCTGGTGATCTCCCACGCGGTCGCCTTCGCGCCGTTCTCGCAGAATTCGACGGGTCCGGGCGGATAGGGCTTCGACCAGGCGCAGCTGACGCAGGCGAAACCGTCGTGCTTGTTCTGGCGCAGCAGCTCGGCGGAGGTCTGCGCGATATTCTTTTCGCGCGGGATAATGTCGGCGAGCGAGCGCATCGACCCCCAGCCGCCCGCCGGGCCATCGTAAGGAGTGAAATCGGGGCGATCGTCGTGCTGCTCGGTCATGCACGCACTAACGCACGGGATGCGAGAAAAGTACCGCATCGTCGCGCGCCAGCGACACGAGTGTCAGCCCGCCGGCGGCGGCGCGTTCCAGCGCCAAGCTGGTGGCCGCGGACACCGTCACCAGCATCGGGCAGCCCGCCAGCGCGGCCTTCTCGACCAGCTCGTAGGAGCAGCGAGAGGACAGGAGCGCGAACCCGCCGTCCCAGCCGAGCCGCTGCCGCGCCATCGCGCCGATCAGTTTGTCGAACGCGTTGTGCCGTCCGACATCCTCGCGAGCCAGCCGGATCGCGCCGTCGTGCGCGCACAGCATCGCGGCGTGGGCGGCGCCGGTGGCGCGGTTGAGCGGCTGATGTGCGCGCATCGCGGCGAGCGCGGCGAAGATCGCCGCCGGATCGGCGGTGGCGTCGGGGACGCGGGGCAGGTCGCGGTGGATGGCATCGAGATTGTCCATCCCGCATAGCCCGCACGAACTGTCGCTGGTCCGCCGCCGTACGCGGTCGAGCATTGCGGCGGCGCGGGCGGGGGGCACCGCAAGGCGGACGATCGTGCCGCGCGGCGTTTCGTGGACGTCGAGCGACTCGATCTCGTCGGGCACCGTGACGATCCGCTCGGCGAGCGCGAAGCCGGTCGCGAAGTCGGGAATATCCTGCGGAGTCGCCATCATCACCGCATAGCCGATGCCGTTCACTTCGATCGCGACCGGCGACTCCTCGATCACCGCGCGCTCGTGGAGCGCTGCGGACGAGTCGCGCATGACGCGGTCAAAGGAATGCGTGATCGTCATTCACCCACATCATCGGCTTTGTACGATTCCGCCAGTGCCGACTTGATCGAGATGAAGGCACTGGCGGCAGGTCGGGGGCACAATCCCCGCAGTTGAGCGCGTACCGTCATTCCTCGGGTCAGGAGCATCGGTCATGTCTGCCACGGGCGATATCGCGTATTTCCGTCGACGCATCGTCGAAGAGAAGCAGCGCGCGCGGGCCGCGTGCGAAGAGGCGATCCGCCGCCTCCACCTCGATCTCGCCGACCGTTATGCCGAGCGAGCGGCCGAAGCCGAGCAACGCGAAATGATCTATTCGACGCAATAGTGAATGGGCTTGAAGCTGCCGCCGTTCGATGCGGGCGCGGAACAGGCCGTAAGCCCGATTACCAGATCCATCGCGGCGCGCAGCACGATCCGGTCGCCGGCCTTGCTGACCGGCGGCAATACCTCAAGCCGCCCGGTGGGCCCGTCGACCGGCACG
Source organism: uncultured Sphingomonas sp. (assembly GCF_964021865.1). Lineage (GTDB taxonomy): Bacteria > Pseudomonadota > Alphaproteobacteria > Sphingomonadales > Sphingomonadaceae > Sphingomonas. The sequence goes on from NZ_CAXIAM010000028.1 coordinate 12,736, forward strand.
TTCATGAAGCAATTGAACGCGACCGGGATCATATCCTCGGTGACGCCCCACGGCGCCAGCGCCTCGGCAAGATTGCCGAAGCAGCCGCGATGCCGTGGAAGATCGGGGTAGAAATGGTCGAACGTCGCATAGGAACACGGCGTCAGCAGGAAGTCGTGCCGCCCCACCGTGTCCTTGACGATCTCCAGCATCACGTTCGAGCGGTTCGAGTAGAGCTTGTGACCGGTGGTGAGCCGGATCGTCTCGGCATAGTCGAGCGTCCGGCCCGACGACAGCACCTCGCGCACGTCGGCGGCGTTGTAGGCGAGCAGATCGGCGACCTGCACGCCGCGCGGGTCGATCACCGTCAGCGTTTGACCGGCGGACAGCGTGAAGCCGGCGCCGCTACGTGGCGGAATCTCGTGAACATCGCCAGTCATGGATGCTTCTCGCCCGCGTAGTGAAACGGGCAGCGCCATGCCGAGTCGACGATGCGGCCGCTATACTGCCGCGCCTCGCTGACCTCGCCGTGGCGCGCCAGCATCGGGTTGCGCGAGCCGGCGATCGCCTCGTCGCGGACCATGATCGCCTCGCGCATCGTCTCATAGCGGCCGTCGGCGCGCAGCGTTTCGAACTGATCGTGGAGGTTGAACACCAGGGTCGGCCGCGCGAAGCGGCGCGCCGGACGCGAGGCGTTCGGGTGCAGCCCGACGACGAAGAACGCCTCGCCGCCGAAGCTGAGCGAGAAATGCGAATCGGTCGGATCGTGGCTGACGCGCGTGTCATAAGGCTGACCGCGCCAGACATCCTTGTCGGAGAGCGACTGGATGCGCTGCCACAGCGCCCGCTCGAACGCGGGCTCGTCAAGGCCGTCCGGCCCGTCGAACACCACCGCGAAGCTACGGAACAGCGCCGGGTTCTCGCGATAGGCGGCCGCGAACTCGATGAGTCCGTCGTGGATGCGCAGATCGTCCCAGGCGCTGTCAATTGTCGAGCACGCCAGCACGTTGAGCGTGCCGCGCGCCATCGCGGCCTTGGCGCCGACGCACGGAAACGCGCGGTCGGCGATATGGTCGTGGAGGAGCGATTCCATTTCCGCCTGCGCATGATGCGTCCAGCGGAACAGAGGGGTGTCAGGTGCCGTCATAGAGGAACGTAGACGGCCAGACGCCGGGTAACGTTCCAATGATTCATGTTGATGGCGATCAGTGTCGGCCTGGTGTCATCCGCCAAGAATGGCGTCGATCGCCGTCGCCAACTCTATATCCCGCCCGGAAAGTCCGCCGGCATCATGCGTTGTCAGCAGAATCTCAACGCGATTCCACACGTTGCTCCATTCGGGATGATGGTCGGCGCGCTCTGCGAGCAGCGCGACTTGCGTCATGAATCCGAATGCTTCCGCGAAGTCGGTGAACACGATCGAGCGCGTAATCGCGTCGCGGCCCTCGTCATAGTCCCAGTCCGGTAGCGCATCGAGCGCATCGACCCGCTCGGCCTCGCTCAACGGTTCGATCGTCTCGGCCATGCACCCGCTCCCTTCCGCTCGTTTGCCCGGAGCGGTATGGCCGGCGGGATGGACGGGCAAGAGGCAATGATGGGCATCGCGCCCTCCGCAGACGCGATCGAGGCACACGCACGCCGCGTGATCGCGCGACTGCCGGCCGCGTTCCGCGCACATCTGGGCGATGTGGTGCTGCTGGTCGAGGAAGAGGCGGATGCGGAGACGCTTGCCGCGCTGGAGCTGGAGCATCCGATCGAGCTGACGGGCCTGTATCACGGTCGACCGATCGGTGAGAAAAGTGCGTTCGACAGCGGGGCGATGCCCGATCGCATCCATCTGTACCGGCAGGCGATCCTCGCCGAATGGTGCGAAACCGGCGTGCGGCTCGACGATCTCGTCGCGCATGTCACCATCCATGAGATCGGCCACCATTTCGGCCTGTCCGACGACGACATGCACGCCCTGGAAGCTGCGGTGGCGGATTGAGCCTGCTCGTCGCGGAGGCGCTGACCGTCGCGCGCGGCGGACGCGTGCTGGTCGAGGACCTCGACGTCGCCGTGCCGCGCGGCGGGGCGTTGCTGGTCAGCGGCGCGAACGGTGCGGGCAAATCGAGCCTGCTGCGCGTGCTCGCCGGTTTGTTGGCGCCGGCGGCCGGTATCGTCAGGCACGATGGACGGTTGGCTTGGATGGGGGAGGCGGCCGCGCTCGATCCCGAGCGGCGGCTGGTCGACGCGCTGGCGTTCTGGGCGGTGCTCGACGGACGCGCCTCGGCCGGGATGCGCGTCGCGGCGGCGCTGGCGGCGCTGGATTTGAGCGACATCGCCGACGTGCCGGTGCGGATGCTGTCGACCGGGCAGCGCCGCCGCGCCGCGCTGGCGCGGGTGGTGGCAAGCGGCGCGGACCTGTGGTTGCTCGACGAACCCGCCAGCGGGCTCGATGCGGCGGCGGTGATGCGGCTGGAAGGCTTGATCGAGGGGCACCGCGGCGGGGGCGGCGCGGTGGTGGTCACCACGCATCAGCCGCTGGCGGTGCCCGAAGCCGTGACGGTGGCGCTGTGATCGCGTTGTTCTGGCGCGACGTGCGGCGGGGATATGCCGGCGGCGGCGTGACGTTGGTGATCGCGTTCTTCCTTCTCGTGGCGGTGCTGTTCCCGTTCGCGATCGGGCCGGATGCGGCGTTGCTGGCGCGCGTCGGCGGGGGCGTGATCTGGGCGGCGGCGTTGCTGGCCGCGTTGCTGCCGGTCGAGCGGCTGGTGCAGCCCGATCTCGAAGCGGGGGTGCTCGACCAGTTGATGGTGCGCGGCGTGTCGCCCGTGACGGTCGCAGCGGTAAAGTTTGCGGCGCATTGGTGCGCCTTCGCGCCGCCGCTGATGCTGGCGGCGGTGATCGCGGCGGGGCTGCTCGACCTGTCGGCGGAGCGGTTGTTGCTGGTCGAGGCGGGGCTGCTGCTCGGGACGCCCGGGCTCGCCGCGCTGGCGGTCGCAACCGGGGCGCTGGTCGCAGGGTTGCGCGGGGCCGGGGCGGTCGCGGGGCTGGTGATGCTGCCGCTTGCGGTGCCGCTGCTGATCTTCGGTGCGGGGGCGATCGAAGGGGGCGCGAGCGGGTTGAAGCTGTTGGCGGCGGTGAGTCTGGTGCTGGTGGCAGGGGCGCCGGTCGTCGCGGGGGCAGCGATGCGGGCGGGAAGCGACTGACCCCGACACCGGGCCGCGCGAGCGCGATCCGGTGTCGGGCGTGGTCGGTCAGAACTTCGCGCGGACGCCAGCCAGCAGGCGGCGGCCCGTGCTCTCGCTGAGCAACATGCGGTTGTGATAGACCGAGTAGCTGTAGCCGTAGCTGTTGGTGAGGTTCACGCCCTCCAGATAGACCTGGAAATTGGGGGTGAGATCGTAGGCGATGTTCGCATCGAGTTGGCCATAGGCGTCGGTCATCTCGGGTTTGCCCTGCGCGCCGCGGCAGACGCGCAGATAGGCTGAGCGCCAATTGTAGGCGGCGCGCGCCTGAAGGCCATTGCGTTCGTAGAAGCCGTTGACGTTGTAGCTGTTCTTCGAAAGCCCTTCGATATCGGTGCAGTCGCCGGGGGTGACGACCTTCTGGTCGCTGGTGACGTGAGTGTAATTGGCGCCGGCGCCGAAGCCGGTCAGGAAGCCGCGGCTGATCGCGTAATTGGCGCCGAGTTCAAAGCCCGTGACCGAGCCGCTGTTGCCGTTGCGCGGCCGGGTGTCATAGAAATTGTATGTGGTGGGCTTGCCCTGAAGGTCCGTGCCGGCGCGCGGCACCTGAATGGTTTGGTTGCTAAGGAAGCCCGAGAAGTTTTTGCGGAAGGCGGCCGCGGTCAGCGCCGAATCTCGCGTGACGTACCATTCGGCCGACGCGTCGAAATTCCACGCCGTAAACGGATCGAGCAGCGGGTTGCCGCCGCTTGACAGCGGCTGGGTGACGCGGCCGGCGTAATTATTGTTGGGGCCCAGATCCGACAGGGTCGGGCGCGTCAGCGTCTTCGAGGCGGCTAGGCGCAGGACGACGTTCTCGGTCGCGTCGATCTTCAGGTTGGCGGCGGGCAGGACGTTCAGATAGTCGTTCTTCACCGTGATCGGCGTCGTCGGCCCGTAGGTGAAGACCAGCAGCGAGCTGTCGCCCGGGTTAGGATAGATCCCGGTCACCGGCTGGATGTTGCCGAGCGACGCCGTCCGCGTCTTGGCGAGGCGTACGCCGATGTTCGCCGACCAGCCGTTGCCCTTCCAGCTGGTGTTGACGAAGCCGGCATAGACCTTCTCCGTGACGTCGAAGCCCTGGCCGGGCTGCAAGGCGGGGACGTAGCCGCCGAGCGCGAGGAAGGTTGCTGTGGGGATCGAGGCCTGCGCACCGGGCGTCCGGGAATTGAGCGTCGCCGTCTGCGACTGATAGGCGACAATCTCGGGAATGCTGAAGTTGAAGAATTGCGTGATGCTTCCATCGCTGCCGGAAGCGTTCGGAAGGAAGTTGTTCAGCGTATAGGACGACACCAGCGTGGGATCGACCGGCGTCTCATAGCCGCAATAGGCGCAATAATTCGACCCGGGCGTCGCATATTGCTGGTTCAGTTTGCGACGCCGCGAATAGAAGCCGCCGGCCTGTACGCCGTCGAAGATGCCCGCTTCCACGCGCCAGCTGGCTTGGAACCGGGCCTCGGTCAGATCGTCGGTGAACCGCGAAATGTTGAGGCCGGTATAATGGTTGGTCAGCTGCGACGCGGTAACCGTCTCGTTGCGTTTCACGACGGGCAGCAACTGATCATCGGGCAGGCTGAACGATAGCGTGTTGTTGAGGTAATTGCCGAGCACCAGCCCGCCGTTGGGCGTGTTGGCGGTGGCGCGCGAGTTCGACAGATCCACCTCGAACGCCAGCCGGTCAGTGGCATCCCACTTGATGTTGCCGCCGAACTGATAGGTATCGGTCCTACGGTCTTCGTAGTTGACGATATTATCCGACTGCTGCGGGACCGAGCGCGGATCGGCGGCCATCGACGGGTTGGCGGCGAAGAACGCCTTGCCGGGGCGGGTGAAGTTGGTGACCGTGCCGTTAGAGTCAAACGTCAGGTCGCTGGCGAAATACGGCTGGACGAAGAACGACTTGTAATAGGTATTGAGCGTGTAGACGTCATATTGCGAATACAGGCCGTCGAGGGTGATTGTAACGGTTTCGGTCGGGCGATATTGCGCGGTGAGGTTCGCGGTCAGCCGCTTCTGGTCAATCGTCGCGCGCCAATTGTCATAGGCCTGCGGGATGTACAGCGTGCGGCTGCCGCCGACGTTAAGATAGCTGTAGTTTGCGGGTGTCAGGCCGGTTGATTGCGGCGTGCCGTTGATGAGCGAGACAGTGTTCGAGTCGGGATCGACCGCGAACCACCCCTCGACCTTTGCCTGATCGTCGAACGACTTGCGACGGGTATAGTTGAGCGACGCTTCCACGCCGAACGTGCCGTCGGCGTTGCGCCAGTTGGCGACGAAGCCGAGGTTCGGCGTCGCTTTCTTCGACAGCAGGTCGTAGATGCCGCCTGCCTGCGCGGTCAGGTGCAGGCCCTCGCGCCCTTCTAGCGGACGCGCGGTCACCACATTGACCGTCGCGCCGATGCCGCCTTCCTGCAATTTGGGATCGTAGCTCTTGTATACCTCGGCACGGCTGATCAGCCCCGAGGACAGCGTCGCGAAATCGAATTCGCGGCCGATCGAGCTGGTGGCCAGCGTGCGGCCGTTCACCAGCACGTTATTGTACTGCGGACCGAAGCCACGCACCGTAATGTACTGACCCTCGCCGGCGTTACGCTGGATCGCGACGCCGGTGATGCGTTGCAGCGAGTCGGCGATGTTGGCGTCCGGGAACTTGCCGACGTCGGTGGCGGTCACCGCGTCCAGGATCACCGGCGACTGTCGCTTTGCCTCCAGCGAGGCGCGCTGGCTCTCGCGGATACCGGTCACGACGATGTCGGCGGCGGTGGCGTCGTCCGTCGTCGTCCCATCCTGTTGCACGGACGCCGGCGAAGCGGCGACGTCGCCTGCCTGCGCACTGCTCGCGGTGGCGATGAGCAGCGAAACCAGTGATGTCGAACACACAAGCACCGTCGAGACACGAACCCGCATCATATCCTCCCCAGCAAGAACCCGCTCGTAGCGACGGGACTAGTTACCGGTAACATCAGTTATGCTGATGCTGCAAGTGGGATCGACGTTCGGCCTCTAAAACTTGAGAGCGGGGCAGTCAGTGCGCATGGATTGCCGCGTCGAAAGACGACGGTTCGTGGCCGCCTACCGCGACCAGCGCGCCCAAATCGCCGTCGGCAGCGTCAGCCCGCGCGCTTCCTCGCGCACCGCCAGTTCGCCGGCCTCGACCGTCCCGGGCAGGTCCGCGAACGCCTGTCGCAGCATCTCGCCGATCGCCAGCGCCGACATCCGCACCGCATAGACCGTGAGGAACAGATAGCGCGATTCGGCGTCCAGCAACTGTCGACAATCGGCGATCAACGCGGGCAGATGTTCTTCCAGCCGCCAAACCTCACCATCGGGTCCGCGCCCGTATTTGGGCGGGTCGAGGAGAATACCGTCATAGCGCCGCCCGCGGCGCACCTCGCGCGCCACGAACTTGGCGGCATCGTCGATGATCCAGCGCACCGGCGCGTCCGCAAGCCCGGAGAGCGCGGCATTGCCGCGTGCCGCCTCGACCGACTTCTTCGACGCATCGACATGCACCATCTTCGCGCCGACCGCCGACAGCGCCAGCGTGCCGACCCCTGTATAGCCGAACAGGTTCAGGCACTCCGGTTCGGCCACGCCCGCGATCCGCTCGCGCATCCATGACCAGACCGGCGCCATGTCGGGGAAGAAGCCGAGATGGCGGAAGGGCGTGGTCTGCGCAGTGAAGCGGACGCGCGCGTCGCCCTCACTCCACGCCAGCGGCCAGCCGTCGCGCGGGACCGGCTCTGCGAAATGCCATTGCCCGCCGCCGTCCTCGTCGCTGCCCGGCACGAACTCGCCCTGCGCACGCCAGTCGGGCCTGGCGGGCGCCCAGAGCGCCTGCGGCTCGGGGCGGATGAAGCGGAAGCGGCCATAGCGTTCCAGCTTGCGGCCGTGGCCGGAATCGACCAGCCCGTAATCCGCCCACGGCTCCCCGACGAGAGTTGAAAGTTCCATCAGTGACGCGGCACCGCATGCTGCGCGACGTACCCGCTCACCGCCTCATAGGTGGCATCCAGCGTCACGAATCGCTCCTCGCGCTCGAACAAGTCGCCGACGCGTGGCGGCAGCGGGGGGCGAGCCCCGGTGGCGCGCTCGACCGCGTCGCCGAACTTCGCGGGATGCGCGGTCGCCAGCGTCACCATCGGCACGCCCTCGCTGGCATGGCGGTGGGCCGCCGCCAGCGCGATCGCGGTGTGCGGGTCGACGATCTGACCGCTGCGCTCGTGCGCGTGGCGCATTGCGAGCGCCATCTCGTCGGTGTCGACGCGCTCGCCGACGAAGAGCGGGGCCGCGCCTTGCGTCTGCGCGTTGGTCAGGCGGATGCTGCGCGCATCCTCGAAGCTGCGCATCTGCTCCGCCAGCGCCGCACCGTCGCGGCCGCCGAGATCGAACAGCAAGCGCTCGAAATTGCTCGACACCTGGATGTCCATCGACGGCGTCGGGGTCGGGACGACGGTGCGGCTCGAGTAATCGCCGTTCGCCAGCGCGCGCGCGAGGATGTCGTTGACGTTGGTCGCGACGACCAGCTTCGCGACCGGCAGCCCCATCTTGGCCGCGACATAGCCGGCGAAGACGTCGCCGAAATTGCCGGTGGGCACGCTGAACGCCACCGGTTTCGCGGGCGCGCCGAGCCGGACGGCGGCGTAGAAATAATAGACCACCTGCGCCATCAACCGCGCCCAGTTGATCGAATTGACCGCCGACAACCGGAAGCGCGCCGAGAAGGACGTGTCGTTGAACATCGCCTTCACCAGCGCCTGCGCGGTGTCGAAGTCGCCGCGGATCGCGATATTGTGGACGTTGGGTGCGCCGACCGTGGTCATCTGGCGGCGTTGCACCTCGCTCACCCGGCCTTCGGGGTGGAGCATGAAGATGTCGAGATGCTCCCGCCCCGCGACCGCGTCAATCGCCGCCGAGCCGGTGTCGCCGCTGGTCGCGCCGACGATCGTCAAATGCTGGTCGGTGCCCTGCAGGAACCGCTCGAATAGATGCCCCAGCAATTGCAGCGCGACATCCTTGAACGCCAGCGTCGGGCCGTGGAACAGTTCGAGCAACCACTGATCGTGGTCGAGTTGCACCAGCGGCGTCACGGCATCATGGCTGAACGCGCCATACGCCGCCGCGCACAGCCCGCGCAGTTCCTCGCGGGTCAGTGTGCCTTCGACGAACGGCGCCATCACCGCCACCGCGGTGTCGACATAGGACAGGCCGCGTAGCGCGCCGATCGCCTCGGGCGACAGAGTCGGCCAGTGTTCGGGCACGTACAACCCGCCGTCGGAGGCGAGGCCGGCGAGCGTGACGCCCGCGAAGTCGAGCGCGGGCGCGTTCCCGCGGGTGCTGACGTAGCGCATGGGCCGTTGCCTAGAAGGCGCGGCAAGCGCACGCAATGCCTGCACGGTTGCACTGCGCCCAAGGCTGGGTTTAGCAGGCCGCCTATGGCATTGATCGACGTCTTCCTGCGCCGCGCGATCCAGCGCGGTCGCCTTACCCTCACCAAGCCCGATGGGTCGGTTTCCACCTTCGGCCAGGACGATCCCGCGCTGAAGCCGGTGTCGTTCCGGATCACCGATACGAAAGTTTATCGTGAGATCGTCGCCGATCCGGCGCTTGGCGTCGCCGAGGCATTCATGGACGGACGGCTGATCGTCGAGGAGGGCGATATCCTCGATTTACTGATGCTCGCCACCAGCAACAGCCGTTGGGAGAATGGCAGCAACAAGCTCGCCGCCAGCCCGCTGCGTCGGCTGGGCGGGCAAATCCGCCACCGCTTCCTGACCGCGAACAAGGCGCTCCAGTCGAAGCGCAACGTCGCGCACCATTACGACCTGTCGGACCGGCTGTACGACCTCTTCCTCGACGTCGATAAACAGTACAGCTGCGCCTATTATACCGATCCGGCGAATCCGCTGGAGCAGGCGCAGGCCGACAAGAAGGCGCATATCGTCGCCAAGCTGGCGATCCGGCCGGGAATGCGCGTGCTCGATATCGGCTGCGGCTGGGGCGGGATGGCGTTGTACATCCATGCGAAAACCGGTGCCGAGGTGCTGGGGATCACCTTGTCCGAGGAGCAGTTGAAGATCGCCAAGCGCCGCGCCGCGGAGGCGGGGGTCGCCGATAAGGTGCGGTTCGAGCTGATCGACTATCGTGCGCTCGAGGAGCCGTTCGACCGGATCGTCTCGGTCGGCATGTTCGAGCATGTCGGCGCGCGCAACTTCCGCACCTATCTCAATAAGTGCCGCGACCTGCTGACGCCCCAGGGCGTCATGCTGCTCCACACGATCGGGCGCGGCGACGGACCGAACTTCACCGACACGTTCACCGACAAATATATCTTCCCCGGCGGCTATATCCCCGCGCTGTCGGAGGTGCTGAAGGCGAACGAATATATCCGCTGGTTCGTCACCGATATCGAGGTGCTGCGGATGCACTATGCGATGACGCTGCGCGACTGGTATGCGCGGACAGTGGCGGCGCACGACCAGATCGTCGCGCTGTACGACGAGCGGTTTTTCCGGATGTGGACCTATTATCTGGCGGGTGCGATCGTGTCGTTCACGAACGGCCCGCTGGTCAATTACCAAATCCAGTTCAGCCGCGACCGCCTCGCGCTGCCGCTGACCCGCGATTACATGTTCGAGGAAGAGCGGCGGCTGCGGGAGGGGTGATCCCCTCGTTCGTCATCCCCGCGCAGCCGGCGATCCGGACCCGCAGTTCTGTCGACAGAGCCGCAAACGCCGGAGGTTCCGGATTCCGGCCTGCGCGGGCATGACGGGGGCGCGCCTACCGCTTCGGTGCCGCCTTGCCCTGTGCCGTGCCGGTCGCCGCGGCGCGGGCGCGGGCGGCTTCGGTCGCGTCGACCTTGCCGTCCCTGTTCGTGTCATAGGCGCTGAACACCGCGCCCATCAGCGCGTTCGACTCGGCCTTGCTCACCTTGCCGTCCTTGTTGGTGTCGGCGCGCGCCAGGAAGAGCGCGGCGACGCGCTTCGCATGCGTCGGGTCGAGCGTCTTGCCCGGGCCGACCTTCATCCGCCCCATCCGCACCTCCAACTCGGCGGGCGACAGGAACCCGTCCTTGTTCGCGTCCGACGCGGCGAATTCCTTGTCGAGCTTGGCGGTGGCGGAGGCGCGCGTCTCCTGACCCAAAGCGGTGACGGTCAGTGCCGGCAGCGACAGGAACGCGACGAGCGCGGCGGCAAGGGTGACATGATGCTTCATGCCCGCCAGCGTGCCGCGCCGCGCTTTTACCGCCGCTGAACGGACCGGCGGACGGCGGCCGGTGCGCGGCAAGACGGTTGCCCTTGCGCGCGCGAGCGCGTAGCGGCCCGCGCAAAAGGAGCCTTGCCCATGACCGATCAGATCAAGCGCGTCGTACTTGCTTACTCGGGAGGGCTGGACACCAGCGTGATCCTGAAATGGCTCCAGACCGAATATGGCTGCGAGGTGGTGACCTTCACCGCCGATCTGGGCCAGGGCGAGGAACTGGAGCCGGCGCGCGCCAAGGCCGAGCTGATGGGGATCAAGCGCGAGCACATCTTCATCGACGACCTGCGCGAGGAATTCGTCCGCGATTACGTGTTCCCGATGATGCGTGCCAACGCGCTGTACGAGGGGCTGTACCTGCTCGGCACGTCGATCGCGCGCCCGCTGATCGCCAAGCGCCAGATCGAGATCGCGAAGATGGTGGGGGCCGATGCGGTCAGCCACGGCGCGACCGGCAAGGGCAACGACCAGGTTCGCTTCGAGCTGGGCTATTATGCGCTCAACCCCGACATCAAGGTGATCGCGCCGTGGCGCGAATGGGACCTGACCAGCCGCACCAAGCTGATCGAATTCGCCGAATCGCACCAGATCCCGGTTAGCAAGGACAAGCGCGGCGAGGCGCCATTCTCGACCGACGCGAACCTGCTCCACACCTCTTCGGAGGGCAAGGTGCTCGAGGACCCTTGGGACGAGGTGCCCGAATACGTCTTCTCGCGCACCGTCAGCCCGGAGGACGCCCCCGATCAGGCGGAGACGATCACGATCGATTTCGAACGTGGCGACGGCGTCGCGGTCAACGGCGAGGCGCTCTCGCCCGCCGCGCTGCTCGCCAAGCTCAACGAGCTGGGGCGCAAGCATGGCATCGGGCGGCTCGATCTGGTCGAGAATCGCTTCGTCGGGATGAAGAGCCGCGGCATGTACGAGACGCCGGGCGGCACGATCTATGCGCTGGCGCACCGCGCGATCGAGCAATTGACCCTCGACCGCGGTGCCGCGCACCTGAAGGACGAACTCGCGCCGCGTTATGCCGAGCTGGTCTATAACGGCTTCTGGTTCTCGCCCGAGCGCGAGATGCTGCAGGCCGCGGTCGATCATTCGCAGGAGAAGGTGGCGGGGACTGTCCGGCTTAAGCTCTACAAGGGCGCGTGCCATGTGACGGGTCGCAAGTCGCCAAACTCGCTGTACTCGGAAAAGGTCGTGACGTTCGAGGACGATCAGGGCGCGTACGACCAGCGCGACGCGGCGGGCTTCATCAAGCTCAACGCGCTGCGGCTGCGGTTGCTGGGGCGGCGCGACCGGTAAGGTATGGGAGGTGCCGGCGTGTTGCGCCGGCACCTTCGTTCTCGGGCGGCAGATATTACTGGCGCTCGACGAGCTTGGGTCCCGCATCTGTATCATGGGCCCGTCCAACAGCGGCCGTGCCCATGATGAGCGATGCGCCCAGTTTTAAGATGAAATTGGGTATTTGCCTAAGCAAAATATAGATATTGAATTCTACGCTCTCGTCGAGGGCTTTGGCATGGTCCGCGATAAGATTGGCGAAGATCGTTACGTTAAGTCAATCGACATCGCGGCCCGCATGAAAGCGATCTTTCTCGAAGCCGAGGACGAGAACGACCCCAAGACGATGCAAGACATTTATTTGATCCACGAAATCATGGCCATCATCGATGAGGTGCGGGCGCGGCGTGTGGCGGCAACGCTCCAGGATGACGAGGGGCGCGCGACGGGCGACTGATCGCACCACATGGCGGAGTGGAACAACAGGGCGGCGGCGGTGCGTTGCCCGTCTTCACACCGGCATGTGGAGTAGGCTTCTCACGCCCGTCACTCACCACCGCACGTCGCCAACAATGCTGCATTGTTGCCCGCATTTTGCGCTTAGTCACTAATTAACCTCGCTTTCTTATACCGAGCACTTCCGAAATTCGGTGGGGCCTTGGGGGGTCGCCGGCCAGGATCGGTCGTTGCAAGGACGGGCAGGGCGCTGGTTATCGCCTTCCCGGATCGATGCCACGTGTCGATCGACGCCGCGATGTCATGCCGGTGCCTCGCCCCAACAGGCTTGGTCTATGAAACGTCTTCTCTGCGCCGGCGCCTCTGTTTCTGCTCTCCTGCTTGCCACTCCGGCGCTTGCCAAGAACACAGCCGGCGATCAGGCCGAGATTCTCGCGCTGCTGCGCGCCCAGGCCAGCGAGATCGCGGCGCTGCGCGCCCGTCTCGAAGCGATCGAGCACAAGGCGCCCGTCGCCGCGCCGGTGACGGCCGCCGCCACGCCGACGACCGCGCCGCAGCGGGTCGCGTCGACCTCGTCGACGGTCGGCAACGACAGCGAGACGGTATCTTTTGCGCCGCAGATCATCCCCGCGAGCCCCGCCGAGCAGACCGTCGCGCAGGCGCGTGCCGCGGCGATGAACCCGTCGGGCGTCACCACCGAATGGCGCGGCGGGCTGCCGATCTTCCACTCGGCGGACGGCAAATACACGTTCAAGATGCGCGGCCGCATCATCAACCACGTCAGCTCGACGTTCGGGTCGAAATATGACGCGCGCAACATCACGACCACCGGCGCGCGCGCGCTGCGTATCGGCATCGAGGGCGCGATCGGCACGCATTTCTTCTACCAGTTCGAGAACGACTTCGCCGACAACGTGTCGGACGTCGGCACGATGTTCGTCGGCTGGCGCAACGACGTCGGGCAAATCTCCTACGACGTCCGCTTCGGCAACATGTTCAACGATCGCAGTTTCGAGGGATCGAGCGGGTCGGACGCGCCGCCGTTCCTGGAGCGCAACGTCGTCGCGACCTCGATCATCCCGCAGCGCGGCTTCTACGGTATCGCGCTGATGCCGCGGATCTTCTGGAAGAGCGGCCACGCCTCGATCACGCTGAGCGGCGACAATGTCGACGCGAGCCAGTCGGTGTCCGACAGCCGCACGGTGCTGGCGCGCGCGCATTGGAACCCGCTGAAGACCGATCGCTCGATCGTCCATCTCGGGCTGTGGGGCTTCGACGAGAAGCTGGCGAATGGTCCGGGGGCGCTGACCCGCAACACCGTGATCGGCGGGCGCTTCAACAGCCTGTTGCGCGTGTCGACCGGGACGCTGACCGGGGGCACCGGGACGACCGGCTATGGCGCGGAAGTCGGCGGCTACCTCGGCCCGCTATGGGTCATGGGCGAGGCGGGCGAGCGCCATGCGCGGTTGAGCGGCGGGCGTGACGATCTGGTCACCAAGGCGTGGAGCCTGTCGGGCGGCTGGTTCGTCACCGGCGACCTGCCGCCGTACAATCCGCGGCTCGGCACCTTCGCGCAGCCGCGCGTGCTGCGCCCCGTCTTCGACGGTGGGCCGGGTGCGATCGAGCTGCTGACCCGCTACGAGAACCTCGATTATTCGGGCGTGCCGACCGCAGGCAAGGGCTCGGCAGTGACCGCCGGGGTGAACTGGTATCTCGACAGCATCATCCGCATGCAATTCAACCTGATCCACTGGAACACCGAGAACCGCGCCGGCGCGTTCACCGGCAAGGACAGCGGTGAAACCGTCAGCGGCGGGATCGGCGTCACGTTCTGATCGCGGATCGCGGAAGGAGTGGCGGTCGCTACTCCTTCCGCCCCGCCGCGACCGCGACCTTCACTAGGTCGTCAGGCGCGTCGTGCAGCTTCAGATACAGCGCGTCGCCGGCGGGGCGTGGCACCGACAGCGCCGTGCCGACGAAGCCGACCGGCACCGGCTGCGCATTGGCGCCGTCCGGTGTCGTGGCGACGCCGGCGATCAGGAACAGGTCGTCGCCCTCGATCGCGCAGGCCTTGTCGGTGCACGCGACCTTCGTCAGCGCGGGCAGGCGGACGACGCGTGCCAGCGGCTGCCATTCGCCGAGCGTCTCGCCCTGTACCAGCCGCATCTTGAGCGCGCCGACCGCCGCCGCGCCCAGCGCCTGCCGCGGCACGAAGGCGCCGACCGCGACGTCGCCGCCCAGCGATTGCAGCTTGCCCGAGGTGACGGTCAGCTTCGTCGTGGCGTCATCGTCGGCGGTCGCGACCTCGATCGCGTCGTCGTTGGTCAGCCGCGTGCCGACCGCGCGCACCGAGAAGGTCAGCGTCGCGTCGGGCGCGAGCAGCCCGGCGGGGAGCGTCAGCGGCACCTTCGTCGCAGCGGCGGGGGCGTCGACATGGGCACCGACCAGCTCCAGCCGTGGGCGCGGCGGGGTGATCGTCGCGCGCACCGTCGTGGTGCGCCCGTCCTTGAGCGTCACCTTCGCGTCGCTCGCGCCCTGCGCCAGCGTCTCGGTATTCGCGTCGGTGGACAGCGCCAGCCGGTCGCCGCCGCCCGGATCGCGGGTCAGCGCGCCCGCGACGAACGTCACGCCCGCGACCTCCAGCTTGGCCACTTGATCGAGCCGTGCGCCGACCAGCCGGCCTTCCCGGTCGCCGGTGTAGAGCGTGAAACCCTCCAGCCGGCTCGCCTCGGTCTGTCCTTTGAGGGTCAGCTGCGCGGGCTGTACGCCGCCATATTGCGCGACCAGCAGCGTCAGTTCGCCCGGGCGAGTGCGCGCGAGCGGCAGCGTTGCGGTGATCTCGTCGGGTGCGCTCGCCTTCCACTCGACCGGCCGGGTCGCGCCGCCGCGATCGCGCAGCGCGACCTGTTCGACGCACGACGACGCGCCACCCTGTAGCGTCAGCGGCGCGTCGCGGCCGACCACCACCGCGTCGTCGGGCTTGGGCTGCCACGCGGTCGGCATGCCGTTCTGCACCGCGAAACGCGGGCCGGTGAAGGCGTCGAAGCCCCAGCGACCGACCAGCGCCGCCTCGCTGATCCCGGTCTGGCCGACCTTCTGCGCATCGGCGACGACCAGCCCGCCCCGCTCGGCATCCGCGGTCACCGGCAATTCGACGCTGCGCCCGTCCTGCAACCCCAGCTTCAGCCGCAGGTCGCGCGCGAAATCGGTCGCGAACAGCAGCGGCGCATCGTCGAGCCGCAGCACCAGCCCCGGCTGCGCGAGGCACACCGCATCCTTGGCGGCGGCGCGCAGCGGTGGCGGCGCACTGCTGCCGATCGGGGGCAGCGGCGCGACCAGCACGGTCTGTGGATTCTGGAACGACGGCGGACTGTTGAGCTGCAACCGCAGCCGCTCGCCCGATCCGACCGCCAGCGCGGGGGCATATTGGTAGCTGGCGCTTCGGAAAACGCCGAACAGCCGCGCGAAATCGCGCGCCAGCGAGATATAGGGGCTGTAGATTCCCGCGCCGCCTTCCTTGGTGGCGGCAAGGCTGTAGGCGAATTGCGTGGTCGTGCCGCCCAGCACCTCGGCCAGCGTCGTCCCGCCGCCGGTCTGGAGCACCATGCCGTCCCGGTTCTGCGTCAGGCACGACGCCTGCAACGAGCGCGCGCGTGACAGGCAATCGGCGTTGAGCTTGATGGCCAGCGTGCCGGCGAGCGCGGTCGACACCGGCACCAGCCGCTCGGGCGCATTCTCCTCGACGCGCGCGACGCCATTGACGAACGTCTCCAGCCGCGCGCGATCGAGCGAGGCCTGAAACAGGTCCTGCGCGGCGCGGACGAACACCCCCGGCCGTCCGCGTACCGCCTTGACCAGGGCATTGTAGCCGCCGCCGGTTTCGGGCGCCATGAACGCGATCGCCTGCTGCGCGCCCTCCGGTACGGTGATCGTCAGGCCGGATTTCTTGGGGTTCTTGTCCCAGGTTTCGGCCTTGAAGAACCAGTCCTTGGGCGGTGGGTTGGTTGCGCCGCGCAGGAAGGCGACGACCAGCACGTAGCGCGCCGACTGATCGGCGGGCAGGTCGGCGCGCACCTCCAGCTTGTCGCCGGTGCGGATGCCGGGGACCTGTCCGGCAGGCAGCGTCACGTCGCCGCGCGTCACCCGCATCGTCAGCGCGGGACCGGCCAGATCGAAGGTGGTGCTCTGCGCCGTCGCCGGGGCGGGCAGCGTCAGCGAGATCGCGGCCGCCAGGGCCAGCATGGGGGAAAGGAGGACGCGCATCCGGCGGGCTATAGAACAGGAGCGTCGGGCAGTGCCACCATCGGCGCGTTAACTCCGCTTCAACCAGTTTCCTTCATTGCGTTCTCATCCACTAAAAGCGGAACGGGCGGGATGGCGAAGGCAGGCACTACGGTCGACGTAGCGATCATCGGCGCGGGCCCTGCCGGGCTGACCGCGGGGTATCTGTTGACCAAGGCCGGCTATTCGGTCGCGATCCTCGAAAAGGATGCCATGTACGTCGGCGGCATCAGCCGCACCGTCGAGCATCAGGGTTTCCGCTTCGACATCGGCGGGCACCGCTTCTTCTCGCGCTCGAAGGAGGTCGTTGATCTCTGGAACGAGCTGCTGCCGGATGATTTCATCGAGCGCCCGCGCATGAGCCGCATCTATTACGAGGGCAAGTTCTACAGCTACCCGCTGCGCGCGTTCGAGGCGCTCGGCAATCTCGGGCTCGTCCGCTCGGCCTTGTGCATGGCGAGCTTCGCCAAGGCGAAACTGTTCCCGAAGCGCGCCGTGAAGAGCTTCGAGGACTGGACCGTCAACGCCTTCGGGCGAAAGCTCTATTCGATCTTCTTCAAGACCTATACCGAGAAGGTGTGGGGGATGCCGTGCGACCGGATGAGCGCGGATTGGGCGGCGCAGCGGATCAAGGGGCTGTCGCTGTGGGGCGCGGTGGTCGACGGGACGAAGCGCTCGCTGGGGCTCAATCGTCGGCCCAACGACGGCGTCGGGCAGGCCAAGACGCTGCTGGAGAATTTTCGCTATCCGCGGCTCGGGCCGGGAATGATGTGGGATGCCGCGCGCGACCGGATCGTCGAGCGTGGCGGGCAGGTGCTGATGGGCCATGCACTCCACCAGCTGCGGCTGAGCGAGGCGACCGGGCGATGGACGGTCACCGCCAACGGTGCCGAAGGTCTGGTCGCGCTCAACGCCGCGCATGTCATTTCCTCGGCGCCGATGCGCGAGCTGGCGAGCCGCATCCATCCGCTGCCGGCGTCGCTGCCCGAGGCGTCGAACCTGAAATATCGCGACTTCCTGACCGTCGCGCTGATGATCCGTTCGCCCGAGCTGTTCCCCGACAACTGGATCTACATCCACGATCCGAAGGTAAAGGTCGGCCGCATCCAGAACTTCCGCTCGTGGTCGCCCGAGATGGTGCCCGATCCCGCGATCGCTTGCGTGGGGCTTGAATATTTCTGCTTCGAGGGCGACGGGCTGTGGACGTCGAGCGACCAGCAACTGATCGCACTGGCGACCGCCGAGATGGCCACGCTCGGCCTGTGCGATCCGCGCCAGGTGACCGGCGGCGTCGTGGTGCGGCAGGAAAAGGCCTATCCCGTCTATGACGAGGATTATGCGCAGAACGTCGACATGCTTCGCCGCGAGATCGAGGGACGGTATGCGACGCTGCACTGCGTCGGGCGCAACGGCATGCATCGCTACAACAATCAGGATCATGCGATGATGACCGCGATGCTGACGGTGCGCAACATCCAGGCCGGCGCGCGCGTGTACGACGTGTGGGCGGTCAACGAAGACGCGGAATATCACGAGAGCGGCAACGAGGGCGATCGGGCGGGTGAGGCTGCGGCGCTCGCCAGCCTGCGGCAGGTGCCGACCGCGCTGAAGGCGGCGTAACCTGTCCTCCGATCGTCGTCATGCCGCGGTCGTGCTCGGCGGCTGGGCGCTGGCGTCGCTGGTGCTGCTGATCGCCGGGTGGAGCGCGATCATGGCGCGCGCGCTGCCCGACGCCGACGATTCGATGCGGTTGCTCGAAGTGCGCGACTGGCTGGCGGGGCAGGGCTGGTTCGATGTCGCGCAGCATCGCCTGAACGGTGGCGACTTCCCGATGCACTGGTCGCGGCTGGTCGACGTGCCGCTGGCCGCAACGATCGTGGCGCTGCGCCCGCTGCTGGGAGCGGCGCTGGCCGAGCAGGTCGCGGTCGTCGCGGTGCCCTTGCTGACCCTGCTCGCCGCGCTGGCGCTGATCGCGTCGCTCGCACGACGGCTGGGTGGCGATGCGCTGGTGATCCCGGCGATGCTGATGGCGGGGCTGACGATCCCGCTCACCTTCCAGCTATCGCCGTTGCGGATCGATCATCATGGCTGGCAGATCGTCTTCGCGCTGGTGGCAGCTCGCGCGCTGATTGCGCGACCGGGTGTGCGGAGCGGACTGTTGGCCGGCGCGGCACTCGCCACGCTGCTGACGATTTCGCTGGAGGGATTGCCGATTGCGGTGGCGATCTGCGGCGCTGCGGCGCTGGCGTGGGTCGTCGAGCCGCAGCGTGGCGCAATGCTGCGCACGGTGATGCTGGCGCTCGCCGGCGGCGCGACAATTCTTCAGGCGGCGACGCGCGGGCCGGGATTCTGGCTTCCTGTTTGTGATGCGCTCGCCCCGGCGTGGCTGGCTGTGTTGGGCGTCGCAGCCGTCGGCGTCGTGATCGCGGTCGCAGTCGCGCGGTTCGGTGTCATCGCGCGCCTCGTTGCGCTCGGCGGTGCCGCCGCGGGGGCGGGGAGTACGTTGCTGATGCTCGCACCGGGCTGCCTTGCCGGGCCGTTCGCGACCTTGCCGCCGCTCGTCTATCAGGTCTGGTATCTGTCGGTGCTCGAAGGGCGGCCGCTCTGGGAGCAGGAGCCGGTGTGGGCGGCGGCGACGCTGGCCTTGCCGTTGGCCGGGCTGATCGGCGCGGCGCTCGGGTGGCGGAGCGCCGCGGGCGATGCGCGTCGGCATTGGGCGATGTTCGCGCTGTTGCTGCTCGCCGCCACGCTGATCGCGGTCGCGGTCAGCCGCGCGGGCGCCACCGCCAATGCGCTCGCCGCGCCCGCCGCGGCGGTGTGGCTCGCGCGGTTGCTGGCGCGGGCGCGGAGCCTCGCGGGGCCCGTGCCGCGGGTGGCGGCGACGCTCGCCACGCTGGCGCTGGCAGCCCCCGGCACGCTCGCTGCGGCCGCGCTCCATGCCCTGCCGCGCGGGGCAGCGCCGAAGACGCAGCTCAGCCATCGCCCGTCGTGCGCCAGCACCCGCGACATGCGCGTGCTCGGCGAGCTGCCGCCCGGGATCGTGTTCGCGCCGATCGACCTTACCCCGGCATTGTTGCTCGACACCCCGCATCGCGCGATCGCGGGGGGCTATCATCGCAACGCCGCGGCGATGGCGCGCGTCATCACCGGCTTCCTCGCCCCGCCCGCCCAGGCGCGGGCGTCGATCCTCGCGACTCACGCCGACTATCTCGCGGTCTGTCCCGGAATGCAGGAGATGATCGCCTATCGCGATCGCGCGCCAGACGGGATGTGGGCGCGGCTCGAACGCGGCGAGCGCTTCGACTGGCTGCGTCCGCTGCCGGTGCGCGGCCCCGCGTTGGTCTGGCGCGTCATCCACCCCTTGCGGGAAGGCGGCTCCGCCCGCTAACGCCCGGCGATGCACGACGACCGGCTTCACTGGTGGCAGACGCGATGGTTCGTGATCGCGGCGGTGCTGGCGGCGGCGATCCCGCTGTTATGGCCCGACATTCCGCCGATCGTCGATCTGCCCGGGCACATGGGACGCTACCGCGTCCAGCTCGATCGCGGCGCGCATCCGTGGCTGGCGGACTGGTATTCGTTCAAATGGGCGCTGATCGGCAACCTCGGCGTCGATCTGCTGATCGAGCCGCTGGCGCCGCTGGTCGGGCTGGAGGCGGCGGTCAAGCTGATCGTCATCGCCATCCCGATGCTGACGGTGGCCGGGCTGTTGTGGATCGCGCGCGAGGTGCACGGGCGCATCCCCGCGACCGCGCTGTTCGCGCTGCCGCTCGCTTATGGCTATCCGGTCCAGTTCGGATTCGTGAACTTTGCGCTATCGATGGGGCTGGCGCTGTGCCTGTTCGCCTTGTGGCTGCGGATGGCGCGGCTCGGGCGGATTTGGCTGCGCGTCGCGGTGTTCGTGCCGCTGTCGTGCATCCTGTGGGTGGTGCACACCTTTGGCTGGGGCGTGCTGGGCGTGCTGGCCTTCTCCAGCGAGCTGATCCGCCAGCATGATCGGCGCAAGGACGCCGGGAGCGGCCATTGGCTTGAAAGCCTGATCCGCGCCGGGCTCGGCTGTGCGCCGCTCGCGCTGCCGATGCTGCTGATGATCGCGTGGCGATCGGGCGCGGACGTCACGGGGCAGACCGCCGACTTCTTCTATTGGCGCACCAAGATCGCGTGGATCGTGATGGCACTGCGCGACCGCTGGCTGTGGTTCGATATCGGCAGCATGGCGGTGATCTACCTCGTGCTGTTCAAGGCGCTGCGCGATCCGCGGATCGGCTATTCGCGGCACCTGGGGCTGTCGGCGCTGTTCATGCTCGCAGTCTATATCGTGCTGCCGCGCATCGTGTTCGGGTCGGCCTATGCCGACATGCGTATGGCGCCGTACATGATCGCGGTGGCGGTGATCGCGATCCGGCCGAAGCCGGGCACCACCTTCCGCCATGCGGCGGTGCTGGCGGCGCTGGGGCTTGCCTTCTTCGTCGTGCGGCTGGCGGGGACGACGATCAGCTATCTCGAATTCGACCGCGATTACGACGAGGAGCTGGCGGCGTTGCCGCATGTCCCGGTCGGTGCGCGGCTGATCAGCTTTGTCGGGCACAATTGCCACAATGCGTGGCGGATGTCGCGGCTGGAGCATCTGCCCGCGCTCGCATTGGTGCGGCGGCTGGCCTATACCGACGATCAATGGTCGATGGCCGGCGCGCAGCTGCTGACCTCGCGCTACACCGCCGCCGGTCCTTATGCGCACGATCCGACGCAGATCGTCACCTCGGTCAAATGCCCGGCGGAATGGTGGCGACCGGCCAATTACGCGCTCGCCCGCTTCCCGCGCGAGGCGTTCGATTACGTCTGGCTGATCCGCCCGCCGGTCTACAATCCGCGCTTCACCGTCGGGCTGATCCCGATCTGGCGCTCACCGACCAGCAATTCGGTGCTGTTCCGCATCGACCATGACGCGGTGGTGCCCGAGGCGAGTGACGAGGAACTGGGCGTGCCGCGCTGGCTGATCGAGCGGATCAAGCGGCGGCGCGAGCGGCTGGAGGCGCTGCGGGAGCGCCGCGAGCGCGAGGAAGAGCGGCTAGAGCGGTTGCGGGTCGAGCAGGCACGGTAAGTCCGTCATTGCGAGCGTAGCGAAGCAATCCAGGGCTGCCTGGTCCGGCTCTGGATTGCTTCGCTACCCCCGCCTGAACGGCGTCAGCTCACCCAGAAACGCCTGCTCGCCCTCGACCGCGACACGCTCCTGTTCGAGGAAGTCCGCGACCGCGCGGCGGAAATTCGGGTCGGGGATGTAATGCGCCGACCAGGTCGATATGGGCGCATAGCCACGCGCCAGCTTGTGCTCGCCCTGCGCCCCCGCCTCGACGCGTGACAGTCCGCGTTCGATCGCGGCGTCGATCGCCTGATAATAGCACAGCTCGAAATGCAGAAACGGCACTTCCTCGGTCGCACCCCAGTACCGACCGTAGAGCGCATCGTCGCCGATCAGGTTGAGCGCCCCAGCGATCGGCACCCCGTCACGCTCGGCGAGGATCAGCAGCACGCGCTCGCCCAGGGCCTTGCCCAGCAGCGGGAAGAAGCTGCGGGTCAGATACGGCCGTCCCCATTTGCGGCTGCCGGTGTCCTGATAGAAGCGCCAGAAGGCGTCCCATTCCCGCTCGCCAATCGCCACGCCGGTCAGGTGGCGAATCGTCAGCCCCTCGACCGCCGCGGCGCGTTCCTTGCGGATCGCCTTGCGCTTGCGACTGGCGAGCGCGGCGAGGAAGTCGTCGAACGTGGCGTATCCGTCGTTCTGCCAGTGGAATTGCGTCCCTTCGCGGACCAGCCAGCCCGCCGCCGCGAACAGCGGTACCTGTTCGGGCGCGACGAAGGTCGCATGGGCCGAGGACAGCTCGTGCTGCGCCACCACCGCCTCGATCGCGCCGATCAGCGCCGCCGCCGAATCCGGATCGCGCAGCAGCAGTCGCGGGCCGGGAACCGGGGTGAAGGGCGCCGCGATCTGCAACTTGGGGTAGTAGCGGCCACCGGCGCGCTCCCACGCGTCGGCCCAGCCGTGGTCGAAGACATATTCGCCCTGGCTATGCCCCTTGGCATAGGCGGGCGCGATCGCGAGCGGCGCGCCATCGGCACCGTCGACGACGATCGGCACCGGTTGCCAGCCGCTCCGCCCGCCGACGCTGCCCGATTCCTCGAGCGCCGCGAGGAAGGCGTGGCCGACGAATGGGTTGGCGGTGCCGGCGCAGGCGTCCCATTGCGCGGCGGAGATGGCGGATACGCCGGGCACCAGGCGCGCGGTAAGCGAAGTCATCGCGCGCGAGATAGGGTCGCGCCCCGCCCGATCAAAGGGCCGGAGCGACTTCCACGATCGCGTCGATCTCGACGGCCGCGCCGAGCGGCAGCACCGCGACGCCCACCGCCGAGCGTGCGTGCTTGCCTGCATCGCCGAACAGCTTGACCATCAGCTCCGACGCGCCGTTCGCGACCTTGGGCTGGTCGGTGAAGTCGGCGGTCGAGTTCACGAACACGCCCAGCTTCACGATGCGGGTCACGCGGCCGAGATGCCCGCAATGCGCCTTGATCTGTGCGACCAGCATCAGCGCGCAGCGCTGCGCCGCATCCTGCCCGTCCTCCAGCGAGACGTCGTCGCCGAGCCGCCCGGTCACGACCGCGCCGTCCCTGAACGGCAACTGGCCCGAGATGTGGAGCAGCCCGCCCGCCTCGACGACGGGGACATAGGCGGCGACGGGGGCGGCCGCCTGCGGCAGCGTGAGGCCAAGCTCTTCGAGAGCGCGATCGATGCGGTCGGTCATGCCGCGCTGCTTGCCGCCTGCGCCCCGCCGCGGTCAAGCCTCCGCCGGCTTGCCCTCGTCGAAGCGCGCCGCGATCCACGCCTGCGCCAGCGCCCAATCGTCGATCCGCGCATGCGCGTGCGGGGAGGGCGGGACGCCGGGGGCAAGCTGCGGTTCCGACACCATGTGCAGCCGCCACACGCCCGGTGCGTGTTCCGCCACCGATTCGTGATGGTGGGGCAGGTCGTCGACGAACACCGTGACCGGCGCGGCATATTCCGCGACCAGCCGCGCGACCGGCGCGCCCTTGCCGCCCTGATTGCACTCGACGCGGTGCGCGATCCCGTGCCCGGCGAGCTGGTTGATGCGGTGCGTGCGGCAATGATCCTCTAGATTGGTGAGGATCACGATGTCGGCGCGTTCGGCAAGCATCGCCAAAGCCTCGGCGGCGCCGGGCACCAGCGTCTGGCGGTGCATTTCATCGGGGAAGAAGCCGCCGAGATAGCCGAACATCTCCTCACGCGTCATCGGTTCGTCGCTGCCGCGCCGCCTCATGCTCTTGGCGAGTTCCCAGGTGCCGATCGTGAAATCGACCTCGTGCACATCGCTCAGCCAGTCGGCGAAATGGCGGACCATGTGCAGCAGCACCTCGTCGCAATCGGAGATCAGCAGCGGCCGGGTCATCGCGCCTGCTCCAGCGCGTGCCGCGCCGCGACCAGCGAGTCGGGGCTGTGCCCGGTCGCTTCGGCGCAGGCGATCAGATCGGGCTCATAGGCTTCCAGAAACGTAAGCGTGGCGGCGAGCGTCGATGGATCTGTAAGACTTCCCCGCAGGTTATCGGGTGTAAGCCCCGTCGTGTCGAGAAACCGGCCGGCGCGTAACGGATCGTTAAGGACAAAGGTCAAGGCATCAAGCGCGCGTGCCACGGCATCATCTGTATTTGTGTCATTGCGCGCCATTATCTATCGTCGCCCTGTTGGGAGTGCTCGTCGCGTGGCAAAAAGGGTGCTCGTTGTCGAGGACAACGCACTCAATCTGAAGCTGTTCAGCGACCTGTTGCGGGCGCACGGCTTCGTCGTGGAGCCGGTGCGTGACGGACGCGAGGCGGTGGCGCGCGCGCGCGCCTTCGCACCCGATCTGGTCGTCATGGACATCCAGATGCCGCACGTTACCGGCTACGAGCTGCTGCTGCAGTTGAAAGCCGACGCGGCGTTGCAGCACATTCCGGTGATGGCCGTCACCGCCTATGCCGGGCGCGAGGACGAGGAGCGGCTGCGTGCCGCCGGCGCCGACGCCTATGTGTCCAAGCCGATCACGCTGGCGCGGTTCATGGCCGCGGTGACCGAGCTGACCTGACGCGCGACGCGGAAAAGCCGCCGACGCAGGGCGCAGGCGGCTTTTTGGAAGCAGGCAAGGGACGGATCGCGTGCTGTTCCGGATCCCGGCCGTCGCCGGGATGGTCGAACGGTCGCTACGCGACTCGTTCGATCACTTGATCTTGGCTTCCTTGAACTCGACGTGCTTGCGCACGACGGGATCGTACTTGTTGAAGCTCAGCTTCTCGGTCTTGGTGCGCGGGTTCTTCTTGGTGACATAGAAGAAGCCGGTGTCGGCCGTGCTGACGAGCTTGATCTTGACGGTGGTCGGCTTTGCCATGACCAGTTCCTAGCGAATGAAAACGAAAAATGCGGCGAAGGCTCCTCCGCCGCGTCAGGCTGGGGCGCTTGGCCTATGTGGCGCGCGGAGTCAAGCGTGGGCGCGGTTAAGCACCCGGTAACGCGCTTCCGGCTACAAGGGAGACAAGAGGAGATAGCCGTCATGAACAACGACGATATCATCACCGCCCGTGCCGAACTGACCCGCCGAATCGCCGCGATCGAATGGCGCGCCGGGCCGACGCAACTCACGCCCGATATCGAACGCATCCACGAATTGGCGCGCCACCATCATCTGCCCGCCGCGGTCGACGCCGCGAATCAGCTTCGGCTCGCGCTGGCGCGTGGCGAGCGCGGCGTTCCGGTGCATCGCCTGCTGCAATTGCTGGGGCAGGCGGTCGTCACCGATCGGGCGGAGGCGCCGCGCCGCGCCGCCTGAGCGTGGGCGGATGGCCGGGAGCCAAACCCACCGTTGATCGTTTCGCCTCCGACACCTGCTTTGTACGGAGCGACGCGTGACCGATACCAATCCCGCCCTCGAAACGCCGACCGATCTGGCGCGCAACGACACGCGCACCGTCGCCGAAGCGCTCAATGCGGCGCTGGCGGACAGCTATGCGTTGTATCTGAAGACCAAGAACTTCCACTGGCACGTCAGCGGGCCGCACTTCCGCGATTATCACCTGCTGCTCGACGATCAGGCTACGCAGATTCTGGGCGTCACCGATGCGATTGCCGAGCGCGTGCGCAAGACCGGCAACACCACGCTGCGCTCGATCGGCGACATCTCGCGCCGCCAGTCGATCAGGGACAATGATCGCGATTTCGTCCCAGCGGACGAGATGCTCGCCGAGCTGCGCGACGATAATCTAACGCTGGTCGAGCGATTCCGTGACGTGAAGCAGGCATCGGAAGACGCCGGCGACAATGCCACCAGCGGGATCGTCGACGAGTGGACCGACCAGGCCGAGGAACGCGCCTGGTTCCTGTTCGAGGCCAGCCGCAAGGGTTGATCCTCCCCGCCATCGTCACGGAGCGCCGCCATGCTGAAACTCGCCGTCATCTTTCTCATCGCCGGGCTGGTGCTCGGGGCGCTCGGCTTCGGCGGGATCGGCGGTGCGTTCGTCGGGATCGCCAAGATCCTGTTCTTCATTGCGCTGGCACTGTTCCTGATCTTCCTCGTGCTCGGGCTGGTCGCGGGCAAGAAGGTGAAGGACGCGATCGACTGATAACGCGGGAAACAGGGCAGCCATCTTGCCCCAACCTGCGCGCGGGTGCATCACCGCGCGCAGGTTACGTTCCCGAGGAGTTCCGATGCGCTTGCCCTTCGCTGCCGTCCTGTTGACCGCGATGACGACCGCTGCCGCCGTGCCGATCGCCGCCGCCGCGCAAACCACCGCGCCGCTGCCCGGCACCAATCCCTTTGCGAAGCCCAGCACGCTGCCGTTCGAGGCGCCGCCGTTCGACCGGATCAAGGATACGGATTATCGGCCCGCGCTCGAGGCCGGGATGGCCGAGCAGCTGGCGGAGGTGAACAACATCGTCCGCGTCCGCTCGATGCCGACGTTCGACAATACGATCGCCGCGCTGGAGCGGTCGGGCCGACTGCTGGAGCGTGCCGCACTCGCCTTCTACGGCGTCAACGGCGCGAACACCAATGACGTGCTCCAGAAAACGCAGGAAGTGCTCGCCCCCAAGTTCGCGGCGCATCAGGATGCGATCCAGCTCAACCCGCAGCTCTTCGCGCGCGTCCGCACGCTGTACGATGCGCGCCAGACGCTGAAGCTGACGCCCGAGCAGTTGCAGGTGCTGACGCTGACCTATGAGAATATGGTCCGGGCCGGCGCGAAGCTGTCGCCCGCCGACAAGACGAAGCTGAGCGCGCTCAACGCGCAGCTCTCGACGCTGGAAACCGCGTTCCAGCAGAAGCTGCTCGCCGCCGCCAAGGCCGGCGCGCTGGTCGTCGACGATCGCGCCAAGCTGGCCGGGCTGTCGGATGCGGAGATCGCCGCCGCCGCCGATGCCGCCAAGGAGCGTGGGCTGGCGGGCAAGTACGTCCTGAAGCTCCAGAACACCACCGAGCAGCCGGCGCTGGCGTCGCTCACCGATCGCGCGACACGCGAGGCGCTGTTCAACGCGAGCTGGACCCGCGCCGAGAAGGGCGACGCCAACGACACGCGCGCGACGATCAGCCAGCTTGCCGAGCTGCGCGCGCAAAAGGCCAAGCTGCTCGGCTTCGCGACCTGGGCCGATTACGTGCTGTCGGATCAGATGGCGAAGAACCCGACCACCGCGCTCGGCTTCATGCAGCAGCTCGGCAAGCCGGTCGGCGCCGAGCAACGCCGCGAGGCCGCCGAGTTGCAGCAGCAGATCAAGGCCGAGGGCGGCGATTTCCAGCTGAAGCCGTGGGATTGGGATCTTTATTCGGAAAAGCTGCGCAAGGCGAAGTACGACCTGAATCAGGACGAGCTGAAGCCGTATTTCGAGATCAACAAGGTGCTGAACGACGGCGTATTCTATGCCGCCAACCAGCTGTATGGCATCACCTTCAAGCGCCGTACCGACATCCCCGTCTACCAGCCGGACGTGATGGTCTATGAGGTGTCGGAGGAGAACGGCACGCCGATCGGCCTGATGTATTTCGATTACTGGAAGCGCGACAACAAGAACGGCGGCGCGTGGATGTCGAACTTCGTCAACCAGT
>NZ_CAXIAM010000029.1:0-39296 GCF_964021865.1 uncultured Sphingomonas sp.
TGTTCGGCGGGCTCTATTATTACTGGCCGCTGATTACCGGCAAGAAGCTGTCCGACCGGATGGGGCGTGCCGCCTTCTGGTTCCTGTTCGCGGGCGCGAACCTGACGTTCTTTCCGATGCATTTCTCGGGCCTGCTGGGGATGCCGCGGCGCGTGTTCACCTATCCGGCGGAACTGGGGATCGGCGGGCTCAACATGGCCTCGACGATCGGATCATGGGTGTTCGCGACCGGCGTCGCGATCGTATGCGTCGACCTCGCGCTCAGCCCGCGGCGGAGCAAAAGCGTGCGCAATCCGTGGAATGCCGGGACGCTGGAATGGCTTGCGCACCCTGACGACGAGGATTGGGGCATCCGCTCGGTCCCGCTGATCGAGAGCCGCTATCCGATCTGGGACCAGAAGGATTTCGTGAAGAAGGTCGACGAAGGCCGCTTCTTCCTGCCCGATGCCGAGGAAGGCCGCCGCGAGACGATCATCACCAGCGTGCTCGATGCGCGCCCGGTGCAGGTGATCCGGCTGGGCGGGCCGAGCATCAAGCCGATGCTGACCGCGATCGCGCTGGGCAGCGTGTTCATCCTGACCACCTATCACCTTTACTGGGCGGCGTTGGTGGGCGCGGTGGCGACGCTGGCGATGGTGCTGTGGTGGCTGTGGACCGGCACCGCCGAGATCCCGGAAAAGGATTGCAAGCCGATCGGGCACGGCATCGAGTTGCCGCTTTACATTTCCGGCGCGTCGGCGAGCGGGTGGTGGGCGATGTTCATCACGATGATGGCGGATGCGACCGCCTTTTCGGGGCTGGTGTTCGGTTATTATTTCTTCTGGACGCGGCATGAGGACTTTCCGCCGGGCGGTGCGGGGCTGGACGGGCCGGGCGCGTTCTGGCCGATGGTCGCGCTGGCGGTGTCGCTGGCGGGATGGCTGATGACGATCGGCGCGCGCGAGACGAACCGGCGTGGCGCGGTCGGTGCGGCACGCGCGTTGCTGGCGCTGGGCGCGGTCGCGTCGCTGGCGGCGATCGGCGCCGGGCTGGCGGGGCCGTGGCTGTCGGGGCTGGCGCCCAAGCTGCACGTCTATCCGGCGATCGTGTGGACATTGGTGATCTGGACCACCGCGCATGCCGGGGTCGGCGCGATCATGCAGCTCTACGCGCTGGCGCGCAGTCTGGCGGGGAAGATGACGCCCCGGTACGACGCCGATGTTCGTAACATCACCGTCTACCAGCATTTCATGGCGCTGACCGCGATCGTCACCTACGCCACGATCGGCCTGTTCCCGGGGGCGGCATGAAGAACGAGTCCCCGCATGGTCCCGAGCGGCGCGGCGTGCGGCATCGGCTGCGCGAGTTGCGCGTCACCTTGTGGACGCTGATCGTCCCGCCGAGCGTGTGGGCGGTGCATTTCCTGTTCTGCTATCTGTGGGTGGCGGTGAGTTGCGCCAAGCTGGGGGCGTTTCCGCGGTTCACGGTGGCGTTCGTGATCGGGACGCTGGTGGCGGAGGCGATCATCCTGGCGTCGGGGTGGATCGCGTGGGTGCAGACGCATACGCCCGGCGATCCCGCGCCGCACGATCAGGGCACCGATATCGACCGGCTGCGGTTTCTGGCGGTGTCGACGCTGTTGCTGGCGGGGCTAAGCTTCGTCGCGGTGATCTTCACCGCGGTGCCGGCGCTGATGCTGACGGATTGCCGGTGATTGCGGCGGGGGTCCTGGTGGCGCTGGCGGCGACGGTGCTGGGGTTCGCCGGGTTCGGCATGACCGGGCATATGGCGGCGCATATGGGGGCGGTGGCGGTGGCGGCGCCGATGCTTGCGTGGTCGATGACGGCACAACTCCCGTCATTCCCGCGAAGGCGGGAATCCAGAACCGCTGACGTTCGCGCCTCTATAGACACGTCCGCGCGTCTGGATTCCCGCCTACGCGGGAATGACGGTGGGGGGCAGGGTGACGGTTCAGGCGCGCCGCTGGCGTGGGCAATCGTCGAGTTCGTCGTCGTGTGGGCGTGGCATGCGCCGGCGTTGCGCGGGCTGGCGGACATGCATCCGGCGGTGGCGCTCGTGGAGCAGGCGATGTTCCTCGGCGTCGGCGTCGGGCTGTGGCGCGCGGCGATCGCGCATCCGGCGGGCGGGGTCGCGGCGCTGTTGCTGACGTCGATGCACATGACGTTGCTCGGCGCGCTGATCGGGCTCGCGCCACGGCCGCTCTATGCGATGATGGCGATGCATCCCGCGCCGGGGCTGGACGCCATCGCCGACCAGCAATTGGGCGGGGTGGTGATGCTGGTGGTCGGCGGCGCGGCCTATTGTCTGGGCGGGCTGGCGCTGCTCGGCACGATGTTGAGGGAGCGCGCGGCGGCATGACGATCCGGCTGACATGGAAGCGCGCGGTCGCCGGGTTGCTGGGGATCGTGCTGGCGGGGCTGCTGTTCGCCTGGTCGGGGGTGTTCAACATCGCCGCCTCGTCGGGGCATTGGGCGGTGACCGAATGGTTCCTGCACTGGACGATGCGCAACTCGGTGAAGACGCATAGTTTCTTCGATTCGCCCGACGACCCGATCGCGACCGACGGTGGACTGGTCAGCGCCGCCGGGCATTTCGCCGCCGCCTGCGCGAGCTGTCACGGCGCGCCGGGGCAGCGGCCGTCGCCGGTGATGCAGAAGGCGATGCCGCCCGCGCCCGATCTGGCCGTGAACGCGCGGCAATGGACCGACGCGCAGCTGTTCTACATCCTGCGCCACGGCGTGAAATATTCGGGCATGCCGGCGTGGGCGGGAGCGAAGCGCGACGACGAGATCCGGCGGATGGTGGCGTTCGTTCGCCGCCTGCCGGGGATGACGCCGGCACAATATCGCGCGCTGAGCGGGCAGGCGCAGGGCGCGGGGACCGCCGACGTCCGCGCGCTGGGCAGCAACGTGCTCGCCGGGTGTGTCGCCTGTCACGGGGCGGACGGGGGCGGGCGCGGGCAGCCGGACATTCCGATTCTGGGCGGGCAGCATCCGCGCTATCTGGAGGCCGCGCTGGCGGCCTATGCCGACGGACGACGCGCGAGCGCGGTGATGGCGAATGCCGCCGCGATCCTGACCGCCGACGAGCGGCGCGCGCTGGCGGTGCATTTCGCGGCGCTGCCGGGCCTGCGCGCCGATGCCGCACCGCGTGGCGACCCGCGCGCGCGGGTGATCGTCGAGCGCGGGCTGCCCGAACGCCAGCTTCCCGCCTGCGCAAGCTGCCACGGCGCGGGCAAGCCGCAGCCGCTGCTGGTCGGGCAGCGCGCCACCTATATCGCGGCGCGGCTGCGGTACTGGAAGGGCGACGGCAAGGAGATCGACGCGCGGCTGCCGCAGAACGTGATGCCGGTGATCGCGCGGCGCATCCCCGAGGAGCTGATCGACCCGCTGGCGCGCTATCTGGCGGGGGAGGCGGGCTGATCGGCAGGATCGTTTCGCAGTAGAACGTCATTTCGAGTCGCTAACCCTTCCGCTTTGGTCCAGAACCGGCCGCGCAGACGGCAACCGGCAAGGGAGGCGGCGGTGAAGGCCGAGATACACGACGAAACCGACCTCCTCGAAACGCTGGCGCGCAAGAATGCGGTGCTGCGGGCGATCAACCGCATCTTCCACGAAGCGCTGGGCGCGACCAGCGACGAGGCGCTCGGCCGGCTGTGCCTCGCCGTCGCCGAGGACCTGACCGGCGCGTCGTTCAGCTTCATGGCGGAGCTGACCCCGACGCGCGACCGGCTGCACGATCTGGCGATCAGCGATCGTGGCTGGACGGTATTCCGGCGCGCATGGCCCGAGGGGGCAGAGCAGCGTGTCCCGACGCATCTCGACCTGCACGGCCTGTACGGGCGCGTCATCCTGGATGACGCCAGCCTGATCGCCAACGATCCCGCGGCGCACCCCGACGCGATCGGCACGCCGCACGGGCACCCGCCGCTCCGGTCGTTCCTGGGCGTGCCGCTGCGCCGGCAGGGCCGGTTGATCGGGGTGATGGGGCTGGGCAATCGCGCCGGCGGTTTCCGCGACATCGACCGCGAGGCCGCGGAGGAACTGGCACCGGCGATCGTCCAGGCACTGGGCGGCAAGCGCGCCGAGCTGGCGCTGCGCGAGAGCGAGGACATGCGCCGCGTGAGCATGGAGCTGGTCCCCGCGATGTTGTGGCGCACCGACGAGAGCGGCAACAACAAGATGAGCGAAAGCCAATGGGCCGACCTGACCGGGCAGGACGAGCGCGAGGCCGCCGACTGGGGGTGGCTGGAGGCGGTGCACCCGGAGGACCGCGCCGCGACCGAGGCGGCGTTCCGCCGCTCCTTCGCGCGCCACGAACCGCTGGAGCATCAGGTGCGGCTGCGCGATCGGCACGGCGCGTATCGCTGGTTCCTGATGCGGCAAGTGCCGCGTCGCGACGAGGCGTCGGCGGCGACCCACTGGTTCGGCGCGGCCACCGACGTCCACGACATGCACCTGCTGGAAGAACGACAGCGGCGGCTGGTCGCCGAGTTGCAGCACCGCGTGCGCAATATCCTGACCGTCGTGCGATCGGTCTTTTCGCGGACGGTGGAGGCGGGCGGGGCGCTGGAGGATGTGGCGGACCATTTCCGCGGGCGGCTGGATGCGCTGGCGCGGACGCAGGCGATCGTCACGCAGACCGCGAGCGGGAACGTCGACCTGCAGAACCTGATCCGCGACGAATTGCTGAGCGTCGGCGTCGGGGATGGCGAGGCGGTGACGATCACCGGACCGGACGTGCCGCTGCCGCCGCGCGCTGCGGAGGCGATCGGGCTGGCGATCCACGAACTGGCGATCAACTCGGTCAAATATGGTGCGCTGAAGCGCCCCGGCGCGCTGTTGCATATCGCATGGTCGACCGATGACGACAGTGATGGTAAACGGGGGGTTCGGCTGTCCTGGACGGAGAAAGGGGTGCCTGCCCTGGCAATTTCCCCTTGTCGTCAAGGTTTTGGGACGGAATTGATTTGTGAGGCGTTGCCTTATCAATATGGTGCGGAAACCCGGCTGACATTCGTGGGCGGCGGGGTCCGGTGCGAGATCGCGCTACCGCTGCAAGAGGAAGGACGACCATTCTGACCGACGCCACCGCCCTGACCGGCCGACGCCTGCTGATCGTCGAGGACGAATATTTCATCGCCTCCGACCTGAAGCGGGCGCTCGAGGCGCAGGGCATGGTCGTCGTCGGGCCGGTCGGCCGGGTGGCCGATGCGCTGGCCTTGATCGAGCGCGAGCCGATCGACGTCGCGACGCTGGACGTCAACCTGGGCACCGCGATGTGCTATCCGATCGCCGAGCAGTTGCAGGCGCGCGGCGTGCCGTTCCTGTTCCTCACCGGCTATGATGGCTGGACACTTCCCGAGTGGCTGCGCGACGTGCCGCTGCTCATCAAACCCTTCGACAGCGCAGCGGTGATCGCCGCGGTGCGCGCGCTGTGTGGACTGGAGAGAGTAACATGATCCGTGGACAGCTGCGCAGCGACGCGCCCAGTATGGCGGTGACCCGCCTGATGGCGCTGGCCCCGCTCGACGGCGCGGCGCTGGCGGCGCTGGAACTGGCGATGGAAGAAACCCGCGCGGTGCGCGTGCGGCGCGACATCATCACCGAGGGGCGCGAGATCGTACAGGCGCAACTGCTGCTGTCCGGCTGGGCGGCGCGGGTGCGGCTGCTGCCCGACGGGCGGCGGCAGTTCCTCAGCTTCCTGCTGCCCGGCGACTTGATCGGCGCGTGCGATCATCCCAACGCGCTGGCAGTGTCGACCGTGGTGGCGATGTCCGACGCGCTGGTCTGCCCGCTGCCGCCGGCAGAGGCGGGGTCGCCGCTCCACACCGCCTATGCGATCAGCCGCGCGATGGACGAGGGGCATCTGCTGGCGCAGATCACGCGACTGGGGCGGCTGAACGCGCAGGAGCGGATCAGCGACCTGTTGCTGGAATTGCACGAGCGCCTGACGCTGAGCGGCAGCGCCACCGGCAACGGCTTCGACCTGCCGCTGACGCAGGAGACGCTGGCCGATGCGCTGGGGCTCACCTCGGTGCACGTCAACCGGATGTTGCAGCAGGCGCGGCGTGAGGGCGACCTGCAATGGCGCGTCGGGCATGTGAAGCTGACCGACCCCGCCGGGCTGGCGCGCAAGATCGGGCATGTGCCGGTGCGCGTCACCGCGAGATGACGGATATCGCGCGGCGCTGACCGGTTTACTCGATCGATGACCGATGACACGACCGCCGGCGCCCGCGCGATGCGCCGCGATGCACTGGCGCGGCGCGGGGCGCTGATCGAGGCGGCGCGCGCCTGTTTCGCGCGCTCGGGCTATTTCGTGCCGCTGGAGGAAGTCGCCGACGCCGCCGGGGTCGGTCGAGGGACCTTCTACCGCAATTTCAAGGATCGCATGGCGCTGGCGCTGGCGGTGTTCGAGCGCGAGATCGACCGGATGGCGCCGTTGATCGACGCGACGCTGCCACTCGACCGCGCGCTCGCCAAGCTGGTGACGGAGGGGCGCGAGACGACCGCCTTGTTCGCGCGGCTGGCGATCGACATGCCGCTCAACGGCGAGAATCGTCAGGCGTTCGACGATCTGAAAGCGCGGCTGGAGCGGTTGCTGGTACCGCTTGCCGCACGCGGGCATCGCGACGGGACGCTGGCCGCGACGATGGGCGCGCACGAGCTGGCGATCGCGATGCGGATGCTCGGCGCGCTGATCAATCCCGCGCCGGTCGAACGCCGCCAGACGTTGCTGGAGGAGGCGCTGGCGCTGGTGATGGCGGGGCTACGGCCGCGCTGACGCGGCGGGATCGGTCCAGCCGAGCCCGAGGCTTTTCTGGACCGCGATGTAATTGTTGGTGAGCTGTGCGCGGCCCTGTTCGGCGCCGATCGCGGCGGACAGCCGCTGCCGCTCGATATCGAGCTGATCGACCAGCGTGCTGGTGCCGGCCTCGACGCGCTGCGCGTGGCGCGCGGGGGCGCGGGTCGCGGACTGTTCGGCGAGCAGCAGTGGCGCGAGTTGCTGGCGCGCGTTGCCGAACCGCGACAGGCTGGTTTCGGCATCCTGCAACGCCTCCAGCACCGTCTGGCGGTATTGCGCGTCGGCGGCATCGCGCTGTGCCTCGGCCTGGCGCACCGCGGCGCGGTTGCGGCCGAAGTCGAGGAACGACCAGTTGAGCATCGGGGCGGCGACCGTCGCCAGCTTCGACGGATCGAGCACGTCACTGACCCCGGTGCCGCCTAGCCCGATGATGCCGAGCAGGTTGAGCGAGGGGAACTTGCGTGCGGTGGCGACGCCGATCTGTGCATTACCCGCCGCCAACGCGCGTTCGGCGGCGCGGATGTCGGGGCGGTGCTGGATCAGCGTGGCGGGGTCGCCGATCGGGACCTGCGCGGGCGGGAGCGGCACCGCGACGACGGTGGCGAGCGTCGCGTCGAGCGCACCGGGCGCGCGGCCGGTGAGGACGGCGAGCTGGCCCTTGTATTCGTCGATCTGCGCGGCGAGCGGGATGGTCTGCGCATCGGTGCTGTTGAGTTGATTGCGCAGCCGCTCGACCTGAAGCTGCGAGGCGGTGCCGGCCGCGTAGCGTTGCTCGACCAGCGCAAGCTGGCGGCGTTGCAGCGCGCTCGACTGCGCATTGAGGCGCGCGCGGGCCTGCGCGTCGCGCAGCGCGACATAGGCCTGCGCCACCTGTGCCGAGAGCGTGACCTGCGCATCGGCGAGTTGCGCGAACCGCTGCCCTTCGGTGGCGCGCTGCTGTTCGAGCGTGCGGCGCCCGCCGCCGAACAGATCGGGCTCCCACGACGCCATCGCGCCGAGATTGTAGAAGTCGAGCGTGGTGTCGCTGTCGCCGCCGCCCTGCTGCCCGCCGCCGAGATTGGTGCCGGGCAGGCGCGCGTTCAGGTACACCGCGCTGGCGCTGACCGAGGGCAGGCGCGCGGCGCGTTGCTGGCGATATTGCTCCTGCGCGGTGCGCAGATTGGCCTGTGCGGCATCGATCGTCGGGCTGTGCGCCAGCGCATCGTCGACCAGCGCGTCGAGCGTCGGATCGTTCAGCGTCTCCCACCAGCGCGCGAGCCCCGGCGTGGGGGTCAGCGCGGGATCGGCGGCGCGGACGAACGTGCCGCGCGTCACCGCGTCGGAGGCGACGGCGGGCGGTCCCTTGTAATCGGGGCCGACGGTGCACGCGCCGAGCAGCGCGAGAGCGAGAAGCGGGAGAGCGTGGCGCATCAGTGCATCGCCGCCGGCGCGGCGCCCTTGGGAAGCGGACGAAGGAAGAAAACGAGCGGGAGGACGACCAGAGTCCCCATCCCCATGATCCAGAAGATGTCGTTGTAGGTCATGACCAGCGCCTGCCCCTGGATCTGCTGGCCGAGCGCGCGGATCGCGGTCTGCGGGCCGCCGAGCGAATTGGCGGTCGCGGCCATATAATCCTGCACGCGCACCGAATTGGCGTTGAGCGTTTCCTCGATCCGCCGCGCGTGGAACCACGAGCGCTGGTCCTGAAGGATCGCGATTCCGGCGAGGGCGAAGCTGCCGCCCAGGTTGCGCATCGCGCTGAACAGCCCGGAGGCGTCGCCGGCCTCGGCCGGCGGGACCGAGCGGATCGCGGCCTGGCTGAGGAACAGCATCGCGAGGATCTGCCCGACGCCGCGCAGCAATTGCGACTCGGTGAAATCGCTACCGACCGAGTCGATGGTCAGATTGGCGTCGAGCAGCGCCGACGCGCCCATGATGAGCAGCCCCGCACCGACTGCCAGCCGGATGTCGACGCGCACCAGCAGGATCGGGACGATCGCCATCATGAACAGGCTGGGGATGCCGGCGAGCAGCACGACCTTGCCCGATTGCAGCGCGTTGTAATTGGCGATCGCGGCGAGGAACTGCGGGATCGCATAGGAGGTGCCGTAGAGGACGACGCCGAGCACCAGCCCCATGATCGCGACCGATCCGAACTGGCGATCGAGCAGCAGCCGCAGCTTGATAACCGGTCGGCGCGAGACGATCTGCCCGGCGAGCAGCAGCCCGAAGCCGAGCACCGTCACCGCGAACATGTAGCGGATCAGCTCCGAGGAGAACCATTGCTCGCGCTGTCCTTCCTCAAGGAAGACGGTCAGCCCGCCGAGCCCGAGCGCGAGGCCGGCGATGCCCAGCCAGTCGGCCTCGCGGATCAGGTGCAGCCGCGACGGTTCGTGGCGCAGCCCGATCAGCAGCAGCAGCACGAGGATGCCGCAGATCGGCACGTTGAGGAAGAAGGCATAGTGCCAGCTGATGTTCTCGGTCAGCCAGCCGCCGATCAGCGGGCCGAGCACGGGGCCCATGATCGCGGTCATCCCGAAGGCGGCGATGCCGATCGGCTGCTGCGATCGCGGCAGGCGCTGCGCGATGATCGTCTGCGCGGTCGGGATCATCGCGCCGCCGGTGAAGCCCTGACCGATCCGCCCGACGATCATCTGCGGCAGCGTGTCGGCCGCGCCGCAGATCACCGAGAAGATCGTGAACAGGATTGCGGCGATCAGCAGGAAGGTGCGCAGGCCCAGCAGCCGTTCCAGCCACGCCGCCATCGGGATGATGACGATCTCCGCGACCAGATAGGCGGTGGCGATCCACGTCCCCTCGGTGCCGCTCGCGCCGATCTCGCCCTGGATCGTCGGGAGCGCGGAGTTGACGATCGAGATGTCGAGCGTCGCCATGAACGCGCCGAGCGTGCCGGCGGCGACCGCCAGCCACGCGGCGAGATCGGCACGCTCCGCCCCGCCCGCGGGCAGGTCGCTGCGCTTCGCGGCGGAAGCGCCGGGGGCCGCGCTGGCCATCGTCAGCGCTCCTGCCGGTTGGCCTTGCGCTGTTCATCGCGCAGCCGCTCGATCTCGTCCTTGGCCGAGCGTGTGTCGACCGTCACCTCGACCGACAGGCCGGGAACGAGCAGGCGGCGCGTCTGCGGGGTCGCCTCCAGCGCGATCCGCACCGGCACGCGCTGCGTGATCTTCGTGAAATTGCCGGTCGCGTTCTGCGGCGGGAGCAGCGAGAATTGCGCGCCGGTGCCCGGCGAGAAGCTGGCGACGCGGCCCTTCAGCACGATTCCGTCGAGCGCGTCGACCTTGATCTCCGCGGGCTGGCCGGGACGCATGAGCGCGAGCTGCGTCTCCTTGAAATTGGCGGTGATGTAGAGCTTGTCGAGCGGGACGAGCGACATCAGCCGCGTGCCGGTGCCGGCATATTGGCCGACGTTGACGGTCTTGTCGCCGACGCGCCCGTCGATCGCGGCGCGGATCAGCGTGGCGTTGAGGTCGACGCTCGCCGCGCTCTGTTGCGCACGCGCGGCCTGCGCCTGCGCGAGCCCCTGCTTGATCTGCGTCTCGTAGGTGGCGACGCGGCGCTGCTGCATCGCGACCGCGGCCTCCTGCGCGCGGACCGCCTGCGCCGATTGCTGTGCGGCGAGCTGAAGCTGCGCGAGTTGCTGGCGGGTTTCGGCCCCCGAGGCGGCGAGCGGACGATAGCGCGCGACCTCGGCGGCGTCGTGCGCGGCCTTCTCGCGCGCGGAGGCGAGCTGCGCTCGCGCCTGGTCGATCGCGGCATATTGTTCGCGGACCTGCGCGCGCGCGCTGTCGGCCTGGGCATCGGCAACCGCGATCTGCGCCTCAGCCTGCGCCGCCTGCGCCTGCGAGTTACGCGGATCGATGCGGACCAAGGGCTGGCCGGCGCGGACGTCCTGGTTGTCGGTGACGAACACCTCGGCGACATAGCCGGCGACGCGCGGCGCGACGACGACCATATCGGCGCGCACCTGCGCGTCGTTGGTGTCCTGCATATATTGCCCGGTCGCCTGATAGCGCAGGTACCAGATCGTCCCCAGCGCCACGACGGCCAGCGCCACGACGATCAGGACCGTCCTGGCGCGTCCGCTCAGCTTGCGACGCTGCTGCTGCGCCGGCGGCGCATCGCCGCTGCCGGCATCGGGTTCGTTCGAAGAGTCGGCCGCTTCTGCCATCTGTTCCGTTCCGCTTGTTGCAGACACCGCGCCGCGATGCCCGACTTACTAACCGGACAATATGTCCGCTTAGCAGGTTTTCGCAAGTGCGAATGCTGCATCGCACATGTTATTATGAGACAAATGGCTGATTATCTGCTGGGCGGGAGCGGATTGGCGCGATACGCTGTATCCGTTGCGCGCCATGTCCGCGCAGCGCAGGGGAGAATGTCGTCGGTGCAGCACGCTTTCGGTCGTAACCTGACCTATGGTCTCCAAGAGACGCTGGGCCGCGCGATCGTCGTCGGGGATTATGCCGACAAGCCGTTCCCCAACGAAGCCGATATCGTGCGCGAGCACGGCGTCAGCCGCTCGGTGACGCGCGAGGCGGTGAAGATGCTGGCCGCCAAGGGGTTGCTCGGCGCGCGGCCGAAGCAGGGGACGTTCGTGCTGCCCGAAGAGGCGTGGAACCTGCTCGACCCCGATGTGCTGCGCTGGTTGCTGGAGCGCGAGGCGTCGATCGACCTGCTGCGCCACTTCAACGAATTGCGCGCCGGCGTCGAACCGGAGGCGGCGGCGCTGGCGGCGCGCGGCGCCAGCGACGAGCAGCAGGCGGCGATTTCGGCGGGGCTCGCGCGGATGGTCGCCGCCGAACGCGGCGAGGACGACCCGCTCGACTCCGACATCGCCTTCCACGTCGCGGTCCTCCGCGCGTCGAACAATCCGTTCTTCCTCCAATTTCGTGAGATGGTGAGCACGGCGCTGCGCACCTCGATCCGCTTCACCAACCAAATCGCCGGGCGCACCGCCAATATCGCCGAACATACCGCCGTCCGGGACGCGATCCTTGCGGGGGATGCCGATGGCGCCCATGCGGCGATGCGCGGGTTGATCGTCAACGTCCTGACGCTGATCGATCCGCCAGCGGGCGGGTAGGCGCGCGTAGCGTCGCATTGATCCGTTATTGCGTCGCCACGCGCGTAATGACGATCAGTAGGTCACAGCGTCCGCAGCATCTGCGCCGGGCGCGCGCGTAGCGCCGGGATGCTGCCCGCGATGCCGATCCCGACCGTCACGGCGCTCGCCAGCCCCAAGGTCCCCGCCACGCGCAGCCAGTCGGGCGCGAAGCCCATGTCAAAGACGTGCGTCACGACGTACCAACCCGCCGCGCCGCCTGCGACCAGCGCCACCGCCGACAGCAGCGCGGCGAGCAGGGCGTATTCGATCGCCTGCGCCGCCAGCACCTGCCGCATACTGCCGCCGAGCAGCTTGAGCACGACCGCATCATAGCGGCGCGCACGCCCCGACGCCGCGACCGCGCCGACCAGCACCGCCAGGCCGGCGAGCACCGTCGCCGCGGCGGCGACGCGCACCGCGGTGGCGATCTGGCCGAGCAGTGCCGACACCTGCCCGATGACGTCACCGGTACGGATCAGCGTAACCGCGGGCATCGCGCGCGCGACGCTGCGCGCGATCGCGCCATCGCGTGCGGGCGGGGCGTAGACGCTGGCGAGCAGGCTGTGCGGCGCTTCCTCGATATAGCCGGGCGAGAAGACGATCGCGAAGTTGAGCCCCAGCCCCCGCCAGTCGATCTTGCGCAGCGCCGCGATCCGTGCCGGCACGTCAACGCCGAGCACCGAGACGGTGATCGCATCGCCGATCCCGAGCCCGAGCGCCTGCGCAGCGCGATCCTCGATCGAGACGAGCGGCGGCCCCGTGTAATCGGCGGGCCACCAGCGGCCGGCGACGACCTGATTGCGCGGCGGGACGGTCGCCGACCAGGTGAGCGTGCGGTCGCCGCGCAGCACCCAGGCGTCGGCGGGGAGCGTCTTGAGCCGCGTCGTCGGCACGCCCTTGATCGCGACGATCGCACCGCGCAGCGACGGCACCGCCTCGATCCGGGCGTTGGGCGCGGCGGTCAGGACCGCGCTGCGGAAGAGGGCGGCTTCCTCGGCGGGCACGTCGGCGGCGAAGAAGCGCGGCGCACGCGCCGGGGCGCTGCCGGCGAGTTCGGCGGACAGGCTTGCGTCGATCACCGCGAGCGCGACGAACAGCGAGAAGCCGAGCCCGAGCGCGACGACCAGCCGGTCGGTCGCGGCACCGGGGCGGTGGAGGTTGGCGAGCGCGAGCCTGGGCAGGGGCGCGCGCGGCCGTGGGAGCCGCGCGAGAAGGCGGCGGAGCGCGATGCCGACGACCCACAGCAGCAGCACCAGCCCGGCGATCGCGGCGACGAACCCGGCGGCGAGCGCATGGTCGGTGGCCGACCAGACCGCCAGCGCGACCAAGGCGCAGAGCAGCGCGGCCATCGCCGCGAGCACGCGCCACGACGGGCGGCCAGTGTCGGCAAGCGCGTCGCGGAGCAGGGTCGCGGCGGGGACGCGCCGCGCCTGCGCCAGCGCGGGCAGGGCGAACAGCAGCGCCACCAACGTGCCAAGCACGGCGGCGGTGACGAGCGGCAGCGGATAGAGCGCCAGCCGCGGCGTGATCGGCAGCGCGTCACCCGCGACCCGCGCGACGATCCACGGCACCGCCGCGCCGAGCGCCAACCCGGGCAGCATCCCCGCCGCCCCGACCAGCGCCAGCTCGATCAGGAACAGCCGCGCGATCAGCGTCGAGCGCGCGCCGAGCACCTTGAGCGTCGCGACCATCTTCGTCCGCGCGGCGAGATAGGCGGTCACGCCGCTGCCGACCCCCACGCCCGCGATCGCCAGCGCGGCGAGCCCGACGAGCAGCAGGAATTGCCCGAGCGTCGCGATCCCGCCGCGCAGCCCGCGTCCGGCATTCTCGGTGGTGCGCGGGGTCCAGCCGGCGCCGGGGAAGCGCGCGGCAAGGCGCTTGCCGGTCGCCTCGGCGCGCGCCGGATCGGGGGGCGCGATGCGATAGCCGCTGCGATACAGGCTGCCCGGCTGAAGCAGGGCGCTCGCGTCGAGCCCGGCCATGTCGACCAATGCCGGGCTGCCAAGCGCGAAGCCCGCGCCGAGCCGGTCGGGCTCCTCCGCGATCAGCCCGATGACGCGGAACGGCTGCGTGCCGAGCCGGATCGTATCGCCGACGCGCGCGCCGAGCCGGTCGGCGAGCGCCGGGGCGATCGCGACCTGCGCGCCATGCGGGCGCACCGCCAGTGCCCCGGGCGCGAGCCGGAAGCGGCCGACCAATGGCCAGCGATCGTCAACGCCGCGCAGCTCGACCAACGTGTCCTGATCGCCATGATGCGCCATTGCGCGCAGCGACACGACCTCCGCGACCGGGCCGGCGGCGGTGAAGGCGGCCCGTTCCTCGGGCGTCGCGCGGCGTTGCGAGACGACCAGCTCGACATCGCCGCCCAGCATCGCACGGCCCTGCGCATCTAGCGCGGCGAGCATCGCGGCGGACAGGCTGCCGATCCCGGCGAGCGCGGCGGTGCCGAGGAACAGGCACATCGCGAGCAGCAGCAACCCGCGCCCGCCACGGCGCAGGTCGCGGAACGCCAGGGTGGCGGCGATGCTCATGTGCGGGGGCTCACGCGCGGGGGGCGCCGGCGACGATGCGGCCGTCGGCCAGCTCGACGACGCGTGCGCAGCGCGCCGCGAGCGCGGGGTCGTGGGTGATGACCAGCATCGTCGTGCCCGCCTCCGCGGCGCGCGCGAACAACAGGTCCATGATCGCCGCGCCGGTGGCGGTGTCGAGATTGCCGGTCGGTTCGTCGGCGAACAGAAGGGCCGGGCGGCCGACCAGCGCACGGGCGATCGCGACGCGCTGTTGCTCGCCGCCGGAGAGTTGCGCGGGGTAATGGCCGGTACGCGCGGCAAGCCCGACCGCCGCCAGTTCCGCGCGCGCACGGTCAAAGGCAGCGGATTCGCCGGCAAGCTCCAGCGGCACCGCGACATTTTCGAGCGCGGTCATCGTCGGGAGCAGGTGGAAGGCCTGTAGGACGATCCCGATCCGTCCGCGCCGCGCGACCGCCAGCGCGTCCTCGTCAAGCGCGGTGAAATCGAGCCCGGTGACACGAACCTCGCCAGAAGAGGGCCGTTCTAGCCCGGCCAGTACCGCCATCAGCG
This sequence comes from uncultured Sphingomonas sp., assembly GCF_964021865.1. Taxonomy (GTDB): domain Bacteria; phylum Pseudomonadota; class Alphaproteobacteria; order Sphingomonadales; family Sphingomonadaceae; genus Sphingomonas. The sequence goes on from NZ_CAXIAM010000029.1 coordinate 14,992, forward strand.
ACGATTTGCCCGACCCCGACGCGCCGAGCAGCGCGACGGTCTCGCCGGCTTCCACCGTCAGGTCGATGCCGTGCAGGATGTCGACGCGCGCGGGCGGCTTGCCGAGCGCGAGGCGGACGTTGCGCGCCCGGATCGGTGCGCTATCTGAAGCGGATGGAAAGCCGGTCACGAACACGTCGATACGGAGGGTGGTGGTGGCTTGTCCATCCGATCCTGCTGCTGTTGCTTTCGGCGCCCGCCCGGGCCGACCCGCGCGCGCCGCTGATATGGGCGTTCGGCGACAGTTTGACGGCGGGCTATGGCCTGCCGCCCGCGCAGGGCTTTCCGGCGCAATTGCAGGCCGAGCTGCGGCGGCAGGGCGTCGCGGCGACGGTGCGCAACGGCGGCGTGGCGGGCGACACCGCGGCGCAGGGGCGCGCGCGGCTGCGCTGGGGGTTGCGCGGATTGAAGGCGCGGCCCGACCTGGTGATCGTCGAGCTGGGCGCGAACGACATGCTGCGCGGGTTGCCGGTCGCGCAGGCGCAGGCCAACCTCGACCGCATCCTGACCGAATTGCGCGCGCGGAACATCCCGGTGCTACTCGCCGGGATGCGCGCCGCGCCCAACATGGGCGGCGATTATGCACGCGCGTTCGAGGGCATGTATCCGGCGCTGGCGAAGAAGCATAACGTGGCGCTGTACCCGTTCTTCCTCGATGGCGTGGCGGGGCGGCGTGGGCTGTTCCAGGCCGACGGGCTGCATCCCGATCCGCGCGGCGTCGCGATCATCGTCCGGCGGATCGCCCCGGCCGTGCGGCGGGCGCTGAAGTAGCGGGGATCGTCTGGCGGCGCGGTCGGTTGGTGGCGGACAAGGAGATGCGACCATGATGACCGATCCCGAGACGCACGACGACGACGATCAGGCGCAGGCGATGGAAGAGGCGCAGGAAGACGCCGCCGAGGAACGCGAGGAAGAAGGCGGGTATCAGTAGTCGTTCGTCGGTCGTCCCGGATCAGGTCCGGGATGACGATAGGCTGGTAAGGTCGTCCGGAGTGTTGATGTTGGTCAGCACCACGCCCGGCAACACCGCCGAAGCCCCGATCGTCTGCGCCCAGCGGCGGATCGCGCGGGGCTTTTCGGCGAGCAGATGCGCGAGCAGCGGCTCGGCGAGAGCGGCGGGCCACAGCCCGATCGTTGGCGCTTCCGCGGCATAGGCGGGCGCAGCGGCCCGCAGCGCGGCGACGACGTCGTCAGGCAGGAACGGCGTGTCGCAGGCGGTGGTCAGCACCGCGTCGAAGCCATGATCCGCGGCATAAGCCAGCGCGCCGGCGATGCCGCCGAGCGGGCCGAGGTCGGAGACCGGCAGGTCGGGGATGCATGTCACCGTCGCGGTGGGGCGGCCGACGACGACGATCGTGTCGCAATGCGGGGTAAGGCTGGCGATCGCATGATCGAGCAGCGCGCGCCCGTCGAGCGCGGCCAGCGCCTTGTCGCTGCCGAAGCGGGTCGCGCGACCACCGGCGAGGACGGCGCCGAGCAATGTCATGAAGCGGAGAAGAGCGGCGATCCGCCCCCCGTCAGAGGGGCGGTATGCCGATGGGTCAGAGCGTGGTGAACACGATGCCGACCACCAGCGCCTGAGCCGCCAGTGCCAGCGCGGTGCTGGCGGCGGTTTCGAACATACGCATGGGGATGGTCTCCGTTTGCCGGGTCATACCGGCAAACGGGCAGATGGCGTTTGTTGCTTGGTTGCGCAATAATCGAACAACGCATTCGCGCTTGCACAAATTGCATCATGGGATGTTCAACCAGTGTCGCTCTCCCGCTCTCTGCCGCACGAAACAAAAAGCGGGGGCACGGGATCACCTCAGGCGCCGAACACGCGGTCGAAGATCGTGTCGACATGGCGGTAGTGATAGCCGAGATCGAACTTTTCGTCGATCTCCGCGGTGGACAGCGCGGCAGTGACGTTCGGGTCGGCCTTGAGCAGCTCCTGCAACGAGAGCTGGCCATCCGATTCCCACACTTTCATCGCGTTGCGCTGGACGAGGCGATACGCATCCTCGCGGCTGACCCCGGCCTGCGTCAGCGCGAGCAGCACGCGCTGCGAATGGACGAGCCCGCCCATCCTATCGAGGTTCTTCTGCATCCGCTCGGGGTAGACGAGCAGCTTGTCGACAACGCCCGTGAGCCGCGCGAGCGCGAAATCGAGCGTGATCGTCGCGTCCGGGCCGATGTAGCGCTCGACCGAGGAGTGCGAGATGTCGCGTTCGTGCCACAAGGCTACGTTTTCGAGCGCCGGGGTGACGTAGCCGCGCACCATGCGCGCGAGGCCGGTGAGATTCTCGGTCAGCACCGGGTTGCGCTTGTGCGGCATCGCCGACGAGCCCTTCTGCCCGGGCGAGAAATATTCCTCCGCCTCCAGCACCTCGGTGCGTTGCAGATGGCGGACCTCGGTGGCGAGCCGCTCGACCGAACTGGCGATCACGCCGAGCGTGGCGAAGAACATCGCATGGCGGTCACGCGGGATGACCTGCGTCGAGACGGGCTCGATCGCGAGGCCGAGCTTGCCGGCGACATGCGCCTCGACGCGCGGATCGACGTTGGCGAAGGTGCCGACCGCGCCCGAGATCGCGCAGGTGGCGATATCCTCGCGCGCCATCGCGAGCCGCGCGCGGTTGCGGCGGAACTCGGCATGCGCCTGCGCCAGCTTGAGCCCGAAGGTGACCGGTTCGGCATGGATGCCGTGGCTGCGCCCGATCGTCGGGGTCAGCTTGTGCTCCTTCGCACGGCGCTCGAGCACCTCGAGCAGCCGATCGAGGTCGGCGAGCAGGATGTCAGAGGCGCGTGCGAGCTGCACCGACAGCGTGGTGTCGAGCACGTCGGACGAGGTCATCCCCTGATGCATGAAGCGCGCCTCGTCGCCGACCTGTTCGGCGACCCACGTCAGGAAGGCGATGACGTCGTGCTTGGTCACCGCCTCGATCGCGTCGATCGCAGCGACGTCGATCCGCGGGTTGGTCGCCCACCATGCCCATAGCGCGGCGGCGGCGCTCTTCGGGACCACCCCCAGTTCTGCCAGCGCTTCGGTGGCGTGCGCCTCGATCTCGAACCAGATGCGATAGCGCGCCTCCGGCTCCCAGATCGCGGCCATGTCGGGGCGGGAGTAGCGGGGGATCATGCGCGCGGTCCTTCAAGGAATAAGGGAGTTGGCGCGCGGTTAGCAGCGTGGCGGCGGGCGGGCAAATATACGATCTGTGTCAAGGCAAGCGGCAACTTACTCCGTTCGTGCTGAGCTTGTCGAAGCACGTGGTCTGGGCACGCCTTCGACAAGCTCAGGGCGAACGGGGAGGTTGGCGACGAATTCAGACTAGCCGGATCGTCCGTCCCTCGCGCGCCGAGCGGTAGATCGCCTCGACAATCCGCATGTCGCGCAATCCTTCCTCGCCTGAGACGATCGGCTCGCGCCCGTCGATCACGCATTGCGACAGATGGTCGAGCTGCCCGGCGAATTGCGTCTTGCCCGGACCGGGTGGCGGGGTGATCTCCTGCTCGCGCCCGTCACGACCGGTCCACAGGTGATTGCCCTCATAGCGGGTGGCGGGTTCCAGCTCGACGCGGCCCTTGCTGCCCATGAGCAGAATGTGGTTCTGGTTGGCCGAATACATCGACTGACAGCCGGCAATCGCGCCCGACGGGAATTCGAGCGTCCACTCGATCATATCCTCGACTTCGCGGAAGCGCGGATCCGTGCGGTCGGTCGATTCGCGCGCGGTGACCGCGACCGGTTCCTCGCCAGTCATGTAGCGCGCGGCTTGCAGGCTGTAGACGCCCATGTCCATCAGCGACCCGCCGCCGGCCAGCGCCTTCTTGAGACGCCACGCGTCCGGATTGCCGGCGGTGAACCCGTGTTCGGAGCGGACGTAGCGGATCTTGCCGGTGTCGGGCTGTTTGGCGAGCCGCATCGCGGCGATGTTCGTCGCCTCGAAATGGCAGCGGTAACCGATCATCAGCTTGCGGTTGGCGGCCTTGCACGCGGCGATCATCGCCTCGCATTCGGCGACCGAGATCGCCATCGGCTTTTCGCACATCACATGCTTGCCGGCCTTGGCGGCGCGGATCGTATATTCGGCGTGCATCGAATTGGGCAGGCAGACATAGACGATGTCGACGTCCGGATTGTCGCGGATGCTGTCGAAATTGGCGTAGGAATAGATCGCCTTGTCCGACAGGCCATATTCGGCGGCGACCTTCTTCGCCTTGGCCGGGTCACCGCTGACCACCGCCGCCAGCCGACTGTGCGTGCAATCCTTGAACTCGGGGATGATCCGGCCGAGCCCATAGCCGCCGAGCCCGACGATCGCATAGCCGAGCTTGCGCTGCGACGGCTGTGCGCAAGCGCTGCCCGCCACCAGCAACGGCGCGGCCGCGATAAGCGTGCGGCGTCCGATCTCCATCCTCACCTCCCTGAATTATCGCGAGCAGGCTGCGGAACAGGACGCACAATGTCAACGCGGTCTATTTCAATGACATGGGTAAGCCAGCCACCAGCAGGTCGACACGATCGGCGACGGCCGCGACGCGTTGGTTGACCCTGCCTGCGACGTCGCGAAAGCGCCGCGCGAGCGCATTGTCGGGGACGATACCCCAGCCGACCTCGTTGGAAACGAGCACGATCTTTGCTCGCGACCCGGTTAGCGCGGCGACCAGTGCGTCGGTCGCGGCGTCGATGTCCGCGTCGGCGAGCAACAGGTTCGACGTCCAGAGCGTCAGGCAATCGACCAGCAGCACGCCGTCGTCGACCGCCGCGATCGCCTCGGCGAGCGCGAGCGGCGCCTCGATCGTCGCCCAGGCGGCGCTGCGGTCGGCGCGGTGGTGCGCGATCCGCTCCGCCATTTCGGCATCGAACGCCTGCGCGGTGGCGACAAACCGCCACGGCGCGGCGCACCCCTCGGCCAGCGCCTGTGCATGGCGGCTCTTGCCCGATCGCGCGCCGCCCAGCACCAGCCGGATGCGCCAGGGATCGTCGGTCATCTTGGTCCTTGCCTGTCGATACGCGATTGCCGATGGAGGCGGCCTTGCCGCAATTCGAGGCCCATGTCGCGCGATCTGACCTTTCACGGCGGCCGTATCGAGGCCGCGGCCCGGCTGTATCCCGACGCGCCGCGCCCGTGGCTGGATCTGTCGACCGGGATCAACCCTTATGCGTGGACGCCGCCGGCGGGGCTGGCGATCGACCAGCAGCGGCTGCCGTCGGGCGAGGCGCTGGCCGGGTTGCTGGCGGCGGCGAGGGCGGCGTTCGGGTTTGCGGGGGCGCTGGCGGCGGTGCCGGGGAGCGAGCTGGCGCTGCGGTTGCTGGCGACGCTCGATCTGCCGCGGCCGTGGCATGTGGTGACGCCCTGTTACCGCACGCATCGCGACACCTTGCCGGGGGCCGAGGCGATCGTGGCGGACCGGATCGGCGAGGCGGCGGCGCGCGGTGGGACGTTGCTGCTCGCCAACCCGAACAACCCCGACGGGCGGCTGATCGCGCCCGACGCGGTGCTGTCGGTCGCCCGGACGCTGCGCCCGCGCGGCGGAATGCTGATCGTCGACGAGGCGTTTGCGGATGCGCTGGCAGGGGCGAGCGTGTTGCCGTTGCTGGGTGCCAACGATCCGGTGGTGGTGCTGCGGTCGTTCGGGAAATTCTACGGGCTGGCGGGGGTGCGACTCGGGTTCGTCGCGGGCGCGGGCGCGGTGGTGGCGCGGATCGCGGCGCTGCTGGGGGACTGGCCGGTGTCGGCGACCGCGCTGGCTTATGGCGCGGCGGCGTATCGCGACGTTTCGTGGGCGGAGCGGATGCGGGTGCGGCTGGTGACGGAGGCGGTTGATCTCGATGCGTTGTTGGCCGAGCACGGGTTGGTGGCGCGCGGGGCGTGTCCGTTGTTTCGGCTGGTTGCGTGCGACGACGTGGGAGCGGTGTTCGAGCGGCTCGCAGCCGCGGGCGTCCTAACGCGGCCGTTCGAGGAGCGGCCGGACTGGCTGCGGTTCGGCCTGCCGGGCATCGACTTCGAGCGGTTGGCCGCCGCTTTGGCCGCCGATGGCTGAGCCGATCGCGCTGGCTGCGTTGGCAATCGATGTGGCGGTCGGGTGGCCGGCGTGGCTCTATGCGCGGGTCGGGCATCCGGTCGGCGCGATTGCGCGGGTGATCGGAGCGCTGGAACAGCGGTGGAATCGTCCGGGGTTGCCGCGTCGGCTGCTCGGCGTCGCGACGATCGCGATCGTGGGGGTGCTGACGGTCGTTGGTGCGCTGCTTGCCGAGCGCGGGGTGCGGGCACTCGGGTTCGGCTGGGTTGGCGTGGCCGTGCTGGCGTGGCCGGGGCTGGCGCAGCGGAGCCTCTACGCGCATGTCCGCCCGGTCGCGACGGCGCTGGCGCGCAGCGATCTGCGCGCGGCGCGGCGCGCGGTGGCGATGATCGTCGGGCGCGATACGGCGGCGCTGGATGAGGCGGGTGTCGCGCGCGCGGCGGTCGAGAGTCTGGCCGAGAGCTTCTGCGACGGCATCGCCGCGCCGTTATTCTGGTTGCTGGTCGGCGGGTTGCCGGGTTTGTGGGCGTATAAGGCGATCAACACCGCCGACAGCCTGATCGGGCATCGCGAGGAACGCTGGCGCGATTTCGGCTGGGCGGCGGCGCGGCTGGACGATGTCGCCAATCTGCTGCCGGCGCGTGTGGGGGCGGTGTTGATCTGCGTGGCCGGCGGGGGCGGGTGGCGGATGATGTGGCGTGATGCGCGCAACCATGCCTCGCCCAACGCCGGCTGGACCGAGGCGGCGATGGCGGGGGTGCTGGGGCTGCGGCTCGCGGGGCCGATCGCCTATGACGGTGTGATCGCGGACAAGCCGTGGATCGGGGACGGGCGCGCTGCGGCGTGCGCCGACGATGTGCGGCGCGCACTGGCGGTGTACGGCCGCGCGTGCGGATTGTTGTGGGTGCTGGCGGGGATAGCGGCATGGGCAAGCTGATGCTGCAGGGGACCGGCTCCGATGTCGGCAAGTCGGTGCTGGTCGCGGGATTGTGCCGCGCCTATGCCAATCGCGGGCTGACGGTGCGCCCGTTCAAGCCGCAGAATATGTCGACCAATGCGGCGGTTACCGCGGATGGCGGCGAGATCGGGCGCGCGCAGGCGACGCAGGCGATCGCTGCGCGGGTCGCGCCGCATGTCGACATGAATCCGGTGCTGCTCAAGCCGCAGGGCGACCGGACCTCGCAGCTGATCGTGCGCGGGAAGATGCGCGGGACGCTGGCGGCGGCGCGGTGGCGCGAGGGGCGGGAAGGGTTGCTCACCGAGGTGCTGGAGAGCTTCAACGCGCTGGAACGACAGGCCGATCTGGTGCTGGTCGAGGGCGCGGGGTCGCCGGCCGAGATCAATTTGCGCGCCGGCGATATCGCGAACATGGGGTTTGCGCGCGCCGCCGACGTGCCGGTGGTGCTGGTCGGGGACATCGATCGCGGCGGGGTGATCGCGTCGCTGGTGGGCACGCGCGCGGTGCTCGACGCCGAGGATGCGGCGATGGTGCGCGGCTTTATTATCAATCGCTTCCGCGGCGATCCGGCGCTGTTCGAGGACGGTTATCGCGCGATCGAGCAGCGGAGCGGGTGGCGCGGGTTCGGGGTGGTGCCGTGGCTGACCGACGCGGCGCGGCTGCCGAGCGAGGATGGGGTGGTGCTGGAACGGTCGTCCGCCCGGCCGGGCGGGCGCGTGCTGGTGGCGTGTCCGGTGACGCGGCACATCGCCAATTTCGACGATCTCGATCCGCTGCGGCTCGATCCCGCGATCGAGGTGGCGATGATTCCGCCGGGATCTCCGTTACCTGCGGAGGCGGCGCTGGTCGTGCTGCCCGGATCGAAGGCGACGATCGCCGACCTCGCCTTCGTGCGCGAGCAGGGCTGGGACGTCGACCTGATCGCGCACCGGCGGCGCGGGGGAGCGGTGCTGGGGCTGTGCGGCGGATATCAGATGCTGGGGCGGACGGTGAGCGATCCGCTGGGGCTGGAGGGGCCGGCGGGGAGCGTGGCGGGGCTGGGGTTGCTGGCGGTCGATACCGTGCTGGGGGGCAGCAAGGTGCTGCGGGCGGTGCGCGGGGTGGCACGCGGCGCGCCGTTTCATGGCTATGAAATGCACCTCGGTGCCACGACCGGCGCGGATCTGGCGCGGCCGGTGGCGCGATATGACGACGGGGGACACGATGGCGCAACCAGCGCCGACGGACGGGTCGCGGGGACCTATGTCCACGGGCTGTTCGGGCTGGCGGCGCAGCGGCGCGCGTGGCTGGCGGCGGCGGGGGACGGGCCGGATCATGCCGCCTCGGTCGATGCCGCGCTGGAGGCGATTGCGGCCGCGTTGGAGCGGCATCTCGATCTGGACGCGTTGCTGGCGGTCGCGCGCGGGTCAGCCGCAGAGTAAGGCGGCGAGCAAGGCGCTTTCGACGACTTCAATCCCTGCGCCATGCGCGTCGCCGTTGATGCCGCCGAGCCGGTGGCGGCACCAGAGGCCGTAGAGCGCGACGAACAGCGGCGCGGCGAGCAGCGGCGGGGCGGCGACCGCCGCGAGCGCGAGCAGCGCGAACCAGCCGATCAGGTCGTGCGGGCGGACCGCGCCCGCCACTTGCGCGCCGAGCCCGCTGCCGAGCGGCGGGAGCCAGCGCGCCCAGGCGAGCGGGGCGATGCGCGCGGCGAAGGGGACCAGTGCCACGCGCCCGTCGCCGGCGAGCGCGTGGAGCAGGACGAGCTTGGCGATCAGCTGAAGCGCGATCGCGACGACGGCGAAGCTGCCGGCATGCGGGTCGCGCATCACCGCGAGCAACCGCGTGCGGTCGCCATGCGCGGCGCCGACCCCGTCCGCGACATCGCCGAGCCCGTCGAGGTGGAGCGCGCCGGTGACCGCCACCCACACGACCAGCCCGGCGAGCGCACCGGTCCACGGATCGTGGCGCGCGCCGAGCCACGCCGCCGCGGCGACCAGCGCGCCGATCACCGCGCCGACCAACGGGTAGCAGCGGATCGCGGCGGCGAAATCCTGCGCGGTGCCGCTGGTGCGCGGCACGGGCAGGCGGGTGAGAAAGGAGAAGGCGAGCCAGAGGCGGGTCATGGATTTGGTTCACATAGACCCGAGAAGCGATGCAAGCGCGCGGCAGCTTGGGCGTGGATTGCCGCTACTGTCGGCCAGCTTCATGTCGGTGTTCAGCCCTGATCGGAGGTTACGCTTCACGATACCCCACCTTCGATCGACCGCTTCGATGTTCTGACCGGGACACTCGCTGTGCGATGCCGCGGCGCGTGGACGACCCTTCTTCTTGTGCTGGCTCGTTTAAGGGCAAGCTCAGTTGCCCCGCGACGATTTCGACGGTGCTCCCACAAAGCGCCCTTGCTCAAGGACCGCAGCGGCGTTGGGCAAGGACAGCATTTCGCGCAGCGCGGCCCGCTTATCCGGCTGACGATCGTACCATCGCTGCCAGATACGTTGACCCATCCAATATCCAGCCTCGCTCGGCCAGCCATCAGGCGCGCTGCCGTAATTGCCGATCCATCTGCTGAAGCTCGCCGCGATCGGCGTTCCTTTCTTCACGTCGCTCCATTTCGCGTTGCGGGTCGTCGCCAGATCGACCTCGAACTGTCGCCACAGCTCCGCCTCTCGCGGTGTCGCCCATGCCGCTCGCGCGGGATCCATTTGGCGACCGGTCACCAACGTCGCGATGAAGTCTGCAGCGCCTTCGATCAGCACGCTGCCTGCAAGGATGCCGCCCAGCTTGGCCATGTCAGGATCACCTTGCCAGGTATGCACCGTCTCGTGGGCGTAGAAGCCGCGTACGATCTCGCGCAGCTTGTCAGGCGTGTCCGCGATCTCGCACAGTGTCTCCAGTCCCAGCACCTGTGCGCCCGGCCCAGCCGTTCCGCCTGAATTTCCTGCCCCTACGACAAGGTATAAGCGCGGCAACGGCCGTTCAGGGAACAGACCCTGAAAGGCAAGGTAGGTGGCACGCAGTTCGGCCGTGGTGTCCTTGATGACTGGTAGGCAAGTGTTGATCGCCTTGGCATATTGATCGGGTCGTGCGGCAACGGCCTCGGCTAAATGACGTGCGTCAATAATGCGATCTGGTGTGAATATACGCACGCCATCGCTGCCCGCATCAAGGTAATTCCGTTGCAACTCCTCCGCAGTAGGCCGTCCATTGGTTTTTCTGAACAACGCGGCAAAGCGATCGGCATCCGCCGTTTCGATAGATACTGTCAGCGGATCGGGGGCAGGCGGAGCAGATTGAGCCATTAGCATTATTGGCGAGATCACCGCGATCAGCGTCTTCATGTCTACTGCCTTACCAATTGCGTTCTGCGTCCGATACCGAAAGGGCGGATCGGCAAAAGCGGATGGACACGCTACACAAGAAGCGACGCAGATGAAGCTTGGCTTTCCCGTTTCACGGTCGTTTTCGGCGAAGCGGGTGCAGGCCGTGAGGTGAATCGGTACATCCCTTCCAGCCGGATCGGGGCAGACCGGCCGGGCTCACCGATCACGTCCGCAACCCGACGATCTGCGCCGTGTCGGGCCAGAGCCGCAGCGTCAGCAGCGCGGCGCAGGGCAGGTCGAACGCCCAGACCTGCCTTGCGTCGAAGCCGCAGGCGCTGGCGAGCGCGGCGCGGATCGCGCCGCCGTGCGTGACGACCAGCGTCGCATCGGGGAGGTCGGCGAGCGCGGCGGCCACCCGCACGACCAGTGCCGACCAGCGTTCGCCGTGAGGAGGCGGGTTGGCGTCGGGATCGCGCCAGAAGGCGGTGAGCGCGTCGGCGGGCAGCGTCGCGGGATCGCGGCCGTCCCAATCGCCGAAGTCGAGTTCGCGCCAGCGCGCGTCTCGGCGGACCGGCGCGCCGAGCGCGGCGGCGCAGTCGGCGGCGCGCGAGAGATCGGAGCTGACCACCTGCGTGAACGTCGCCCCGGCGGCGATGCGGACGCAATCGGCGATGCCCTGTGGCGTGACCGCGACATTGGCATGTCCGAGCAACAGGCCCGGGTGCACCGTCGTGCCGTGGCGCAGCAGGTGGACGGTGCGCGCGTCGATCACGCCTTCGCCACCCCCGCCTGATCGAAGGTCGCCATCTGGTCGTGCGCGGCGAGCGCGGCGCGAACGATGCCGGCGGCGACCGCGGCCCCGCTTGCCTCGCCGAGCCGCATGTCGAGCGCGAGCAACGGCGGAAGGTTCAGCCGTTCGAGCAGCCGCGCATGGCCCGGCTCGGCGGAGACATGGCCGGCGAGGCAATGGTCGACGATCCGCGGCCGCGCGGCGGCGAGCGGGGCGAGCGCGGCGCCGACGATGAAGCCGTCGAGCAGCACCGGGACCCGCGCATGACGCGCGGCGAGGATCGCGCCCGCGATCGCGGCGATCTCGCGCCCGCCCAGTCGCCGCAGCCGCTCGAACGGGGTGGTCGCATCGGCATGGCAGGCAAGCGCCGCATCGACCGCCGCGAGCTTGGCGGCGAGCGCCGGGCCGTGGACGCCGGTGCCGGGGCCGACCCAGTCCGCGCCGCTGCCGCCGAAGCTGGCGGCGCACAGGGCCGCGGCGGGGGTGGTGTTGCCGATCCCCATATCGCCGGGGATCAGCAGGTCGGTGCCGGGGCGCACCGCCGCCGCGCCGGCATCGAGCGCGTCGAGACATTCCGCCTCGCTCATCGCGGGGGCCTGCGTGATGTCGCCGGTCGGCTGGTCGAGCACGAGCGGGACGACGGTCAGCGACAGGCCGGCGGCGGCGGCGAGCGCGTTGATCGCCGCGCCGCCCTCACGGAAATTGGCAACCATCTGTGCGGTGACGGCGGGGGGGAAGGCGCTGACCCCGCGCGCGGCGACGCCGTGATTGCCCGCGAAGATCACCACGCGACCGTCGTCGAGCCGTGGGCGGGAGTCGCGCTGCCATGCCGCCATGAACAAGGCGATCTCTTCAAGGCGGCCGAGCGATCCGGCGGGCTTGGTCAGCTTCGCCTGTCGTGCCGCCGCCGCGGCGCGCGTCGCGGCGTCGGGGGCGGGCAGCTCGGCAAGCGCGGCGTCGAAGGCGGCGACGGAGTCGAGACGCATTATGCCACGACCTGCCCGGCGGGTGGCACGCGGACGATGAAATGGCCCTTCACCCCGTCGGGCCAGCGCGCGTAGGGCACCTGCCCGGTGGCGCTTTCGACATAATGGCGCATGAAGGTCATGATCGCGTCGGCGGCGGTCTCGTCGGGGGTGAAGCCGCCGAGCACATAGCCGATCTTGCCCGGCGCGCGCAGGTGGACCGCGCAATGCCGGTCGCAGGCGAAGAGGCACGGCATGTCCTGTACGGCGATGTCGGCGAGCAGCGGGTCGCGTGACTGCACCGTGCGGAGCGCGGCGGCGAGCGCTGCGCCGCCGCGTCGGCCGTCCGCCCCGTCGCGCGCGGTCGCCGAATGGCGGCAGCTGTTGCAGGCGACGACGGCGGGGCCGTCCGCGACGGGGACGAGGGTCATGTCAGCGGCTCCGGCATAGGAAATTTGCGTGGAGTGCCGTCATTGCGAGCGTAGCGGAGCAATGACGGAGGTAGGCCGGCCCTCTTCCCACTCGATGAACAAGCGGGGCCCCGGATCACGTCCGGGGCGACGAGGAGATGAGGCTGGCTCGGCGTCCACGGGCGATCAGAACCGCCCGCGCAGGCCGGCGTAGACGCTGCGGCCGAGCGTGCCGTAGCGGGCGATCGTCTCGTAGCGTTCGTCGAAGAGGTTCTCGACGCGCGCGAACAGCCGGACATTGCTCGACAGCGGCAGCTCGCCACGCAGGTCGACCAGCGTGTAGCCATCCAGCCGGGTGGCGTTGCTGGCATTGTCGAACGACTTGCCCGCGAAGCGCGCGGCGATGCCGAACGAGCCGGCCTCGGCGAACGTATAGGTCGCCGACACGTTGGCGGTATCGCGCGGGCGGCGCGGCAGCCAGTTGCCGAAGGTGCGGCCCGGCGAGCGGTCCTCCGACAACACCCAGCTGTAATTGCCGTCGAGGCTGAGGTGCTCGCCGACCTGCGCGCGCGCGACCGCCTCGACGCCGCGCGCGAAGGCGCGTGCGACGTTCTGGTAATAGCCGAAACGCTGCTCGGTGGTCGAACCCGGCACGAAGCACAGCGGATCGGTGGTGCCGGTGCTGCACCCATTATAGACGATCTGGTCGCGGCTGCGGCGCTCGAAATAGGTGCCGCCGAGCGCGACGCGCCCGTCCATGAAGCGTTGCTCCGCCCCGGCTTCCCAGCCCTTGGCGCGCTCGGGGTTGAGCGCCTGATTGCCGTATTCCGAGAACAATTGGTACAAGGTCGGCGCCTTGAAGCCCTCGCTATAGCTCGCGCGCAGCACGGTGCCGGTCGGCAGCACCCAGTTGGCGCCGCCGGCGAACAAGGTCTGCGTGCCGAAGCGGCTGTGATCGTCGTGGCGCACGCCGCCGTTGAGCGTCAACCCGTCGAGCGGCGAGACGTTGAGCTGGCCGTAGAAGCTGGTCAGCTCGGCGCGGCCACGCGACGGGGTGCCGAGCGCATAGGGGGGCACGAAGTCCGATGAGGCGGTGCTGAAGCGGCTGACCTCGTTCTCGACGCCGAACACCGCGTCGACGCCCTTGGTGACCGCGAGCGTGCCCTGATATTCCAGGCGATGGTTGCGGCCGAGCGCGGCGAAGGTCTGCGTCTGCTCGACCTGATCGGGATTGTAATTGTCGCGATCGGTGTTGGTGTAGCCATAGCCGATGCGGTTGCGCAGCCGCGCGTCGAACAGGTCGATGTTGAGGCCGGCATAGCCGACGAACTCGCGGGTCAGGCCATATTCGGGGGTGTCGCCGCTGAAGCCGTCGAAGTCGTTGCGGCCGTTGGCGTAGGAGCCGCGCAGGTCGGCGCTGATGCCGGGCGCGATCGTCAGCACCGCGCGGCCTTGCACGTTCTGGTTGGTGTAGCCGTCGCGCTCGGTGCCGGCCTTGAGCGCGGAGATGCCGTCGGTGGTGAAGGTCTGCGCGCCGACGCGCCACGCGAGCGGGCCGGTGGTGCCGCCGAGCGCGGCGCGCGCGCTGACCGTCTCACGCGAGCCGCCTTCGAGGTCGATGCTGCCCTCGAGCGCGGCGGTCGGCAGGGGCGTGACGATGTTGACGACGCCGCCGATCGCCTGGCTGCCCCACAGGATCGACTGCGGCCCGCGCAGCACCTCGATCCGCGCCGCGTCGCCGATCAGCAGGTTGGCGAAATTGTAGCCGCCGCCGGGCGAGGACGGATCGTTGATCTTCACCCCGTCGATGACGACGACGGTCTGGTCCGACTCGGCACCGCGGATGCGCAGCGAGGTGCTGGTGCCATAGCCGCCGTTGCGCGACAGCGAGACGCCAGGGGTGCGCAGCAGCAGGTCGGCGACCGACAAATCCTGCGCGCGGTCGATCGCGGCCTTGTCGAGCACGGTGACCGAGGCGGTGACGCGATCGGCGTCGACCGGCGCGCGGTTGGCGGCGACGACGATGTCCGCGCCGGTGTCGGGGGCGGCGGCGTCGGGGCGCGGGGCTTCCTGCGCGAGCGCGGCGGTGGAGCAGAGGAGCAGCGGGAGGGCGGCGAGACGATGGAACACGATTGGTAACCCCTTGTGACGACGTGAAGCCGGGGGCGTGCCGCCGCGCGCGAGCGTTCTCGCGGCGTCGACCGCCCACGGCGGTTGGTATCGTCACGCTGGGTTCGTCCGCCGGCGTTGCGCCGTGCGGCCTTCCCGTCCGTTCGGCGCACCCTGGCCGAGCGAAGGACGATCACGAACAGGCAGGTCTCCTGGCTCACGGGTCATCGCCGATGCGCGCCGCCTTCTCAGCCCGGTGGGGGGCCAATGGCGTGTGGCGCGCGGGCTCGCCGCTTACAGTTGCAGGGGCAGCCGGGGTTTTCCCGTTCCCTTTTGATCCCCGGTCAGGGGGAACCTGTCGCGGCGCGCGCCCTAGCCGGGTGTGGGGCGGGGGTCAATCGGGAGGGGGTGCCGTGGCACGAGAACCGTCATTCCCGCGGAGGCGGGAATCAAGAACCTCTGACGTTTCGCTTCTATCGACGGACCTGCGCGTCTGGATTCTCGCCTTCGCGGGAATGACGGAGGGGGCGACGAGTTAGAGGATCGTCAGAACTCGACGCCGGCCTGCGCCTTCACGCCGGCGCGGAACGGGTGTTTGACCTGCGTCATCTCGGTGACCAGATCGGCGGCCGCGATCAGCGCGTCGGGCGCGTTGCGGCCGGTGACGACCAGATGCTTCATCGGTGCGCGCGCGGTCGCGACCGCCACCACCTCGTCGACGGGCAGATAATCGTAGCGCAGCACGATGTTCAGCTCGTCGGCGATCACCATCGCGAAGTCCGGGTCGGCGAGCATCCGCTGCACCTCGTCCCACGCCGCGCGGGCACTCGCCACGTCGGCAGCACGGTCCTGCGTGTCCCAGGTGAAGCCATCGCCCATCGTGCGAAACTCGATCAGCTCGGGAAAGGCATCGAAGATCGCCTTCTCGCCGGTCGTCATCGCGCCCTTCACGAACTGGACGACGCCGACCTTCATCCCGTGCCCCATCGCACGGACCGCCATGCCGAAGGCGGCGGTCGACTTGCCCTTGCCCGCGCCGGTGTGGACGATCAGCAGGCCCTTCTCGACCGTCTTGCTCTCCATCATCACGCGGCGTGCGGCCTGCACGCGGCGCATCTTGTCATTGTGGCGGGCGTCTCGATCGTCGGTCATGCGCAGCGGGGTAGCGGCAAGATCAGTCCGCGGCCAGCACCGCCTCGATCTCCGCGACCGGCACGCCGAACACCGCCGCCAGCGCCTCCGGCGTCGCACCGCGCGCCGCGAGCGTGCGGATGCGCGACGGGTCCTTGTCGGTGGCGTAATGGCGGGTGTCGCGCTCGACACGCTGTTCGCCGGTGCGGGCGAGCGCTCCCGTGCTCTGGCGGCGGCGCGGGCGTGCCTCGCGTTCCTCGACCAACGTGGCGCGGCGCTGTTCCTCCTCGACGCGGCGGGCGACACGCGCCTCCTCGCGCAGCCGCGACGCCGCCTCGCGATCGATTGCGCGCTGGTCGGTGCGGGCGAGTGCCGCGGCGACCCGTTCCTGCGCGCGCCGCTCGCGCTCCTCGGCGCGGCGGGCCGCGCGTTCGTCCCAATCGTTCATCGCGACCCTCACCGAAAACGCGGCGTCAAAGCGCCGCGCGCCGGTCAGGTCAAGTCAGCGCACGTCCTCGACCTGGTCGAGATACGCGCCATAGCCCTGCGCCTCCATCTCCTCGCGGGGCACGAAGCGCAGCGCGGCGGAATTGATGCAGTAGCGCAAGCCCCCGCGATCACGCGGACCGTCCTCGAAGACGTGGCCGAGATGGCTGTCGGCACCCGCCGAGCGGACCTCGGTTCGCACCATGCCGTGCGTGGCGTCGTGCAGCTCGGTGACGCGCGCGGCGTCGATCGGGCGCGTGAAGCTGGGCCAGCCGCAATGCGATTCGTATTTGTCGGCCGAGGCGAACAGCGGCTCGCCGGAGACGATGTCGACATAGATGCCGGCGCGCTTGTTGCCGAGATATTCGCCGGTGCCGGGGCGTTCGGTCCCGCTCTGCTGCGTCACGTAGAATTGCTCGGGCGTCAGCTTGGCCAGCGCCTCTTCGGTCTTGGTGTACTCGGTCATGCTCGTTCCTTCACAGCGGCGGAGCCGGGGGATCATCGCATAAGTAAGAAGTCGGAGCGTCGGTTTCACGGGGCGCCCGTCTCGGCCGATTTATGGTGGAGTGGATCGGAAACGGACCGAACGGCGAACAGCGGGTTCGCACGCTTCCGGCGCGTGCTGGGTGCAGCGCGATGCGCGCGAGCATGGTCGGGGCGGGAAGGCCAGCCCCGCGCTGCCCCGTTTCCAGCGGTCGGCAAGGCAATCGCCGCCATTTCTGCGGCGTCGTCGCGTTGACCGGAACGCCGCGATCCGGTCCCCTAAGGGCGTGAAATCGGGGGGAGCCGGGGACATGTCAGGGCTGGTGGACGCTGCCGCGGCGATGATGCGTATGTCATCGCAGCGGATCGACAATGCGGCGCTGAACGTGGCGAACGTATCGACGCCGGGCTACAAGCGGCAGGTCCGCAGCAGCGCCGCGGCGAACGAGCTGTTCGACGCGACGCTGGCGCGGATGCGCGTCGACCTGCGCGACGGCAAGCTGACCGAAACGTCGCGGCCGTTCGACCTGGCGATCAGTGGCGACGGCTTCTTCGCGCTGCGCGCCGGGGAGCGGATCGTCTATTCGCGGCAGGGCGCGTTCACGCTCGACCGCGACGGGCATCTGGCGAGTCCGCAAGGCTATATCCTGCAACAGCGCGGCGGCGGCGACCTGACGATCGATGCGCGCGCGGCGACGGTGTCGGCGGACGGGACGGTGCTGGACGGGGCGCGGCCGATCGGGCGTGTCGCGGTCGTCAGGCCGCGCGGGGCCGACGATCTGGTCGCGATCGACGGCGGCGTCTTCGCGATCGCCGACGAGGCCGCCGAGACGATCGACACGCCGCTGGTGCGCGCGGGGGCGCTGGAGGCGTCGAACGTGTCACTGGGCGACGAGATGGTCGGGATGATGGGCGCGATGCGCAGCGCGGAAACCGGCGCGCGGCTGATCCAGGTCTATGACGAATTGCTGGGCAAGGCGATCAGCGCCTTCGGGCAGGCCGCGCGATGAGCGACGCCTTCTACGTCGGCGCAGTCGGGCTGAAGGCGCAGGAGCGCGCGCTCGACGTCATCTCGAACAACATCGCCAACGCCAACACGCCCGCGTTCAAGCGCGCCGCCGTGCGCTTCGCCTCGATCATCGCGACGCGCGGCGACCCGGACGTGCCGAGCGCGACGCTGAGCGATCCGTTCGCGGCGGCCGGCGTGATGGCGCAGGCCGCGGCGGCGATCGATGAGGGCGGCGACCTGCAGGCGAGCGGGCACGACATGGACGTGGCGGTGCAGGGGCGCGGCTTCATCGAGCTGATGGGGCCGGGCGGGCAGACGTTGCTGTGGCGCGGCGGCGCGTTGAAGATCGGCGAGGACGGGATGCTGGCGGCGGCGGCGAGCGGCTATCCGCTGAAGGCCGCGATCACCGTGCCGCAGGACGCGGGCAGCCTGACGATCGGCGGCGACGGGATGGTGCGCGCGGTGACCAGCACCGACGCCGCACCGGTCGAGGTCGGGCAGATCATGCTCGTCACGCCCGAGGACGCCGGGGCGCTCGGCGCGATCGACGGCGGGCTGTACCGGGTCGAGGATGACGGTCGGCTGCGCGCCGCCGCGCCGGGCGAGGACGGCACCGGCACGCTGGTGCAGGGCTCGATCGAACGCTCGAACGTCGAGATGTCGAGCGAGATGGTGCAGTTGATGCTCGTCCAGCGCGCCTATGCCGCCAATGCGCAGATCGTGCAGGCGGCGGACCAGTTGATGGCGATCGCCAACGGGCTGCGCCGGTCATGATCGACGCGGCGCCGGTGGCGGTGACTCTGCCCGATGCGACGATCCGGGTCCGCGACGTGCGCCCCGACGTGCGCGGCGCGGTGGGGGCGGTCCCGATCGCGCGGCTGCCCGCCGGACGGGGCGAGATCGTGCTGAGCGGGGCGGCGCTCGCGGCGCTGATGCGCCGTGCCGTCCCGGGCCTGTCGGCGCGCCCGGTGCGGGCGATCCGCTTTCGGCGAACGCTCGCGGCGCGGGTGCCGGCACCGGCCTTCGTGCCCGAGACGCCGGTGGTGACGCCGGGCGAGGCGCTGACGCTGATCGCGCGCAACGGGGTGGTCACGGTGGAGCGCCGCGTCACCGCGCTCCAGCCGGCGCCGGCGGGCGGGCGGGCGTTCGTGCGCGACAGCGCAGGGCGGGTGTTCGCCGCGCCGGTTCAGGGGGACGTGCGATGATCGCGATCCTGTGCCTGCTTGCGACGCCGCTGGCGGAGGACATCTATCGCCCCGGAAATTGGTCGGCGATGGGTAGCGATCGCAAGGCGAGCATCGCGGGCGATCTGCTGACCGTGCTCGTCTACGAAACCGCGGAATCGAGCAACGCGACGCGCAGCGACTCGAAGCGCAGCACGCAGCTTGGCGGGCAGATCGCGGGCGGCGGGGTCGACGAGCGCGGTGCGCTGCAATTCGGCGGCGGGCATAGCGGCGGCGGCGCGGTGACGCGCAGCGACCGGCTGGTCGCGCAGATCACCGTCAGCGTACAGCGCGTGCTCGCCAATGGCGACCTGTGGGTCGCAGGGCAGCAGGCGATGCGGCTGAACGGCGAGGCGTCGACGATCGGGATCGAGGGACGGGTGCGGCCCGAGGACGTGCGCGGCGACAATCGCGTGCTGTCGTCGCGGATCGCGGATGCCCGGATCCTGTACGACGGCAAGGGCTTCGTCGCGGGGAGCGCAAAGCCGGGGCCGGTGCAGCGGCTGTTCCGCTGGCTGGGGCTCGCCTGAGCGATGGAGCGGATCGGCTCATTCGCGCTGGCGGCGCTGCTGGTGGCGGCGGCCCCTGCGTCGGCCGCGCCGGTGCCGCTGAACGGGCTGGGCCGATTCCACGGGTGGCGCGACAATGCGCTGATCGGATACGGGCTGGTGACCGGGCTGGCGGGATCGGGCGACACGCGGCGCAACGCGGTGACGCGCCAGACCTTGCGCAACGTGCTCCAGCGGCTGGGCACCACCGTCGCCGATGACGAGATCAACAGCCGCAACGTCGCGGTGGTGATCGTGACCGCGACCTTGCCCGCCTCCGCCAACGTCGGCGACCGGCTGACGATCGCGGTGTCGTCGGTCGGCGATGCGCGCAGCCTGGCGGGGGGCACGTTGTTGATGACGCCGTTGCTGGGGCCGGACCAGCGGACCTATGCGCTGGCGCAGGGGCCGGTGCTGGCGGGCGGGTATGATTTCAAGAACGACCTGAACCGCACGCAGCGCAATTTCCCGACCACCGCGATCCTGGAGGGCGGCGCGACCGTCGAGACCGCGGTAGACGCGCAATTGCTGGCGAGCGACGGCAGCGTCGGCTTCGTGCTGAGCGAGCCGAGCTTCGAGGGGGCGGCGCGCGTCGCGGCGGCGGTCAACGACCGGCTGGGCGGCGGGGTGGCGAGCGTGCGCAACGCCGACGAGGTGCGGATCGCCTTCCACGGCGACCGCGCGCAATTCGCCGGGTTCATGGCGCGGCTGGAGCAGGTGGCGGTCGAGCCGGTGCGCATTCCCCGCGTCGTCATCAACGAACGCACCGGCACGATCGTGGCGGGCGGCGACGTGCGGATCAGCAGCGTGGTGATCGCGCAGGGCGACCTGAAGGTGACGATCACCGGCGAGCGCAGCACGTCGCAGCCCGGGTTCCTGAACGGCTTCGCCAGCGATTTCGACAATGTCGGCAGCCTGGTGGTGACCAACAGCAAGCTGACCGTGGAGGACCGCGCGCACGACACCGTCGCCAGCTTCCCGAACACCACGGTCGCCGATCTGGTGCAAGGGTTGTCGCGCGCGCGCGTCGATACGCGCGGCATCATCAGCGTGCTGCAGGCGATCAAGGCGGACGGGGCGCTGCACGCCGCCATTCTGGTGCAATAGGGGAGACGAAGCGGTGGAACCGATCTCGGCGGCGTTGCTCGCCAAATCGCTCGACGGACTGGCGATGCGGATGGACGTGACCGCGGCGAACATCGCCAATGCGGGATCGCGCGGCTTTCGCGCGTCGCGGGTGACGTTCGAGGACAGCCTGCGCAGCGCGGCGGCGCACGGGCCGGCGGCGATCGCGGCGGTGACGCCGCGCATCGAGGCGGCGGCGGCGGCGCGCTTCGCCGACGAGCCGCGCACCGACCTCGACCTCGATACCGCCGCGGCGACCGCGGGGCGCTATTCGGCGATGGTCGAGATCATGGCGCGCGAGCTGGACATCGCGCGCACCGCGATCGCGGGAGGCCGGTGATGAGCGAGGCGATGGCGATCAGTCGCTCCGGGCTGGATGTCGAATGGCAGCGGCTCCAGATCATCGCGCAGAATCTGGCGAACATGAACACCAGCCGCACTGCGTCGGGCGCACCGTATCGCGCGATGCGCGTGATCTCCGGGCCGGATGCGACCTTCGCGAACGCGCTGGCGCGGTCGGGCGGGGCGCAGGGCGTCAGGGTGCTGGGGGTCGAGGCGGTGCCCGGCGCGCGGCGGCGGGTGTACGATCCGACCGATCCGGCGGCGGGGGTGGACGGCTTCGTCGACCTGCCCGCGATCGATCAGGCGGGCGAGATGACGCTGCTGATCCGCGCCTCGCGTGCGTACGAGGCAAACCTCGCCGCGCTGTCGATCGAGCGGCAGATGTATGCCCGCGCGCTCGAACTGGGGCGCGCGTGATGGCACCGGTGGGAGCGATCGAGGGCGTGCTGGCGACGCCGCCGATGCTGACGACGCTGGGCGTCGCACCGCCGGTGTCGGCACCGGGCGGGCCGGGGTTCGCCGAGCTGCTCGCCGCGGGAATGCGCGGGGTGGAGAGCAAGGTGGCGGCGGCGGATGATCTGGTGCGACGCTTCACGCTGGAAGACGGCGTGCCGGTGCATCAGGTGACGTTCGCGCTGGCCGAGGCGCGGCTGTCGGTCGAACTGGCGATGCAGGTGCGCGGGCGGTTGCTCGACGGCTATCGCGAACTGATGACGATGCAGCTGTGAGCGAGGCCCCCGCCCCTGCGCGGCGACCGTCTCCGCGGCTGATCGCGATCCTGTTCGCGCTGCTCTTCGCGGCGCTGGCGATCGGCTATTTCCTGTTCCTGCGGGTCGGCTACGTGCCGGTGTTCACGCAGATGCGCCCCGGCGACGCCGCGGCGGTGGTCGCGCAGCTCGACGCCAAGGAGATCGCGTACCGGCTGGCGGACGGCGGCACCAGCGTGCTGGTGCGCGAGGATCAGGCCGATGGCGCGCGCGTGGCGGTGGCGGGATCGGACGTCGCGCTGAAGGGCGGGGTCGGGTTCGAGCTGTTCAACAAGTCCGACATGGGGCTGACCGACTTCGCGCAGCGCATCAACTACCAGCGCGCGTTGCAGGGTGAGCTGGAACGCTCGATCATGTTGATCGCGGAGGTGGAGAGCGCGCGCGTGCATCTGGCGGTGCCCGAGCGGACGATCTTCCGCGCCGAGCGCCGCAACGCCAAGGCGGCGGTGGAACTGGTCATCAAGCCGGGCCGCAGCTTCGACGCCGGCCGCGTGGCCGGGGTGCAGCAGCTCGTCGCCTTCGCGGTGCCCGACCTGACCGCGGGAGACGTGGTGGTGCTCGACGGCAGCGGGCGGGTGCTGAGCGCGAGCGCGGTCGATGCGCCCGATTCGTCGCCCGAAGCCGAGGAGCAGCGCAGCGTGCGCGGCTATTACCGGGCGCGGGTGCGCGCGGCGTTGACGCAGGCGCTGCCGGGCGTGGAGGCCGAGGTGACGGTCGCGGCGCTGGGCGACGGCGCGGCGGGGTGGAGCGAGGGGGCGGCGCATCGCAATTTCCGGCTGCGCGTGATCGTCGCGACGCCAGCGCCGCTGAACGCCGAGGATGCGGCGGTGGCGCGCGAGGCGGTTGGACGGGCGGTCGCGCTGGATGAGGCGGCGGGGGACGAACTGGTGTTCCGGGTCGGCGTCGGGCCGTCGCCGGTGGTGGCCCCGGCGGTCGGCACCGTCGCGGTGTCCGCGCCCGGTGTCGGCGAGCCGGAAAAGGCATGGATCGACTGGACGCCGGTCGGCATCGCGCTGGGCGCGTTGCTGGTGCTCGGAGCCGGGATCGCGGTGGCGGTGCGGCGGCGGGAAGCGGGAACGCTGAGCGACGCTGAGCGCGCCGCGCTGGTCGCGCGGGTGCGCGCCGCGCTGGCCCCAAGCGATGCGGCGACCTGAGATGCTGGGCGCGCTCGTGAAGGAGCTGGCGGCGCTGCCGCGTAGCGACCGGGAGGCGATCCTCGCGGCGCTCGACGCGTCGGAGCGCGCGCGTGTGCTGGCGGCACTGCACGACGATCCGCCCGAGCCCGTTGCGCCGGGGCCTCATTCAGCGTGGATGACCGCGTTGATCGCCGCGGCTGGCAAGGCGGAGGAGGGCGGTATGACCGCCGCGGCGCGTGCAGCGCTGCTGGGGGCGACCGGGCGCGCGGCGACGAGCGGCGGCGCGCGGACGGCGGGGCGGTCGCTGTTGCAGGCGGCGGGCAGCGCCTTTGCGGCGGGGCGGGCGCGGTGAGCGGGATCATCAAGCACGAACTGGCCGGGCTGGCGGTGGACCGCTTGCCGCGCGGGCGGGGCGAAGAGCGCATTGCGGCGCGCGATCCGATCGTGGTGGCGCTGGAGGACCGCGTCGCGGCGCTGGAGGCGACGCTGGCGGCGGAACGACTCGCCGCCGCGCGCGCAGCGGCGGCTGCACGGGAGGCGGTCGCGGAGGCGCGGCGGGTCGGCAGGGGCGAGGCGGTGGCCGACGATCGGCGGCGCGTGACACTGCTCGCGGAGGGGATCGCATCGGCGCAGGCCGCGTGGCGCGAGCGGCTGGAGGCGACCGACCGGCTGGCGGCGCAATTGGCCGCGCTGGTGCTGGCGCGGATGTTCGGTGCCTGCGACGACTGGGCGGAACCGGTCACGCGCGCGCTGACCGAGCAGGTGGCGCAGATCGGCGCGCATGCGATCGTGGCGGTGACGGTCAGTGCCGCGGATTTCGCCGACGAGGCGGCGCTGGCGGCGACGGTCGGGCTGCGCACGGCGAGCGTGACGCGCGACGCCGCGCTGCCGGCGGGGGCGTGCCGGATCGCGCTGCGGCTCGGACAGGTCGAGATCGATCCCGCGCGGCAATGGGCGGCGTTCGAGGCCGCGCTCCATGAACTCGGGGGCGCGACATGATGCGGCACGCGTTCCTCGACCGGCTGGCGGACGTGCGCAGCGTGATCGCATTCGGGCATGTCGATGCGGTCAGCGCCGGGCATATGCATGCCGACGGGCCGGAGGTGGCGCTGGGGACGCTCTGCACGGTCGATGCCGGGGGCGGGCGCTCGGTGGTCGCCGAGGTGGTGGCGGCGCGTGACGACGGCATCACGCTGGTGCCGCTGGAGCGCGCGGGGGCACTGCGGCTCGGCGCGCGGGTGACGGCGGCGATCGGCGCGGGCGGGTGGCCGGTGGGCAACGGCTTCGCCGGGCGCGCGGTGGCTGCGCTGGGGCGGCCGATCGACGGGGGCGGCGCGAGCGTCGCGGAGGGCGTCGATGCGGTTCTCGAGGTCGATCAGGGCGTGCACCTCTGTGGGGCCCGTGCCGATGATGAACGTCATGCCTGCTCCCCTCCCCTGCTGGTGAGGGCGGCACGGCGTTCGGTTTCGCGGCGCA
>NZ_CAXIAM010000030.1:0-39254 GCF_964021865.1 uncultured Sphingomonas sp.
CGACCTGCGGCGAATCGCCGACACGGCCGCGCATCTTGAACGCCATGCCGGAGGTGGTGCACGCGCCCGCCATCCGCCCGCCGATGTCACGCGCGAGCAGGCCGATCGTGTCGTGATCGAGCGCGCCGCCTGGCGTCACATGCCGCTGCGTGCCGTATGTGCCGGTTTCGCTATTGGCGACCGGCTGGTAGTTCGCGGTCTTCAACCAGTCGCGCCACGCCTGCTCCGCCTCGGGGGCCAGCAGCTTCTCCTGCGGGAAACCCTGATCGCGGGCAAAGCGCGTCGCGCCCTCACCGACGAGCAGGGTGTGTGGCGTCTTCTCCATGACCCGGCGCGCGACCGAGATCGCATGCGTGGTATTCTCCAGCGCGGCGACCGCACCGACCGCGCCTGCATCGTCCATGATGACCGCGTCGAGCGTGACGTGGCCGTCGCGATCGGGATAGCCGCTATAGCCGACCGAGTGATTGTTCGGATCGGCTTCCGGCACCTTCGCACCCGCCTCGACCGCGTCGAGCAGCGAACCGCCCGCCCTCATCGCCGCGAACGCCGCGTCGTTCGCCGCTGCCCCGAAATCCCAGGTCGAGACGATCATCGCGCCGCCCCCGCGTGCCGCCGCTGCGGGTGCCGCGGTGCCCAGCGCCGCCATCCCGGCCATCACCGATCGCCTGTCCGTCATCCGGTACGCCCCTCGCATTGTTCGCCGCCCACCATGCACGTCCGGCCGGCGGTCGCAACGACAAGCTGCATTGGTCTTGCGTGTGGGACTATCCCGGTATCGACCCGTATGGGACGATCCCGCATGGCGCTAATGCAAAAGGCCGCGGGTATCCTCCCGCGGCCTCCTGCACTTTTCGCTTCGTCACCGGGCAGCGCCCGCGATGACGGGTGACGGCAGTTCCTATCTCTGGGGCGCGCGACGCGCGAGAACCACGACCATCGCCAGCGTGCCCAGCGCGCCGACGGCACCGACAGCGATCACCATAATGCTTGGTAGGTCCATCATCCTCTCCCTGCCGCATCATGGCGGCTTTTCGTTTTGTGCGTGGGAGAGTGGACGCAAGCGGCGATCACTGCAATGATTAACTCAGCGCCGCCTCATTATTGCGTACCGTGGTTACTCGAGATCGCTCTCGCTGACGATGATCGGCTGTGCATCGGCGTTGCGCGCCAAGGCCGAAAGTGCCGCGTCGACAATCGTGTCGGAAAAGCGATTGAACATGTCGATCGCGTCGCCGTCGGGCGCATCGCCGCTCAATGCTTCCAGCACATCATATTGAACGGCGAACTCATATTCGTCGCCATCGGCCTCGCCGCTGAACTCCACCTGCCGCTCGTCGATGTTGTCGAGCAACGTGCCCATGTCGATCTCAAGCCGGTCGATCGCCATCCATTGGTCCTTTCGTTTTCGTCAGCAGCGAGAAAACGGAAGCGGCGGCGATGTTCCGTCCGCACCGTTCGATCAGGTTAACCATACTGGCGCGCGGCGCGCACGTCCGGTCGCACCACGGATGGTCGGCGACGCGGTGATGGATCAGCGATAGGGCACAAGGGAGATCGGCACGTCGACCACAGGTCGCTGATGCCAAAGGGAGATAGTTCAATGCGTCATCGTTCGATCATGCTCGCCGCGTGCGGCATGTTGATGCTGGGGGCCTGCGCGAAGAAGGCGCCGCCGGCACCGCCGCCCCCGCCGCCGGGGGCCGTTGCCGGCAGCCATGCCGCGGATCGCGATGGCGACGGGATCGTCGACGGCTATTACACGTCGGACGGCATCTATCACCCCTATGCGCCGCCGGCCCCGCCGCCGCCGCCGCCCGCGCCGACGCGCCGCGGGGAACGAGGCTGATCATCCGCCTGTCGGGAGAGCGGCAGTGCAGCTCTCCCCTTGTCGGGATCGCGGCCATCGTGCTGACGGTCGCCGCGCCACTGGCGTCGGCGGCCGCAGCCGTGTCGCGCACCGCAAAGGCGACCGCGGCCAACGCCAAGCCGAAGGCGGGCGGCCGGACGGTCAAACCGGCAAGAGCAAGGACCGCCGGCTCCGCCGCCGATCAGGCGCGCGACCGCGCCGTCGCCGCTGCGATCCGCGCCGCTGCGGGCGGCTGGATGGCGCGCGTTTATGCGCAGCGCAACGACGCGCCACTCTGGACGAGCGGCGGGCGGATCGGTCCGGCGGCGGAGACGCTGATCGGCTATCTGCGCAACGCCGATCTCGATAACCTCGATCGCTCGTCCTACGATGTCGAAAAGCTGCGCGTGCAGATCGATGCGGCGCGCGGCGGCGATCCGGCGCGGGTCGCGGCGGCCGAGCTGGCCTTGTCCGACACCTTCGTCCAGTTCGTGCGCGACCAGCGCAAGCCGCGCGACGTGGGGATGAAATGGGCCGATCCGGCGCTCAAGCCGAAACGCCCCAAGCCGGAAGCGGTGCTGCGCGCGGCGACCTTTCCGAAATCCTTCGCCGGATACGTCAAGGACATGGGCTGGATGAGCCCGCGCTATGTCGCGCTGCGCGAGCTGTCCGCACAGGCGCGCGCGGCCGGGATCGCACCCGCGGCGCTGACGCGGCTGCGGCTCAACCTCGATCGCGCGCGCATCCTGCCGGGACCATGGACGCGCCATGTCGAGGTCGACGCCTCCTCGGGCCGGCTGTGGTATTACGAAGCGGGCGCGACGAAGGGCACGATGCGCGTCGTCGTCGGCACGCGCGAGACGCAGACGCCGATGCTTGCCGGCACGCTGCAATGGGCGATCCTCAACCCCTATTGGAACGTGCCCGATTATCTGGTGCGCAAGAACATCGCGACCAAGGTGCTGGCGGGGCGCACCCTGGCGTCGCTCCATATGGAGGCGCTGAGCGACTGGACCGCGAGCGCGCGCCCGATCCCGGCCAGCGCGATCGACTGGCCGGCGGTGGCGGCGGGCAAGCGCGAGTTGCGGCTGCGCGAGCTGCCGGGCCCTGCCAATTCGATGGGCAAGGTGAAGTTCCTGTTCCCCAATACCGAGGGCATCTACCTTCACGACACGCCCAATCGCGCGCTGCTGGCCAAGGATGACCGGCATTTCAGCAACGGCTGCATTCGGCTGGAGGACGCAGCCCGGCTCGGCCGCTGGCTGATGGGGAAGCCGCTCAATCCTGGGAAGAAGCCCGAGCAGGCCGTCGCGCTGACCGCGCCGACTCCGGTGTACCTCACCTATCTGACCGCCATCGGCGGCGCGCGCGGGCTCACCTTTCGTGACGACATCTATGGCCGGGATGGGTGAGCGTTATCGCCGGCGGACGGATTACCGCCCGCCGGCCGGATCGAGCGCGGGCACGCGCCGCGCCGCCTCGGCGGGCTCGATTCCCGGTCGCGGTGCGGCGGGCAGGCGTTCGTCGCCGCGGATCGCGCGGCCCGCGCGCTGGATCGCCTCGATCAGCCGCGGATAGATGCCGCAGCGGCAGATGTTCGTGATCCCGGCGCGAATCGCCGCGTCGGACGGCATCGGGTCGCGCTTCAGCAGCGCGGCGGCGGCCATGACGATGCCGGGGATGCAATAGCCGCATTGCGGGACGTTCTCGGCGATCAGCGCAAGCTGCACCGGATGCGCCCGCTCGCGCGACAGCCCCTCGATCGTCGTGACGAACGTTCCCTCGACCGCGTGCAGCGCCACCTGACACGACCGCACCGCCTTGCCGTCCACGTCGACGGTGCACGCGCCGCAGCTTCCGGTGCCGCATCCATATTTGGTGCCGGTCAGGTTGGAGGCGTCGCGCAGCGACCACAAGAGCGGCGTGTCGGGTGCCATCCGATATTCGACGGCCTCGTTGTTGACGGTCAGGCGGGTCATGCGCCGGGACTATCCGCGCATGGCGTGCGCAACAAGCCGCCTGCGGCGATCGGGCGTTACCCGTCCCGGCGGCGGTAGGCGTGGTGGATGTTGTTGATCCAGCCTGCACTCGCCTTCGGCCCGGTCGCGCCGCGATCGCGCGGCTTGCGGGCTTCGGCCAGATCGATCGCGCCCTTGGTGAAATGCAGCCCGGCCAGCGTCGCCGACGTCCACATCACCTCGGCGGGCAGATCCAGCAGCGATCCCATCGTCACCGTCACCTGATCGCCCTTGGTCAGCTCGCCCGGATTGTCGATACACGCGCCGGTGACCGACAGATTGCGCACCCGCGCCTCCACCGCCCGCTCGCGATGGTCGATGCGGGCATACAGGATCACGCTGCTGCGCGGTTCACGGGGCGGAGAATCGGACATTGGGGCCATCTTAGCACCGACGTGGCGAACAGGCGGTTAACATGTCTCGCCGTTACGGCGGGGCTGATTTCGATTAAACCCCTTGATCTGCATAAGAATGGTTGCATGCCGCTGCGGCATTGAAATAGTGCCGACGGATGGATCCGCATCCCGCGTCGGACGACGCGCTTCTTTCGCCGTCCAGTGCCCTCACGCCGTGTGATCGCGAACCTATCCACCTTTCGGGTGCGGTGCAGCCTCACGGGGTGATGCTGGTGGCCGACCCGCGCACGCGGCGCGTCGTCGCGGGTGCCGGCGCGATCGAGGACGTGCTGACCCCGGACTGGCTCGGTGCGGACCTATCGGTGCTGCTCGATCAGGATATCGCGGCCTTGACCGAGGCGTCGCCGGGGCCGGGGGGCACCGTGCTCGGCGCCACCGTCGCCGGGCATGACGTCGCGCTGCACCGGGCCGGGCCGTGGCTGATCGCCGAACTGGAGCCGAGCGAGGCGACGCCGGGTACGGTCGCCGCGACGCTGGGCTGGCTCGATACGATCACCGCCGGGTTCGAGCGGACGGGCACGCTGCGGATGCTGAGCGACCGCGCCGCGGCGGCGTTTCGCGCGCTGACCGGGTTCGACCGCGTCATGATCTACCGCTTCCTCGACGACGACGCCGGCTGCGTGATCGCCGAGGACCGCGATCCGGCGCTGGCGTCGTTCCTCCACCATCACTTCCCGGCGAGCGACATTCCGCGGCAGGCGCGCGCTTTGTACGTGCGCAACCGCACCCGCGTGATTCCCGACGTCTCCTATGTTCCCGCGCCGCTGCGCCCGGCCGGGTTCGAGCAGGTCGATCTCAGCGACGTCGCGATCCGCAGCGTCTCGCCGGTGCACGTCGAATATCTGCGCAACATGGGGGTGCAGGCGTCGGCGTCGATCTCGATCGTCAAGGACGGGCTGCTATGGGGCCTGATCGCCTGCCACAACATGACGCCGCGCTTGATGCCGCGCAGCGTCCGCGCCGCCGCGGCGGCGATGGCGAGCGCGCTGGCGCGGCAGATCCTGGCGAAGGAAGAGGCCGAGGCCTATCGCGTCCGGCTGGCGCTGCGCAGCGAGGAGGACGCGCTGCGCCCGCTTCTCCAGCAAAGCGATCCGTTCCGCGTGTTGGCCGAGCGGACCGACGAGCTGCGCCGGATGTTCGATGCCGACGGCCTCTTGCTGGTCCGCGACCGTACGGTGCTGTCGACCGGCGTGGCCCCCGCCGATGAGGATGTGTTCGACCTGCTGCGCTTCGCGGCGCTGCGCGAGGATGGCCCGGTGTTCGCGACCCGCGAGCTGGCGACCGACTGGCCCGATGCCGCCGCGTTCGGGCCGATCACCGGCGTGCTGGCGCTGCGGATCGACGATCGCCACACGTTGATGTGGCTGCGGGTCGAGCAGATCGAGGAGATCGAATGGGCGGGCAATCCGCACAAGGCGATCCCGCACGATCCCGACGCGACGCTGCACCCGCGCGCCTCGTTTGAATCATGGCATGAAACGGTGCGTGGTCGCGCCCGGCGCTGGACGCTGGAGCAGATCGAGGGCGTCAACCGCCTGCGCCGCCTGCTGCGCGAGGCACGCGCGTCGAACGAGCTGCGCCGGTTGAATCAGGAGCTGGAGCGCGCCGGTGCCGAGAAGGATGCGCTGCTCGTGCAGAAGGACCTGCTGATGCGCGAGGTCGATCATCGCGTGCAGAACAGCCTGCAACTGGTGTCGTCGTTCCTCGCGATTCAGGCGCGCGATGCCGGGCCGGGGGTGGTCGCGGACCAGCTGCGCGAGGCCCGCTCGCGGCTGTCGGCGGTCGCGCTGGTGCACCGCCGGCTGTACCGCGAGGACCAGATCGAGACGATCGACCTTAGCCGTTATCTCGGCGAGCTGATCGAGGACCTGAAGGCGTCATTGGGCGACGAATGGTCGCGACATATGATCCTGTCGATCGCGCCGGTGCTGATCCCCACCGACCGCGCGGTCAACATCGGGCTGATCGCGGCCGAGCTGGTCATCAACGCGACCAAATATGCCTATCCGGGGCAATCCGGCGGGCCGATCGAGATCACGCTCGAACAATATCGCAACCGCCTGCGGCTGATCGTCGCCGATCAGGGCGTCGGCAAGCAGGGCGACGGCGAGGGGTTCGGCAGCCGGATGATGCGCGCGGTGATCCAGCGGATCGACGGGCAGATGGACTATCTCGACAACGAACCCGGCCTGCGCGCGGTGCTGACCGCGCCGATCGAGCCGGCTTAGGTTCGCTGAGAAGGGAAACCGGAAGAACAATCCGGTCGTCAGGCGGACTTGGTCAGTCTGCTTCCGCCGCATCGGCATAAAGCGCGAAGGTTGCCAGCGCGCCCGCGATCATCCGCGCGGTCCAGTCGCTGTCCTTGCCGATTGCCGCCTCGTCCAGCGCGATGCGGATGGCGCGCCACTGGCCGGATGCGTGCACCGCGCCGAGATACCGGCCCGGCATTTCCGGCGGCACCTGTCGCGCGAGCATCGCGCCGCCCAGTCGCGACCCTTCGACGACATACAGCACGCCCCACAGGGTCGCCGCATCGTCACCTGGCGCGAAGGGCAGGGGATCGGGCGCTGCGACGCCCAGGTCGGTGAGATCGGCCGCCAGCAACGGCGCGCGTACCGGTAGTGTCCGCGCGAACGGCAGCGCTGCCATCACCCGCTCCGCCGCCGGCAGCGCACGTCCGTGTGCCAGCAGGAAGCGGCGATACGCTTCCGGCGACGCCAGATCGTGCGCGCCGAACGCGGCGTCTACGGCCTCATGCGCGGCGCCGGTCGCGTCGCGCAGCATCGTCATCGCGGACATACGGGTCAGTCCAACCCGCGCTCCAGAAAGCGCTCCGCCACCGCGCAATGCATCGCGACTCCGGTGGCGAGCACATTCTCCTCGATCGTCATTCGCGTGTTGTGGAGCGGCGGGTTGGTGCGCCAGTCGCTGCCGGCGGGAGCGACCCCGACGAACGCCATCGCGCCCGGCACTTCGCGCAGCACGTAGCTGAAATCCTCGCCGCCCATCATCGGCGCGGGCATCGCGGTCCAGCCCGCGCCGCCCGGCACCTCTGACGACAATTCGCGCAGCAGTCGCGACGCGCGCGCGTCGTTCACGGTCACCGGATAGCCTTCCTCGATCGTCGTCTCGGCGACGCAGCCGTGCGCGGCGGCGATCCCCTGCGCGATCTGGTGGAACGCCGCGCGCATCGCGGTGCGCGTCGCCTCCGACAAGGTGCGCAGCGTCCCCATCAACTGCACGTCCTCGGGGATGATGTTGTGCGACGATCCGGCATGGATCTGCGTCATCGTCAGCACCGCCGGATCGGCGACGGGCACGCGCCGCGCCACATGCTGTTGCAGCGCGGTGACGATCGCGCAGGCGACCGGGATCGGGTCGATCGCCTCGTGCGGCATCGCGGCATGGCCGCCCTTGCCCCGGATCGTCGCCAGCACCGTGTCGGTCGAGGCGAGCATCGCGCCCTCGCGCCCGACGAACATCCCCGCCGGCGCGTTGGGGAGGATGTGGAGCGCGAAGGCGGCCTCGGGCCGCGCGACGTCGAGCAGCCCGTCGGCGATCATGTGCCGCGCGCCGTGATGACCTTCCTCACCGGGCTGGAACATGAAGACGATCGTCCCCGCCAACTCCTCGCGCCGCGCGCTCAGCGCTTTTGCCGCCCCGACCAGCATCGCGGTATGCGCGTCATGCCCGCAGGCGTGCATTTTGCCGGGGACGGTCGAGGCGAACGGCAGCCCGGTCTCCTCGCTCATCGGCAACGCATCCATATCGCCGCGCAACAGCACCGTGCGCCCGTTCGACCCCGCGCCGCCGGTCCGCCCGCCGCGCAGGATCGCGACGAAGCCGGTGGTGCTGGTGCTGTCGTGGATCTCGAGCGGCAACCCGGCAAGCGCCGCCTTCGCCTTGGCGGTGGTCAGCGGGCAGTGCAGCCCGACCTCGGGCTCGGCATGGATCGCCCGGCGCAGCGCGATGACGTCGGCCAGTTCGGCGGCGCCGATCGCGGTCCAGTCGGTTCGGGTGGCGAGCGTGCTGGTCATGACGGACTCCTTCGGTCACCGCTGTAACCGATCCGTCATGCCGGCGGAAGCGTCAGGGGGCGCGGCGTGCGCTGGTGATCCGGATCGCGGGCGCGAGCATCTGTCCCTTCATCGCACCCTCGCCCAGCGTCGGCGAGGTCGGGGCGAGCAGGATCTTGCGGATCACGTCCATCCCCTCCAGCACGCGGCCGAACGCCGCGAAGCCGGGCTGTCCGTCCTTCGCGTCCATCGAGGTCAGGTCGCCGACCACGACGAAGAAATCGCCGGTCGCGGTGTTCGGCGCGGCCATCGCCATCGAGATCGTGCCGTCGGTGTGGCTGAGCCCGGTTTGCGTCGTCGGCTCGAACTTGATCGGGGGCAGCGTGCGCTTGGCGTCGTTGCGCGTCCCGAACTGGACGATCCCGTAGCCGTCGGCGACCTTCACCGCGCGATAGAAGGACACGCCGTCCAGCTTCTTGCCGTCGACATATTTCAGGAAATTGGCGGCGGTGATCGGCGCGGCCCGGGTGTCGACGCCAATCACGATCGGCCCGGCCTCGGTGGTCAGCACGACGCGGGTCAGCGTGGTCGGGGCGGGAGCGGTCGGCGCCACCGGCGGTGCGGCGGGCGCGACCTGCGGCAGGGCGAGCACCAGGGCGACGAGTTCCGCGATCATGCGGCACCTTGCGGCGCGGGCGCGATCAGCACCGGCAGCGTGGCCGTCGCCGCGCCGGTCAGTTGCAGCACATAGCGGCCGGTGGCGAGGCGATAATCGACGATCTTGCGGATACCGCTGCACGCCGGTCCGTGGCTATGTGCGGCGGAGGGCAGCGCACGTCCGCCGCGCACCACCTCGATCCAGGCCCGCGCGCCGAGCGCGATCCGGTAGGTCCCGGGCCGGGTCACCTGAAACAGCGCCATGCCGGCATTGGTCCCCGCACCCAGGTCACGCGTCGGCGGGGCGGCGGGGGCCAGCCGGTCGAGCGGCACCAGCCGAAGTTCGGCGGCACGGCCGACCGCTATCACCGGCGCGTGGCGTGTCGCTGCCCCGGCCTCCAGCGCGACCCGCGTGCTCCAGCTCTCGAAGCCGATCGGCAGCGGTGGGCGGATCGCGGCGCACGACGGCTCGGGCGCGGGCACGTCCTGCGCGGAAAAGGACGCCGAGGCGAGCAGCAGGGACAAGACGAACGACATTCACGGGGCTCCAGGTAACGGCGCTTCATACCGCTCCCGGCGCGTCGCGACCAGCCCGGCGATCGGGCGCCGGCGGCAACCAACGACCGGCTTGCCGGGTTCAGTGCAAAGGTGCAGCCTGCCGCTACGGCAAGGGAGAGCGAAAATGACCGATCAGCACAACGACATGAACCGCGCGGCGGCCGATGCGGCGCAGCAGGCGACCGACCGCCTCCGCGCGTCGGGCCAGCATATGATGGAAAGCGGCCAGACGATCAGCACCAAGATCCTGGATCAGGTCGAGGCCAACACGCAGGAAGCGTTCGCGGCGATGCGCGCGGCGGCGCAGGCCAAAGATCTTTCGCAGGTGATGCAGATCCAAAGCGACTTCCTGCGCAGCCAGAGCCAGCGCTCGATGGAACAGGCGCGCGAGATCGGGCAGCTGATCATGCAATTCGGCCGCGCGGCGGTGGCACCGGGCAGCGGGAACGAGTCGAACGGTTGATCTCGGCAGGCGAACGGTGGAAACTTCAACCATCGTTCGCCCTGAGTTTGTCGAAGGGCGTGCGACGGAGCACGTGCTTCGACAGGCTCAGCACGAACGTGGAATTGGGGCGATGGGCCGGTAGTTTCAGGGTTGCGGCGTGTTGACGCTGCCGCTCACCGGTCGCGGCCCCTGATCGGTGACGTCGAGAAGCGAATCCCCGCCAAGCGTTCGATACAGCGTCACCAGATTGGTCGCGCGCACCAGTTGCGTCGCCACCAACGTCCGCTGCGCCGAGTACAATTGCCGCTGCGCGTCGAGCGAGGTCAGATACGTGTCGATCCCGCCACGATAGCGTGCATTGGTCAGGTTCAGCGTGTCGACCGCCGCCGTATAGAAGCGCCGGTTGGCGGCGAGTTGCTCGGTGATCGTCCCGCGCCGGGCGAGCGCATCGGATACTTCACGGAACGCGCTCTGGATCGTCAGCTCGTAAGTGGCGAGCGCCGCATCGCGCTGCGCCACGCTGTAATCGACGTTCGCGCGGCCGGCGCCGGCGCGGAAGATCGGGTAGCTCGCATTCGGCGCCACCGACCAGTTGAACGCATCGCCCGAGAACAACGTGCGTAGCGCCGTGCTCGCGAAGCCGACGAGCCCGGTCAGCGAAATGCGCGGGAACAGCGCGGCGCGCGCCGCGCCGATTTCGGCATTGAAGGCGCGCAGCGAATATTCGGCCTGCACCACGTCGGGGCGACGCAGCAGCACGCCCGAATCGATTCCGGCGGGCAGTTCGCCGATCGTCTGCGCGGCCTGCTCGATCCCCGCCGGGAGTTGCGCCGCGTCGATCGGCGCCCCGACCAGAAGTTGCAGCGCATTGACGTCCTGCGCCAGCAAGGTGCGCTGCTCGGCGAGATCGGCCTCGGCGGTGGCGAGGATCTGTTCGGCCTGCCGCACGTCGGTGCGCGGCGAGACGCCGCCCTGACGTCGCGCGTCGGTCAGCCGCACGCTGGCGCGCGCCGCGACCGCGGTCTGCTCGGCGACGGTCAACAGGCTCTTGTCCGCGGCGTAGTTGAGCCACGCGCTGGCAATGTCGCCGATCAGCGTCAGACGCGTCGCGCGCGCCGCCGCTTCTTGCGCGAAATAGCGCGACAGCGCCGCACCGGTCAGCGAGCGAACGCGCCCGAACAGGTCGATCTCGAAGGCGGTGACGCCAAGCTGTGCCTGAAAGGTGCTGTTCGATCCCGACACCACCGTCGTCGTGCCGGTGCCGGTTCCGCCGGTCCCGGTCCCGCTGCCGGTGCCGCCGGTGCCCGTTCCCGTCCCCGTGCCCGTCCCGCCGGTGTTGACACCGGTGTTCACCCCGGACCGGCTGCTCTGGCGATAGCTATAGGCACCCGTCGCGTTGAGCTGCGGGAACAGGTCGGCGCGCTGGATGCGATATTGCGCGCGCGTCGCCTCGATATTGGCGACCGCGACGCGCAGGTCACGATTGTTGACCAGCGCCTGATCGATCAGCGCCTGCAACCGCACGTCGCGGAAGATGTCGCGATAGGTGACGCTGGGCAGCGCCGCCTCGCTCTGGCGCAGATAGGCGTCGCCGACCGGCCATGACGTCGGCACCGGCGGGGCAGGGCGGATGTAGGTGGGCGCGAGCGAGCAACCCGCGAGCGCGGCGGAGGCGCAGAGCGCGGCGATCAGGCGAGTCATCATGCCCCTTCCGGCGCGGGCAGCGCGGGCTTGTCGATCGGACGCGGCAATTGCTTTGGCGCGTCGGGTTTCGCGTGGCCGCCGTGATCGTGCGGGCCGTCGTCGTCGGGGCCAGGTCCAGAGCTGGGATCGGCACCGCGCCGCAGCCCGCTCCAGCCGTCACGAAACCCGCGGCGGACCAGCACGAAGAACAACGGGATGTAGAAGATCGCCAGCACCGTCGCGGTGATCATCCCGCCGATCACCGACGTGCCGATCGCGATGCGGCTGTTCGCGCCCGCGCCGGTGGAGATCGCCAGCGGCAGCACGCCGAAGATGAAGGCGAGGCTGGTCATCAGGATCGGGCGCAACCGGATCTTCGCCGCGGCCAGCGCGGCGTCGATGACGCGCTTGCCCTTCTTCTCCTCCTGCTCGGCGAATTCGATCATCAGGATCGCGTTCTTCGCCGCCAACCCCATCGTCGTCAGCAACCCGATCTGGAGATAGACGTCGTTGACCAGCCCGCGCAGCGTCGTGAACAGGATCGCGCCGATCAACCCGAGCGGGATCACCAGCAACACCGCGAATGGGATCGACCAGCTTTCGTACAGCGCAGCGAGGCACAGGAAGACGACGAGGATCGACAGCCCGTACAGCAACGGCGCCTGACCCGACGACAGCCGTTCCTGGAACGACAGCCCGGCCCATGACACGCTGGTTCCCGGGACCTGTCCGGCCAGTTCCTCGATCCGCGCCATCGCGTCGCCGGAGCTTTTCCCTTCGGCGGCGGCGCCCTGGAATTCGTAGGACGGGATGCCGTTGAACCGCGACAGCGTCACCGGCGCCTGGCTCCAGCCGATCTGCGAGAACGCCGCGAACGGCACCATCTGCCCGTTCGATCCGCGCACGAACCATTGGTTCAGGTCGGTCGGCGCGGCGCGATATGGCGCATCGCCCTGCACGAACACGCGCTTGACGCGCCCGCGATCGACGAAGTCGTTGACGTAGCGGCCACCCCACGCGGTCGACAGCGTGGTGTTGACGTCGGCCTGCGTCAGCCCGAGCGCGGCGAGCTTCTGCTGGTCGATGTCGATCTTCAGCGTCGGCGTGTCGGGCAGTTCGGTCAGTCGCACCGAGGCGAGCGCCGGATCGGCGTTGGCGGCGGCGAGCAGCTTGTCCTTGGCGGCGGCGAATTGCTCCTGCGTCAATCCGCCGGAATTCTGCAATTCCATCGTGAAGCCGTTTGACTGGCCCAGCCCGCGCACCGCCGGCGGCACCAGCGCGAAGACGCGCGCGTCCCGCAAGCCCCGGAACGCCGCCGAGGCGCGCGCGACGATCGCGTCGGCGGTATTTTCCTTGCCCTCGCGCTTGTCCCACGGCGCGAGATTAACGAAGCCCTGTCCGGTGTTCTGCCCGCTCGCGCCACCGCCGCCACCGCCGCTGACAGTGAACATCGTGACCACGTTCTTGCCCTCGCTGGTGGCAAGATAATTCTCGACCTGATGCTGGACGTCCTCGGTCCGCGAGCGCGTGGCACCGGCCGGAAGCTGGAACTGGACCAGCGCCGCGCCCTGATCCTCGGTTGGCAGGAAGCCGGTCGGCATCCGCAGGAACAGCACCGCCAGCAACGCGACCGTCAGCAGATAGATCAGCAGGAACAGCGCCTTGCGATCGATCACTCGGCGCACGCCCGCAACGTAGCGCGCCACGCCGCGATCGAAGGTGTTGTTGAACCCGTCGCGTGCGCGCTCCAGCCCGTGTGCGACACGCGGGAATTTGCGGCCGACCCAGCTTTCCTCGATCGGATCGCCGTGCTGGTCGTGCGTCTGCTTGAGCAAGGTCGCGGTCAGCGCTGGCGACAGGATAACCGCGACCAGCACCGACAGCACCATCGCCGATACGATCGTCAGCGAGAACTGGCGATAGATCACGCCGGTCGACCCGCCGAAGAACGCCATCGGCAGGAACACCGCCGACAGCACCAGCGCGATCGCGACGAGGGCGACGGTGATCTCCTTCATCGACTCGATCGTCGCCTCGCGCGGGGTCATGCCGGGGTTTTCCTCCAGCAAGCGCTCGACGTTCTCGACGACGACGATCGCGTCGTCGACCAGCAGGCCGATCGCGAGCACCAGCCCGAACAGCGTCAGCGTGTTGATTGAGAAGCCCGCGACATAGAAGACCGCGAACGTGCCCAGCAGCACCACCGGCACCGCGATCGCGGGCACCAGGGTGGCGCGCCAGCTTTGCAGGAACACGAACATGACGATGACGACCAGAATGATCGCCTCGATCAGCGTCTTGACCACTTCCTCGATCGACAGCTTGATGAAGTCGGTCGTGTCGTTGGCGAAGGCATAGGTCACGCCGGCCGGAAACGCCTTCGACGCCTGCTCGACCTGCGCCTTGACCAGCTCGGCGGTCTTGAGCGCGTCGGCGCCGGGTGCGAGCAGTACTGCGATGCCGGCGCCGGGGTGGCGGTTGACGCGGCTGAACGCATTGTAGCTTTCCGCGCCCAGCTCGATCCGCCCGATATCGGCGAGGCGGACCGTGCCGCCGTCCTGCTCGGTCTTGAGGATGATCTTGGCGAACTGGTCGGGGGTCTGGAGCCGCGACTGTGCGGTGACGACGGCGTTGAGCATCTGCGTCGACGGGCTCGGCTGCCCGCCGATCTCGCCCGCCGCGACTTCGGTATTCTGGTTCTGGATCGCGGTGATGACGTCGCCGGGCATCAACTGGTAGCTGTTGAGCTTGGCCGGATCGAGCCAGATCCGCATCGCATATTGCGAGCCGAACACGTTGGTGTCGCCGACGCCCTGAATACGTCCGAGCGGGTCCTGCAGGTTGCTGACCAGATAGTCCGAGACGTCCTGATTGGTCAGCTTGTCGGTCGTGTCATAGACGCCCACGATCAACAGGAAGTCGGGGTTCGACTTGCGGACCACCAGACCCTGTTGCTGCACCTGCTGCGGCAGGCGGCTCAGCGATTGCTGGACCTGGTTCTGGACCTGCACCTGCGCGATGTCGGGATCGGTGCCCTTGTCGAAGGTGGCGGTGATCGTCACCGATCCGCGGCTCGACGAACTCGATTGGAAATACAGCA
This sequence comes from uncultured Sphingomonas sp., assembly GCF_964021865.1. Taxonomy (GTDB): domain Bacteria; phylum Pseudomonadota; class Alphaproteobacteria; order Sphingomonadales; family Sphingomonadaceae; genus Sphingomonas. Next base: position 14,743 of record NZ_CAXIAM010000030.1, read on the forward strand.
GCCCGTCGATGCCGGTCAGTTGCTGCTCGATAACCTGCGTGACGCTGTTCTGGATCGTCTGGGCGTTCGCGCCGGGGAAGGTGGCGCGGATCGACACCTGCGGCGGCGCGACGTCGGGATATTGCGCGATCGGCAGCGACAGGATCGCGCCGACCCCGGCCAGCATGACGATGATGGCCAGCACCCATGCGAAGATGGGGCGGTCGATGAAGATGCGGGACATGCCGGCCTAGCCTGCCTTGCCCTGTCCGCCACCGGATTGTTTCTTCATTTCCTCGGGTGAGGGGGCCTTCACCGGCTGCGGCGCATTGGCGGGCACCGCGCGGATCTGTGCGCCGGGACGAAGGTTGGCGAGGCCCTGCGTGATGATCTTCTCGCCCGGCTTCAGCCCGTCGGTGACCACCCAATAGGCACCTTGCGTGCGATCGGCCTTGACGTTGCGCTGCTCGGCCTTGCCGTTCGCACCGACCACGAACAGCGTCGCATTGCCCTTGGCATCGCGGCTGATCGCGGGTTGCGGCACGAGGAAGGCATTCTTCAGGATCGACTGCGCGAACTCGGCGCGGACGAACATGCCCGGCAGCAGCAGGCCCTGCGGGTTGGGAAAGCGCGCACGCAGCGTAACCGTGCCGGTGCTCGGGTCGACCACGACCTCGGCGAACTCGACGGTGCCCTTGATCCCGTAATCGGTGCCGTCTTCCAGCTTCAGCGTCACCTCGGCACGCGCCGGAGCGGCGCCACCGGCCGCCAGCGCGCGGCGCAGCGCGAGCAGGTTGGCGCTCGATTGCTGGATATCGACGAAGATGGGGTCGAGCTGCTGGATCGTCGCCAGCGGATCGGTCTGCGTCGCGCTGACCAGGGCGCCGACCGTGAACAGCGAACGCCCGATCCGCCCGGTGATCGGCGCGGGAACGGTGGTGAAGCGCAGGTTGACGCGCGCGGTATCGAGCTGCGCGCGATTGACGTCGATCGAGGCCGCGGCCTGCCGCTGCGTCGCGACCGCGTCGGTATAATCCTGCGCGCTGATCGCCTCCATCTCGGCAAGCGGCTTGTAGCGGTCGGCCCGGATCTTCGCGGCGGCGAACGTCGCCTGTGCGTTGGCGACGTTGGCGCTCGCCTGGTTGGCGGCGGCGCGATACAGCGAGGGGTCGATCTGGTAGAGCGGCTGGCCGCGCTTCACGAGCGCGCCCTCGGTGAAGAAGCGCTTCTGGATCACGCCGGTGATTTGCGGACGCACCTGCGAGCTTTCGTAGGCGACCGTCCGGCCGGGCAGTTCGCTGATCGTCGGCACCGCGGTCGGCTGTACCACGACATAGCCGACCGTGGTCGGCCCGCCGCCGCCGGGGCCACCCGCGCCGCCCTTGCCCGTGGCCTTCTCGCCGTCGCCGCCACCGCTGCAGGCGGCCAGCGCAAGCGCCGCCGCAAGGCTCGCCAGCCCGGCTGCGTCGCGCATCCGCCGTACCATCAAACGTGTTGTCACTATGTGCCTGTCCGAACCCCGAGGGTGTCCCCGGCTAAGCGCTATTTGTCGCAAATGTTTCGCACCGGCGAACATTTATTCGTCACCCGCGTCGAAACTTTCCCGGCCGGCGCTCGGCCACCGCCCGCAAACCCTCCCGGAAATCATCGGTTTGCATCAGCCGGTCCTGCTCGGCGCGTTCATGCTCGGTCCGCTCGCGCACCGCCTCGGCCAGCCCGGCGCGCAGCGTCGCGCGTGTCGCCTCCACCGCCAGCGGCGCGTTGGCGGCGATCTCGGCGGCGAGCGCCTGCGCGGCGGCGCGCGCGTCGGAGGCGATCTGATCGACCAGCCCGTAAAGCAACGCCTCATCCGCCTTCACGCGCCGCCCCGTCAGCAGCATCAGGCTGGCGTGCTGCCCCCCGATCACACGCGGCAGGGTCAGGCTGATCCCGAACCCGGCGTGGAAGCCTAGCGTCACGAAATTGGCCGAGAACTTCGCCTCGGGCGCGGCGACGCGAAAATCGGCGACCAGCGCGAGCCCGAGCCCGGCCCCGACCGCCGCACCCTGAACCGCCGCGACGATCGGCTTCTTCGCCGAGAACAGCCGGTAGGCGCCGCGGTACAGGGCAGGGGTCTCGCTCTCGCCGTGCTCGTCAACCAAAGGTTTGTCGCCGGTCAGGTCGGCCCCGCCGCAGAACACGCGCCCTTCGGTCGCCAGCACCACCGCGCGCACCTCCGGATCGGCGTCGCATTCGTCGAGCACGTCGGCCAGCGCATGGATCAGCGCGGCGTTGACGTGGTTGTGCGGGGGGCGGTCGATCACGACGGTGGCGACATGCCCCTGGCGGGTGACGGTCAGATGCTGCTTCATGCGCGGGTTCCCAGCAGGTTGCGGGCCACGACCCAATTGTGGATCTCGGTCGGGCCGTCGTAGATCCGCATCAGGCGGATTCGCGCTGCCATCTGCGCCAGCGGCAGCTCGCGGGTCATCCCCATCGCACCGAACGCCTGCATGACATGGTCGAGCACCTCCCACGCCATTTCCAGCGCGAAGCTCTTGAGCATCGACACTTCGGTGCGCGCGTCGCGGCCCTGATCGATCTTCCACGCACAATCATAGGCCATCAGCCGCGCGGCATGGATGCGGATCGCGGCATCGGCGACCCAGTTCTGCACCGTCTGCCGCTCGCTCAGCGGCTTGCCGAAGGTGGTGCGCTGCGGAGCATAGTCGACCAGCATGTCGAGCGCGCGCGCCGCCATCCCGATCGCATTCGCCGCCATCTCCGCGCGGCGCGTGTTGAGCCGCAGTTGCATCGGCGCGAACCCCTGACCCTCGGTGCCGAGCAGTTTCCATGCCGGCACGCGGCAATCGTCGAGCGCGACCTCATAGGTGGTCTCGCCGCCGATCATCGGGATCGGGCGCACCACCGAGAAGCCTGGCGCGTCGCGATCGACCAGGAACGCACTCATCCCGCCGCGCTGCCGCTTCTCCTTGTCGGTGACGGCGATGACGATCGTGAAGTCGGCGCGGTCGGCCTTGGTGATCCAGATCTTGCGCCCGTTGAGTATCCAGTCGTCGCCGTCGCGCACCGCGGTCGTCTTCATGCCCGCGGGATCGGAGCCCGCGCCCGGCTCCGAAATGCCGATCGCGGAGATCGTCTCGCCGCGCACGTACGGCGCCAGATATGCGTCGCGTTGGCGATCGTCGACGGTGGCGGCGAGCATCCGCAGGTTCGGGCTGTCGGGTGGCAGCGTCCACGGCGCGATCGTCCTGCCCAATGCCTCGTTGACCGCGACCATCGCCACCGCGGGCAGGTCGGTCCCGCCGACATCGGCCGGTGCATCCAGTCCCCACAGCCCCAGTTCGCGCGAGATGCGATCGACCTGCGCGCGCTCGTCGGTGGTCAGCTCCAGCCCGTGCCCGGCGGCATCGCGCTCCAGCAGGCCATTCTCCAGCGGCACCAGCTCGTCATCGACGAAGCGTCGTACCAGCTCGGCGATCATGCGGTGATCGTCGTCGAGGTCGAAATTCATGCGCTCTCCCAGCGTTCGTTGCCGCCGGTCCTAAGCGGTCGGCGCGACGTGCGCCAGCGGTGTCGATGGTCGGAAGCGAGGCAACCGTTTCGCCGGTGGATCGTTGCCGTGGCACGGGAGATCAAACCGGATAGCCGGTCTCTTCCGCGCAAAGGGGCGTTGTTCTTGGTTTTTTCGGTTCGTCATTCCCGTCTGCTCCTGGCCAGCGCCGGGTTTGCGTTGATCGCCGGACAGGCGCAGGCCCAGATCCAGACGCCCGGCACCGCCCCGGCGCAGGGGCCGGACGCGCCGCGCGACACGCCGCCGGCCGTCGATCCGCAAGGGGATGCGCCGATCGTTCCCGACGCGGAGTTCGACAAGGCGCTGCCCCCGCTTTCGAGCGACATCAACGCGCCGCTCGAGCCAATGCCCGCCGATACCGCCGCACCTGCGACCACGCCCGCCGCCGACGCCGCCGCGCAGCAACCGATCACCCCCGGCACGCTGCCGCCGCCGCCCGCGCCCGACCCCGTGCTGGCGCAACCGCTCGAACCGCTATCGACCTTCAACACCGAGCCGCTGCGCTCGGTCGCGGACGTGGAGGACGAGGACGCGCCCGACATCCGCTACGCCAGCGAGGTCCGCGGGCTCGACCCGCTCGGGCTGACCGACGAGTTCAATTCGCTGTCGGCGCTGCGCGAGGGCAAGGGCAAGGCCGATAACGCCACGCAGGTCGCCGCGCGCGGGCGCGAGGACGAGCAGCTGGCGGTGCGGCTGATGAAGTCGCTCGGCTATTATGACGGGACCGCGATCTCGACGATCGAGACCGTCCCCGGCGGCGAGCAGAAGCTGAAAGCGATCGTTAGCGCCACGCCCGGCCAGCAATACAAGCTCGGCACGATCACGGTGAAGGCCGATCCGACCACGCCGCCCGATCTGGTCCGCCGCGAACTGCCGCTGCGCACCGGCGACCCGATCGAGGCGCTGCGCGTGCAGGGCGCGGAGGCAAACGTCAGCCTCAAGCTGCCGCAACAGGGCTATCCGTTCGTCAAGGTCGGCGAGCGCGACATCCTGCTCGACGAACAGACCGCGCGCGGCGACTATACGCTGCCGGTCGATACCGGGCCGCGCTCGTCGTTCGGCGTGCTGCGTACCGAGGGCGAGCCGGTCTTCGACCTCAAGCATCTCAACGTCTTTCCGCGCTTCGACCAGGGCGATCTGTACGACAATCGCAAGGCCGACGACCTGCGCGAGGCGCTGGTCGCGACCGGCCTGTTCAACGGCGTCGGCGTGCAGCCGGTGCGCACCGGCACGATCCTCCCCGACGGCACCGAGCAGGTCGACCTGATGGTCCGCCAGACCCGCGGGCCCGCGAAAAGCCTGTCGGGCGGCGCGGGTTTCCAGACCGGGCAGGGCGTGACGGTCGAGGGCACGTTCACCAACCGCAACCGCTTCCCGCCCGAGGGCGCGCTGATCCTCGGCGCGATCGCGGGTACGCAGCAGCAGGGGCTGTCCGCGACCTTCCGCCGCCAGAACGCCGGCAAGCGCGACCGGACGGTGACGCTGGTCGCGAGCGCGCTGCGCGCCAATTACGACGCATTCGAGGCGTTCACCGGCACGCTGTCGGGTCGGATCTCCTACGATTCCACCCCGATCTGGCAGAAGAAATTCACTTACGCTTACGGCTTCGAGCTGGTCGGCACGAACGAGAGCGTCTTCGACTTCGCCGAGAACGACCGCGTCCGCCGCACCTATGGCGTGCTCGCGTTGCCGGGGCAGGTGCAGTTCGACACCTCGGACAATCTGCTCAACCCCACCCGCGGCTATCGCCTGAAGCTCAGCCTCAGCCCGGAAACCTCGGTGCAGGGATCGGTGCGGCCCTACGGGCGCAGCCTCGTCGAGGCGACCGCTTATTATCCGGTGTCGGATAGCCTCGTGATCGCCGGTCGCGTCCGGGCCGGCAGCATCTTCGGGATCGCGCGCGACGATATCGCGCCGTCGCGGCGTTACTACGGTGGCGGCGGCGGGTCCGTGCGCGGCTACGGCTTCCAGCGGCTCGGGCCGCTCGAACCCGAAAGCTCGCTGGTGCCCGGCGACGAGGATCGCGACGAGGTGAAGGACCTGCGCCCGATCGGCGGCCGCAGCCTCAACGAATTCTCGATCGAGGCGCGCTATCGTTTCGGCAATTTCGGGATCGTGCCGTTCATCGATGGCGGCAATACGTATGAAAGCACCCTGCCGAACGGCAGCGACCTGCGCTTCGGCGCGGGCATCGGCGGGCGTTTCTACACCAATTTCGGCCCGATGCGCGTCGACGTGGCGACGCCGCTCAACCCGCGACCCGGCGATGCCAAGGTCGCGCTCTACATTTCGATCGGGCAGGCGTTCTGATGACTGACGACACGCTGGCAACGGGCGAGGGCACGTTCGCGGCGGAGCGCCGCCCGTTGTGGCTGCGCATCCTGAAGTGGATCGGCATCGCGATCCTCGCGCTGCTGCTGCTGGTCGTGGCGATCGTGCTGGGGATCAACACCGATCCCGGCCGCCGTTTCGTCGCCGACCAGATCGGCGGCTACACCACCGCCTCGGGGCTTAACATCAAGGTCGGGCGGATCGACGGCTCGCTGTACGGTCGGATGCGGCTCAGCGACGTGCGCGTCAGCGACCCCAAGGGCGTATTCCTCACCTCGCCGCGTCTCGACGTCGACTGGCGACCGTTCGCGTTCGTCAACAACCATGTCGACGTGCGCGCGGTATCCAGCCAACTCATCACCTTACGCCGTAACCCCGAGCTGAAGCCCTCGACTGAGCCAACCGATCCCAACGCGCCGCTGCTCCCCGATCTCGATATCGACATCAACCGGTTGCAGGTCGCGCGTTTCGTCATGGAGCCGGCGGTATCGGGCGCACGGCACATCGCACGCTTCGACGGGCAGGCGCACATCGCCGATCGCCGAGCGCAATTGCAGGTCGATGCGGTCGCGCTGCGCGGGCCCGGCGTCGCCGGCGGCGATGTTGCGCGCGTGAGGATCGACGCGGTGCCCGACGACAACAAGCTCGATGTCGACGTGCGCCTCACCGCCCCGGCGGGCGGGATGGTCGCGCAGCTCGGCGGGCTGAAGGCGCCGCTGACCGCGACGGTGACCGGCCGCGGTAGCTGGGCATCGTGGCAGGGGCGCGCGCTCGCCACGCTCGGCGGCGGGCAGCTCGCCGACCTCGCGCTCACCGCGCGCAACGGCCATTTCGAGGTGCGCGGCCCAACGCGCCCTGGCCTCTATCTCGAAGGTCCGGTCGAGCGGCTGACCGCCCCGGCGCTTCAGGTCGCCGCCGACGTCACGCTCGGCGAGCGCAGCGCCGACACGCGGATCAAGCTGACCTCGAGCGCGCTGGCGGTCGATGCGGGCGGGATGCTCGACCTCAAGAACAGCCGCTTCGGCAATTTCGCGGTCGATGCCAGATTGCTGACCCCCGGCGCGATCGCCCCCAACGTCCGCGGCCGCGACGTGCTGGCGCGCGTCGTGCTGAATGGCGCGTTCGCGACCCCGACCGTCGACTATAAGGTCCGCGCCACCTCGCTCGGGTTCGGCGATCTGCGCGTCGAGAACCTGTATGCCGAGGGGCTGGCGCGCGTGAACAGCGACCGCATCCTCGTGCCGGTCCATGCGCGCGCCAAGCGGATCGCCGGGCTCAACCCGGCGCTCGGCGGGCTGACCACCAACGCGCGCGTCGACGGCGATCTCGCGATCCAGATGCCCAACATCCTGTCGGACAATCTGCGCATCCGCTCCGACACGATCGACGCCACCGCGATCATCGCCGCCAATATGCAGACCGGCCGCTACACCGGCGGGTTGCAGGGGCGCGTCAATAACTTCCGCGTCGACAGCGTCGGTATCCTCAACATCCAGACCGACGCCAAGCTGGTCCCCGGCGCGCGCGGCGGGTTCGGGATCACCGGCCGCGTCGCGGTCCAGACGAAGCAATTGTTCAACGAGGGCGCACGCAATTTCCTCGGCGGCAATGCGGTGCTCAGCACGCGCTTCGGCTATTCGCCCGAGGGGGTCGTCACCTTCGAGAGCCTGAAGATGAACGCGCCGCAATTCCGCATCACCCGCGGGCAGGGGCGGTTCGATCCCGCGAGCGGCGCGCTGCTTGTTGATGCCGATGCCTATTCGACGCAATATGGCCCGCTGTTCGCGCGCGTCATCGGCTCGGCGACCGCGCCGGTCGTGCGGCTGCGCGCCCCGCGGCCCGGCGTCGGGATCGGGCTCGCCAACCTCGACGCGCGTGTCGTCGGGCGCGGCGGGTCGTATCAGGTCAATGCGACCGGTGGCACCAACTATGGTCCGTTCAACGCCGACGTGCTGGTGACGCCGGGCAAGCAGCTCGCCGTCGATATCCGCCGCGTGTTGTTCGCCGGCGTCCAGTTCGCGGGGCGCGTCGTCCAGACCGCCGCCGGGCCGTTCGCCGGGCAGGTGCGCTTCAACGGTCAGGGTCTCAACGGCCTTGCGACGCTGGGTGCGGTGGGCAAGTATCAGCGCGCCAGCGTCAACGCGCGCGCGCTCGCCGCAAAGATCCCGGGGGCGGTCGACTTCACGATCGGCCGCGCGCTCATCAACGCCGATGTCGTGCTCTACGACAAGCCACAGGTGCGCGTCGACGCGCAGATCGCCGACATGCGTTACGGGGCGACCGTGATCGAGGCCGGGCGCGTGCGCGTGAACTACGCCAATGGCAGCGGAACCGCGCAGGCGCTGCTGACCGGCTCGAACAGCGTGCCGTTCCGCCTCGCGGCCAATGCACGACTGTCGCCGTCGCAATATCTCGTGGCGCTGCAAGGCGCGGCCAATGGTGTCAACTTCCGCACCGCTTCCCCGGCCCGCATCGTCCCTGACGGCAAGGGTTACCGCCTCGATCCGGCCCGTCTCGACTTCGACAAGGGTTCGATGCGGCTGGCGGGCAAGTTCGGCGGCGGCGCCACCGCGGCACAGCTCCGTCTCGACCGGCTCGACCTGGCCTTGCTCAACGCGCTCGTCCCCAATCTCGGGCTCGGCGGGCAGGCGACCGGCAGCGTCGATTACGTGCAGGAGGCCGGTCAGGCGTTCCCGCGCGCCGATGCACGCGTCAACATCGCCAACTTCACCCGCTCCAGCCTCACCTCGGTGTCCGAACCGGTCGACGTCGTCTTCCAGGGCCGGCTGACCAGCGCGGCGGGCGAAGGGCGTGCCCTCATCAAGCGCGGCGGCACCTCGGTCGGCCGGATGGTCGCGACGCTGACGCCGAGCGGCAGCGGGAGCTGGACCACGCGGCTGATGCAGGGGCCGCTGTCGGGCGGCATCCGCTACAACGGGCCGTCAGGCGTGCTGTTCAGCCTCGCCGGGCTCGCCGAGCAGCAATTGTCGGGCCCGATCGCGATCGCGGCGGACTTCGGCGGGACGGTCGGCGCGCCGCGCATCAACGGCCTGATCCGCGCCGACAATCTCACCTATACCAACGAGACCTATGGCACGCGCCTGACCAACATGCGGATCGGCGCGCGTTTCAACAACGACCGGCTGGAGCTGACGCAGCTGCAGGCCAAGGCCGGCGAGGGCACCGTACAAGCGCAAGGTAACGTCAGCCTCGCCGCGGCGCAGGGCTTCCCGCTCGACGTACGGGTGGCGATGCGCAATGCGCGGCTCGCCAAGTCCGACGCGCTCGGCGCAACCGCGACCGGCGATATTCGGATCCAGAACAATGCGAGCGGTGGGCTGATCTCGGGCGACATCCGCGTCCCCAACGCCCGCTATGAGATCATCCGCCAGGGCGCGGCCGAGGTGCCCGAACTGACCGGCATCCGCCGCAAGAGCGATACGCCGCCGCCTGCGAAACCGACCGATCGGCCGGCAGCCCCGGCGGTCGGGCTGTTCAAGCTCGACCTGCGCGTCCACGCCGACAATCAGTTGTTCGTCTCCGGCATGGGGCTGGAGAGCGAATGGTCGATGGACCTGCGGATCGGCGGCACGAGCGCGGCGCCGACGATCAGCGGCGGGCTCGACCTGGTCCGCGGCACCTATTCGTTCGCGGGCAAGCGCTTCGAGGTGTCGCGCGGGCAGGTGCGGTTCCGCGGCGGCGCGGCGCTCACCGATCCGGACATCAACATCCTCGCCACCACCAGCAACGATGGCGTGACCTTCAACATCAACATCACGGGCACCGGGCAGCGCCCGCAGATCGCCTTTACCTCGACCCCGTCGCTCCCGCAGGACGAGGTGCTCAGCCGCCTGCTGTTCGGCACCAATCCGGAGAACCTGTCGGCGACCGAGGCATTGCAGCTCGCCTCCGCGCTCAACTCGCTGCGCGGGTCGGGCGGCGGGCTCAACCCGCTCGGTAAGCTGCGTTCGGCGACCGGGTTCGACCGGCTGCGCATCCTGGGCGCGGACGAGGCGAGCGGGCGCGGTTCGGCGCTGGCGGCGGGCAAGTATCTGACGAACGATATCTATATCGAGATCGTCACCGACGCCCGCGGCTTCACCGCCACCCAGCTCACGATCGCGCTGACCAAGTCGATCAGCCTGTTGTCGCAGGCCGGCTCGTTTGGCGGCTCGAACGTCCAGCTCCGCTACTCGCGAGACTGGTAACGCCGACCGACCTAGCGTCGCCCCGGACATGATCCGGGGCGACGCCCGTTCTTGGCGACCGCAAGAAGCGGAGTCGCGGATCAGGTCTGGGATAACGAACAGCGACCCGCCGGCGCCATAATCCCGAACGGCGGCAGACGATCATCTGGAAATAAAGAGATGTGCCGGGAGCACCTCGACGGCCGCGGCTCGCTGGCCGGATCACCCACATCCGCGCGGGCGGCCCGCGCGACGCTTCATCGCTGGTTCGGCGGTCCAGCCACAGGCTGGACCGCCGCTGGAATTACCAGGGCTTGACGACGATACCGACGGCAAGCGCGACGATGAAAGCGATCATGGGTCTCTCTCCCTTATGTGACCCCCCGAAGGGTGACTTCTTCTTAATGGAACGTTAGGCAAGGCTCAATGGCGTTAACCCTTTATTCACCATCAACCGCGACGACTTAAGTCATTCTTCAAGAGTGAGTTCTACCAACAGCAAGGAAATGGCCAGCCTGTACCATCTTGCTCCGCTGACGCCGCGTGACGGCAGCACCGTGCCAATGGCGCGGCAGCAAGGGTGCGTATTGGTAAAAGTGACCAATTACCGTGCTTTACGCCGCGATATCGGTGTAGAGGCGATCGGTCGGATGATGCGGGATATGGCGGCGCGCCTGCTCGTGGCGCTGCCGGACGCGATGGTCGAGCCGCTCGGGCGCGATGTGATCGAGGTGGGCTTCTCCGTCGCCGAGCCGGCGGCGTTGGCGCAGATCGTGGTGGAATGTCGCGCGATTTGCGGCGTCCCAATTCGGGTCAATCAAATTTCCTGCTTACCCGAAATGGCGATCGCCGGCGCCTGCGCGCCCGCCGATGGCGATCCGACGCTGCTGATCGAACGCGCCGAGTCCGCGCTGACCGAAGCGGAAGCGGCCGCTACCCCGCGCGCGCGGATCACCGGCGCCATCGAGGAGACCGTCGTCGCGGAGATCGACCGCGCGCTCGATCGCGGCGAGATGGTGCTTCATTACCAGCCAAAGGTGCATATTCGACGCCAGGCGATCGATTGCGTCGAAGCACTAGTGCGCTGGCAACATCCGCAGCGCGGACTGGTGCTCCCTGGTCACTTCATTCCCGCCACCGAACGGGCGCAGCGGATGCAGCGGCTGACGTTGTGGACGATCGAGCAATCGATCATCGATCAGCGTGCGCTGCGGGCGAAGGGCCACGATCTGCGGATCTTCATCAACATTTCCGGCCATCTGCTCGCCGATGCCGATTTCGTGCGGCTCGCCTGCGCCTGCATCACCGCTGCGCCCGACGCGCGGCTGGGCTTCGAGGTGACCGAAACCTCGGTGATCCGCGACCCCGGTGCCGCGATCACGCATCTTCGCGACTTCGATCGCATCGGCGTGCGCATTTCGATCGACGATTATGGCGCGGGCCTGTCGAGCCTGGCCTATCTGAAGCAGCTTCCGGCGTGTGAGCTGAAGATCGACAAATTGTTCATCACCCAGCTCACCAGCTCGAATCGCGATCCGCTGATCGTGCGCTCGACGATCGATCTCGCCCATGCGCTCGACATGGAAGTCGTTGCGGAGGGGGTGGAGACGCAGGCGGCGCTCGCGCTGTTGTCAGTGATGGGGTGCGACATGGCGCAAGGATATTTGATCAGCCCGGCGCTGGCGCTGGCGCCGCTCGCCGCCTTCCTCGCCGCCGAGCAGCACCGTCAGGCGACGCAGGACGTGCGCGGCTCATTCACGCGCCGCGCCGCCGGGTGGAAACGCGGATGATCGCGGCGGCGCGGATCGTGCTCGGCGCCATCCTCGCCTCGCTGCTGGTCGGGGTCGCGCCGGCGCGGGCAGCGCCGGCCGATCCCGGCGCGATCGAACGACGCATGGCCAGCGATCCCGAATCCGCGCTCGCGATGGCACAGGCCGCGCGTGCGCGTCTGTCACCCGCAGAGTTGGGAAGCACTAATGGTGCGACGTTGTTATGGCTGGCCGGCGAGGCGCAGGTGCGGCTCGGCGATCCGCGGGCCGGGCTACGCACGCTGGCGCAGGCGCGCAGCATCGCCGTGCGCCTGCCCGCCGCCACCCGGCTGCTTGCCGACATCACCTTGTCGCAAGGCGGCGCGCTCACCGACGCCGGTCGGATCGCCGAGGCATTGTCGAGCCTGCAGCGGGCGCATCGCATGTTCGTCGCGCTGCACGATCGCCGCAGCCAGGCGCGCGCGCTGATCCTCATCGCGCTGCTCTACACCAGCGCGCAGGATCATGTGACCGCGCTCCGCTATTTCGATCAGCTCCAAGACAGCTACCCAAACGATCCCGGGCTGGCGATGGCGGTCGAAAGCGGCCGAGGCAATTCCTTGCTGTCGCTCGGCCGGTATGACGAGGCGCAGCAGGAGTTTCGCGAGGAACTGGCTGCCGCGCGCCGCCTGCGCAGCTTGCCGGTGATGGCGCAATCGCTGGGCGACCTGTCGCTCGCGCAATTGCGCGGCGGCGACGTGGCGGACGCGGCGCGCAGCGTCCAGTCTGCGCTGGCGGTCGCGCGTGTCCCCGAAGCGGCGGCGATCCGACCGCAGCTTCTGGCCGCGGCGGCGGACGTCGCGCTGCATGCGGGCGATCGTGCAGAAGCGCGCCATCTCGTCGAGCAACGTTTCGCAGGCGTCGACCTGACGCACACAATTCTCGCCGATCGGCACGCGCACGACGTCGCCTATCGCACCTTCGTCGCGAACGGCGATCCCGCCGCGGCGCTGCCGCATCTGGTGGCGGTCCAGCGACTCGACGCGCAGGCAACCGACATCGCACGCTCGACCAGTGCGGCGCTGGCGGCGGCGCGCTTCGACTACGCCAACCAGGAACTGCGGATCACGCGGCTGAAGGCGGCGGATCTGGCGCGGACGATCGCGTTCCAGCGCGCGACCGCCCGGTCGCAGCGCTTGATCCTGTACGGCGTGGTCGGTGCGACGGTGCTGATCATCGCGCTGCTGGTCGTCGGGTTGGCGCTGATCGGGCGAAGCCGCAATCGCGAACGCGCCGCCAACCGCGATCTGGCGGCGAGCAATGCGCAGCTCGAGAAGTTGTCGCGCGCCAAGACCGAATTCCTCGCCACGACCAGTCACGAGATCCGGACGCCGCTCAACGGCATCCTCGGCATGACGCAGGTGATGATCGCCGACAAGGCGCTCGAGCCGCAGGTGCGCGAGCGGCTGAATGTCGTGCATGCCGCCGGACAGACGATGCGGACGCTGGTCGACGACATCCTCGACATGGCGAAGATCGAAACCGGGCGGCTGACGCTGGAGGTCGCACCGTTCGATCTGCATGCCACGCTCGACGCGGCTGCGCGGCTATGGCGCGATCCGGCGGTCGCCAAGGGGCTGCGTTTCGAGGTCGATGTCGCGCAAGCACCGCAATGGATCGTCGGCGATGCCGCGCGGCTGCGACAGATCGTCTTCAACCTGCTGTCGAACGCGGTTAAATTCACCGAGGCCGGGGTCGTGTCGCTCCGCGTCGCGGCGGAGCACGGGCGTCTGATGATCGCGGTTACCGATCACGGCATCGGCATGGACGGCGCGACGCAACGGATCATCTTTGAATCCTTCCGCCAGGCCGATGCCAGCACGACGCGTCGCTTTGGCGGCACTGGCCTCGGCTTGTCGATCTGCCGCAATCTGGCACGCGCGATGGGTGGCGACGTGACGGTCGAGAGTCGGTTGGGGGAGGGATCGCGCTTCACGGTCGATCTGCCGCTGGTGCTCGCCGATTCACCGGCCGCCGTTGTCGAACAGGGCGGCCTGCTGATCGTCGAGCGGCAGCCGATCACGCGCGCGATGCTGCGTGCGTTGTTCGCGGCGGAGCGCATCGTCTTCTGCGATGCGGACGAGGCGATCGCGCGGATCGGCGACGTGCGGCCGGAGGGCGTGCTGGTCGATGCCGGAACATATGGTGAGGCCGCCGCAGATCTCGTCGCTCTGGTAGCGGCGGCGAACGGCGCTCCGATCGCCTTGCTCTGTGCGAAACTGGACGAGGGCAAGCGCCACGCCATGTACGCGACGGGTATCACAAATGTTATCGAAAAGCCTGTTTCCAAACGGGCGTTGGTCGACGCAATAGGTGCCATGCTCAGGCGCTCCGTTCGGGACGCTGCGTAACGGGCAGGTGGCGTTGTGCAGGAAGGGCGAACATGGCAGCGATGACGGTGCTGTTCATCGAGGATGACCGGATGAACCGCCGCGTCGTGCGCGATATGCTGGATGTCGCCGACGTCGAGATGGTCGAGGCCGAGAGCGCCGAAATCGGACTGGAACTGATCGATACGCATGACTTCGCGATCGCGTTGATCGATCTGCGGATGCCGGGCATGGACGGGCTCACGGCGATCGGTCACATCCGGGCGCGCACCGATGCCAAGGCGCGGCTGCCGATCATCGTCGTCACCGCCGACACCGCGGTCGACCTGCGCCAGCGGTGCGTCGCGGCGGGCGCGAACGACGTGATCTTCAAGCCGGTGGCGATGGACGAATTGTTCGATGCGATGGGCCGGCTGCTCGCCGAGGACGGCGACGCCGCGCTGATCTGAGCGCGCTCTTATCCCGCCGGCGGCCGCAGCGCCGCCGCCAGCGATGCCCCGGCGCTGCCGCGCCGCGCCGGCTGGGGTTGGTCGGGCGATGGCGACCACGCGGTCAGGAAGATCAGGTCGAACCGCTCCGCCGTCCGCCCGTCCGGGTCCGCGCGCGCCGCGAACGCCGCCGCCGCGCGCGCCAGCACTTCGCGGCGCAGCGGATGCCGCGTGGCGAGCACGTTGCTGCCCGCCATTCCGCGCAGATCGTCGAGCAGCCGCCCAAACGCCGCGTAGCGTACCGTCAGCGTTTCGCTGTCCGCCACGGGTAGCGTTAGGCCGGCGCGCACCAGCAGATCGCCCGCCGAGCGCAGATCGACCTGTGGGTGGAGCCGCGCCACCGGCCGCTCGCCCTCCGCCTCCCGAAGCACCGCGCGCAGCGTCGACAGGCTGTTCCCGCCGACGAACGCGCCGAGGAACAGCCCGTCCGGGCGCAATGTCCGCCGGATCAACGTCAGCGCGCCGGGCAGGTCGCCGACGCTGTCGAGCGTCCCCGCCGCGACGACCAGATCGAACGCGCCGTCCGCGAACGGCAGTCGGTCTTCGTCGCCCTGCACGCCGCCCGCCGCGCGCGCGAACGCGAAACCCGGATCGAACCGCGCGACCCGTGCCCCGGCGGGGGGCACGAACGACGCATCGAAACAGCCGAGATCGAGCACGTCGGTGAAGTCGCGCTTCACCGCGCCCAGCCGGTCGACGATCCCCTCGATCATCGCGGCGCGCAGAAAATCGTGGTCGGCATAGCCGCTGGCGACA
The DNA here is from genome assembly GCF_964021865.1 of uncultured Sphingomonas sp. GTDB lineage: Bacteria > Pseudomonadota > Alphaproteobacteria > Sphingomonadales > Sphingomonadaceae > Sphingomonas. The sequence continues at coordinate 30,196 of NZ_CAXIAM010000030.1, forward strand.
CGGTCGCGGCGAAGGCGGCGCGCGGCGCGATCGAAGATGTCGGGGGAGGCCATGATGCGCGTGGCTTGTGCCCGTTCGCGGCCCGCGCCACAAGGTCGGCCGTGCCGCCCCGCCTGCTCCTGCCCGGCCTGCTCGACCTCGTGCTTCCGCCGCGCTGCCCGGGGTGCGGCGCGACCGTTGCGGGGCATGGGCGGTTTTGCGCCTGCTGCTGGTCGAGCCTGCGCTTCCTGGGTCCGCCCTGGTGCGCGGGCTGCAACCTTCCGTTCGCGTTCGATCGTGGCGAGGGCGCGCTGTGCGCCTCCTGTCTCGCCGATCTGCCCGGCCACGCCGGCGTCCGCGCGGCGGGCGCTTATGGCGAGGTGGCGCGCACCGTCGCGCTGCGGCTCAAATATGGCGCGCGTCCCTTCTATGCCGCGACGATGGCCGCCCTGATGCTGCGCCATGTGCCACCGGACGCGACGCGGCTGATCCCGGTGCCGCTGCATCGCCGCCGGTTATGGTCCCGCGGGTATAATCAGGCGGCACTGATCGCGACGGCGCTGGGCAAGCGCGCGGACCTGCCTGTCGACCTGCATGCGCTGCAACGCCACCGTGCGACCCCGCCGCTCCGCGATCGCTCCGCGCGCGAGCGGCGCGCGACGGTCGCGGGCGCCTTCCGGCTGACCGAGCGGGGCCGCGGCTCCATCAAGGGTGCGTCGCTGGTGCTGATCGACGACGTCTACACCAGCGGTGCGACCGCCGAGGCGTGCGTGAAGGTGCTGCGCGCCGGGGGCGCGGCGTCGGTGACGATCCTCGCCTGGGCGCGGGTGATCGAGCGCGCAAGCGATTGACAGTACCGGTCGCCGCCCACACCTAGGGGCGATGGCAAAGGTAGAGATCTACACCAAGGCATTCTGTCCCTATTGCGCGCGCGCGATGAACCTGCTGGCGTCGAAGGACGTCGCGGTGGAAGAGACGGATATCGGCATGAACACCGCCAAGCGCGGCGAGATGATCGAGCGCGCCGGCGGTCGCACCACCGTTCCACAAATTTTCATCGACGGCACGCACGTCGGCGGCTCCGACGATCTCGCCGCGCTGGAACGCGCGGGCAAGCTCGACGCGCTGCTCGGCCGCTGACGATGCGATGATCGTCTTCGACCTGCGATGCGCGCGCGACGGGCATGTGTTCGAGGCGTGGTTCGCGTCGTCGGCTGCCTATGACGACCAGCGCACAGCCGGGTTGCTGGAATGCCCGTCATGTGGCGCGGCGGATGTCGAAAAGGCAGTGATGGCGCCGAACGTCGCGCCCAAGGGCAACCGCGGCGTGGCACCGGCGGAGGCCAAGGCGCTGCTCGCCAAGGTTGCCGAGGCGCAGCGCCGCGCGCTTGCCGGATCGCGCTGGGTCGGTGGCGATTTCGCCGCCGAGGCACGCGCGATGCACGTCGGCGACAAGCCCGACGCGCCGATCCACGGTCAGGCGAGCCTCGCCGACGCGAAGCAACTCGCGGAGGAGGGCGTGCCGATCGCCCCGCTTCCGCTGCCGGTCACGCCGCCGGAGACGGTGAACTGAGTAACGCCGGGACAGGCGCAAACAGCGCCCGTTCGTGCCAAAGCACAGGTTCCTCAACACGCCTGTCGACAAGCTAAGGGCGAACGGTAGTTGTCGGCCTGCCCCGCGGCAGGAAGCAGCAGGCGGGCTGAAGCCATCATCCCGTATTCGCTTCCGCCGCTGCCTTTCAACGCGCCATTCCCGCCTTCGCGGAAATGACAGAAGAGGGTTCAGTTCGCCGCCACTACTCGTTCGTGCAGCAACAAAGCGCCGTCGTCCGCAACCTCGACCGACAGCGCGCGATAATCCTCGACGCTGCCATGCGCCGTCTCCAGCGGCTGATGATGCGTCGTGGTGATGACCATCACGTCCGCGCCCGCGGCCTCGCCCGCCGCGATCCCGGCCGGCGCATCTTCCCACACGAGACAGTCGCGCGCCGCCACGCCCAACCGTTCGGCGGCAAGCAGGAAGCAGTCGGGCGCAGGCTTGCCGCGTTCGATATCGTCGGCGGTCACCATCACCGCCGGCGCTGCCAGCCCGGCCGCGCGCAACCGCACCTCCGCGAGCGAGCGCGGCGCCGAAGTGACGATCGCCCAACGATCCGCCGGCAGTGCGCGCGTGAACGCCGCGGCCCCCGCGATCGCGACGACATCGGCGACATCGTCGATCTCGGCCTGCAACAGCGCCTCGAACTCCGCCTGGTGATCGACGCCGGGTGGCGCGAAGCGGCGGATCGTCTCGATCGCGCGGACGCCGTGCATCACCGCCATCAACGCGTCGACATCGATCGCGTGCCGCTGTGCCCATGCCGTCCACGCGCGAATGGCCGAGGGGATGCTGTTGATCAGCGTCCCGTCCATGTCGAACAGGAAGGCGGCATAACGGCGCGTCATGCGCGGTTCGCCGCGGAGAGGACGGCGCGGACGCTGGCGGTGGCGATATCGCCGTCGATCCCGACGCCCCATACCGTCCGCCCGTCGCCGGTGCGGCATTCGAGATAGGCGACCGCCTGCGCCGTCGCGCCATGCCCGATCGCATGTTCGCTATAGTCGACGACGTCGAGATCGGGCCCGGTGCTGTCGGCCAGTGCGGCGATCACGCCCGAGATCAGGCCATTGCCGCGTCCCGATAGCGAGCGTTCCTCGCCGTCGATCGCGACGCGCCCGACGAACACGCGCTCGCCGGTTGCGCCGGTTTCCTCGTAATCGCGTAGCACGAACCGGTCGCCACTGCCGGGCAGATACGCTCGCTCGAACGCACCCCAGATGTCCGCGGCGTTCAGCTCGCGGCTGCTCTCGTCGGCGAGCGCCTGAACATGGCGGCTGAAATCGGCCTGCATTCGCTTGGGCAGCTTCAGCCCCTTGTCCTGTTCCAGCACCCAGGCGACGCCACCCTTGCCGCTCTGCGAGTTGACCCGGATCACCGCCTCATAGCTGCGGCCGAGATCGGCGGGGTCGATCGGCAGGTACGGCACTTCCCACAAGGTGTCGTTGCGCGCCGCCTGCGCGGCGAAGCCCTTCTTGATCGCGTCCTGATGGCTGCCGGAGAAAGCGGTGAACACCAGATCGCCCGCATAAGGCGTGCGCGGATGCACCGGAATGTTCGTCGCATATTCGACCGTCTTCACGATCTCGTCGATGTTCGACAGGTCGAGCTGCGGGTCGGTCCCTTGCGTGTACATGTTAAGCGCGACGGTCACGAGATCGCAATTGCCGGTCCGCTCGCCGTTACCGAGCAGGCAGCCCTCGACACGGTCCGCGCCCGCCATCAGCCCCAGCTCGGCGGCGGCGACCCCGGTGCCACGGTCGTTGTGGGTGTGGAGCGAGATCACCACCATCTCCCGGTTCGGGATGTTGCGCCCGAACCATTCGATCTGGTCGGCATAGACGTTCGGCGTCGCGCATTCGACGGTCGCGGGCAGGTTGAGGATGATCGGCGCGTCGGCGGTCGGGCGCAGCACCTCCATCACCGCCGCGCAAACCTCGACCGAGAAGTCCAGCTCGGCGGTAGAGAAGGTCTCCGGCGAATATTCGAATTGCCAGCGCGTGTTCGGGCGTTTGGCAGCCTCGTCACGCAGCACCTTCGCGCCCTCGATCGCGATGTTCTTGATCTCCTCGCGCGTCATGCCGAACACGATCTTCCGCCACGCCGGGCTGACCGCATTGTACATGTGCACGATCGCCGTCTTGGCGCCGTCCAGGCTTTCGAAACTGCGTTCGATCAGGTCGCGGCGTGATTGCGTCAGCACCTGGATCGATACGTCCTCTGGAATACGGCCATCGCGCACCAGCCCGCTGATGAAATCGAACTCGGTCGCGCCCGCGCTCGGGAAGCCGACCTCGATCTCCTTCAACCCCACCTTCACCAGCAGGTCGAAGAAACGCGTCTTTTTCTCGGCGTCCATCGGGTCGATCAGCGCCTGATTGCCGTCGCGCAGATCGGTCGATAGCCAGCGCGGCGTGCGCGTGATCGTGTTCGACGGCCAGCGGCGGTCGGGCAGGTCGACGGTCGGGAAGGGACGGTATTTCTGACTCGGGTCGCGCAACATCACGGGGCTCTCTTGTGCAGGAGCATCAGGGAAGGTCGGAACAGCCCTTAGGCGCGTCGCGCGTGCGATGCACGCGTCGGCAGGTTCGCGCCTAAGGGCGCGTAAGTCGCAGAAGCAGGGCCGGGTCGCGCGTCATTGCGGCCGTGCCTACCCCGCGAGACCGCCCACTGTCCAGTGCGGTGATCCGGTTGAGGAAAAAGCAAGGTTTAGCGGTCATTTACGGCGCGTACGGGAGTTTGCATGTTACAGATCGTCTATATCAGCACGGCAACAGGCACGGTCGACACTGCCGCAATTCTGGCCACTTCACGCCGTAACAACGCGCGCGATGGTCTGACCGGCCTCCTCTATACCAACGGCAAGCGCTTCCTGCAGGTGCTCGAGGGCGATCCTGCGAATGTAGAGCGGGCGCTGGCGCGGATCGATGCCGACCCGCGGCATCGCGCGATGGTGGTGCTTTCGTCGCGCGATGTGAGCGCACGCGAGTTCGGGGCGTGGGCGATGGCCGAACGTGTCGCGGGGGACGATGCCGATGCCTTCGTCGCGCGGGTCCGTGCGCTGATCGCGCAGGCGGCGCCCTCGGTGCGCGCGACTTTCGACGGCTTCGTCCAGCTCCACCGCGCCGCCTGAGATCATTGCTTGCCCGCCGCTCGGCACGGCGCGATAACCTCCCACGCAACAAAGGGGGGAGGGTGACATGCGCACGATCATCATGGCCGCCGCGCTCGCAGCGGCGGCTGCGAGCGTCGCGTCGGCCGCCGAGACGGGCGACTATGGACCCGCGCTGCGACGGATGCTGACCGAGACCGCAGCCGGGCGCTGCTCCGACGATCTGATGGCCGAGCCGTTGCTGTCCGCCTGCCGCGCGCAATTGCCGCAGATGCAGCCTGGCCTGACGGCGCTCGGCGCAGTGGGCGACCTGTCCTTCATCAAGGCCGAAGGCGACGGCGACACGCGAGTCGAAACCTATGCGGTCAAATTCGCGGGCGGGACGACCGGGATCTGGAGCATCGGGCACCGCAAGGACGGCAAGTTCGGCGCGGCCTACTCGCTCGGGCAGTAGCGTCCGGCCCCGCGTGCCGCGGGGCCGGAGCACCCGTCAGGCGGTGAACGCCGCCTGCACCGTCAGCTTGACGTTGTCGGAAACGACCGGCGCGGCATAGCCGAGGCCGAAGTCGCTGCGCTTGATCGTGCCGGTGCCGGTGAAGCCGAAGTTGACCTTCTTGCTCATCGGGTTGGTGCCCGCGCCGACGAAGGTCACGTCCAGCGCGACCGGCTTGGTCACGCCCTTGATCGTCAGGTCGCCGTTCAGCGTCGCGCGATTGGGTCCGCGCGGCGTGACCGAGGTCGAGACGAAGCGCGCGGTCGGGTTGGCGGCGGCGTCGAAGAAATCGCCCGACTTGAGGTGCTTGGCAAATTGCGCCGAGGTGGTCGACAGCTCGTCGATCGCGAAGGTCACGTCGACCTTGGTCGCGGCGGGCTTCTTCGGGTCGATCGTGATCGAGCCGCCCTGCGCGCCGAACTGCCCCTGCAGCATCGAGAAGCCCATGTGGTTGACCTCCCAGGTCACCTGCGTGTGCGCGGGATCGACCTGATAGGTGCCGGCGGCAACGCGCGCCGCCTGCGGCTGTCCGGGCTGCTGCGGGGTGGTCGCGAGCTGCGCGACGGCGGGAACCGCGAGCGTCGTGGCGAGAACGGCGGCGATGATCGGGCGCATGTGATTGATCCTCCTGTTGTGCGCGCGGTTGCACCACAGTTTCGCGTCGTTGCGAAGACGCCGTGCGCGAAACGGATCATTTCGCCGCGGAGCCGCTATTCGCCCGCGGGCTCCTGATCCGGATCGGGGCCGCCGGTGGGGATGATGTCGAAGCGGATCCGCACCCATGCGCCGATCAGTTCGGTTCCGCCCTTGCGCGGCGGGCGCACCAGGAACTGCCACGCCGCCTGCCGCAGCGCGCGGCCGATCCCGGAACCCGGCGTCTCGCCCAGCTCGCGGCAGTCCTCGACATGGAAGCGTGGCGCGGTACGGCACGCCACCATTCCCCAGCCGGTCTTGCCGCGCGGCATATAGGGTTGCGTCTCGGCGGGGCGGGGGCGGCGATACCATTCGGCGGCGTAGAGCGGCTCGCCGCCCGGCCCCAGCCCGACGGTCTGCGTATCGTCGCCGCGCCCGCTGTCACCACGCCCGTTCGCGGCCGGGCCGGCGGTGCCCTTGATCGTGCCGATGTCCGACGCGGCATAATCGACATGGTTGAGGATCATCACGCCGGGCAGATGCAGCGGCTGTTCCGGGAGCGGCGGCGCGGGCACCGGGCGCGGGGTGACAATGCGCGGCGGGGTGATTGCGCTGCGCTCCGCCGCGGCCTGCTGGCGCTCGGCCTTTTGCGTCGCGGCTTTCTGTTGCTTGGCGCCTTCGTTGCGCACGTCGAAGCTGACCAGCCGCCGCCCGTCGCCGAAATCGCCGCGCACCACCCCACCCATCGTGAGCAGCGCGAGGATGATCGCGATTGCGATACCGATCGCGAGCAGCACCGACACGACGCGGCTGCCCGTGTCTTGACGGGTCCGGTACGACGAAGCTCGGTACGTCGCCGTCCGCATCTGCGCGCGATTACAGGAGCGGCGGACGGGCGGCAATCGCCTTCGCGGTTACAAAGCGGTTAGGTGGGGTGGGTGGCGTCTTGGTGGATACGGCAATCGCAGAACGCCGGGGGCGGCCGAACCACGAGCACGCGACCCACCCCCAGCCCCTCCCTTAGAAGGGAGGGGAGCCGCCGGCTTCGCCGTGCCGGCCGCGGTTGGGCGCGTCAGGGCGCAGCTTGCTGCGTCCTGCCGCCCGGCCCTTAGTTCTTCTCCTTGTCCACCAGCTTGTTCGCGCCGATCCACGGCATCATCGCGCGCAGTTCGGCGCCGGTCTTCTCGATCGGGTGCGCCGCCGCGGCCTTGCGCGCCGCCTTCAGCTCGGGCTGCCCCGCGCGGTTGTCGAGCACGAAGTTCTTCACGAACCGGCCCGACTGGATGTCGGCCAGCACGCGCTTCATTTCCTTCTTCGTCTCGTCGGTGATGATCCGCGGACCCGTGACGATGTCGCCGTACTCGGCGGTGTTCGAGATCGAGTAGCGCATGTTCGCGATCCCGCCCTCGTACAGCAGGTCGACGATCAGCTTCGTCTCGTGCAGGCACTCGAAATACGCCATCTCCGGCGCATAGCCGGCCTCGACCAGCGTTTCGAAGCCGGCCTGGATCAGGTGGGTCACGCCGCCGCACAACACCGCCTGCTCACCGAACAGGTCGGTCTCGCATTCTTCCTTGAAGTTGGTCTCGATGATCCCCGAGCGCCCGCCGCCGACACCGCTCGCATAGGCCAGCGCAACGTCATGCGCGTTGCCGCTCGCATCCTGGTGGATCGCGATCAGGCAGGGCACGCCGCCGCCGCGCACATATTCGCTGCGCACGGTGTGGCCCGGGCCCTTGGGCGCGATCATGATGACATCGATGTCGGCGGGCGGCTCGATCAGCCCGAAGTGGACGTTGAGCCCGTGCGCGAAGGCGAGCGCGCTGCCCGGCTTCATCCGGCCCTTGATATCGTCCTCGTAGATCGCCGCCTGATGCTCGTCGGGGGCGAGGATCATCAGGATGTCGGCCCATGCCGCGGCATCCTTGGTGCTCATCACCGTGAACCCGGCGCCTTCGGCCTTCTTGGCCGTCGCCGACCCTTCGCGCAGCGCGATCGCGACATCGTTGACGCCCGAGTCGCGCAGGTTCTGCGCATGCGCATGGCCCTGCGACCCGTAACCGACGATGGCGATCTTCTTGCCAGTGATGAGATTCAGATCGGCGTCGCGATCGTAATAGACCTTCATTGCTTGCTTCCTTTCAACCGATCGTCATCCCGGCGAAGGCCGGGATCCAGAGCCGCGAACGGTGCGCTTGTGGCTCTGGACCCCGGCGTGCGCCGGGGTGACGGTAAAGAATGTGGGTGTGTTGGTGAATGCTTAGGCTGCGTCCTTGCCGCGCGCGATCGCAACGATGCCGGTGCGCGCGACCTCGATCAGCCCGACCTCGGCCATCAATTCCAGAAACTTGTCGATCTTGCTCGTGCCGCCCGTCACCTCGAACACGAAGCTGCTGGTCGTCGCATCGACCACCCGCGCGCGATAGACCTCGGCGAGCCGCAGCGCCTCGATGCGGTGGTCGCCGGTGCCGCGCACCTTGACCAGCGCCAGCTCGCGCTCGACGTGATCGCCCTCTGCGGTCAGGTCGTGGACGCGGTGGACGGGCACCAGCCGGTCGAGCTGCGCCACGATCTGCTCCAGCGTCGCCGGGCTGGCGCTGGTGACGATCGTGATCCGGCTGACCGCCTTGTCGGCGGTGATCTCGCTGACCGTCAGGCTCTCGATATTATAGCCGCGCGCGGTGAACAGCCCGGCGATCCGGGCGAGGATGCCCGGTTCGTTGTCGACGATCACCGCCAGCGTGTGGCGTTCGGCTTTCTCTTCACGGATGTGCATATAACATTCCTGACTCCCCTCCCTTTCAAGGGAGGGGCCGGGGGTGGGTTAGCGTCCTGGCGATGTACGGAGGGCGGGGGCGCACCTTGCGCCGTATCACGAGCATGCCACCCACCCCCAGCCCCTCCCTAGAGGACACCCATCAAAGTAATACTTTGATGGGACCCGACCGGAAGGGGAGCCTCGGTTAAACCAGCGCCTTGGCCTCGTCGTCCATCGTTCCGCTGACCTCATTGGCCTGCAGGATCATGTCGGTATGCGCCGCGCCGCTCGGGATCATCGGGAAGCAGTTGGCGAGCTTCGCCACCATGCAATCCACCATCACCGGACCGTCATGCGCCAGCATCGCGGCGATCCCGTCCTCCAGCTGGTCGGGCCGCTCGATGCGGATGCCCTTCCAGCCATAGGCTTCGGCCAGCTTCACGAAATCGGGCAGCGAGTCCGAATAGCTTTCGGCATAGCGGCTCTC
>NZ_CAXIAM010000031.1:0-39221 GCF_964021865.1 uncultured Sphingomonas sp.
GGGCTGACCGAAGGGTCGAACGCCAACCCCGGGCAATTCGTGATCGAGCGCGCGTTCGTCGACTGACCGCCCACCCGTCATTGCGAGCGGAGCGAAGCAATCCAGAGCCCAGCGCGTGACGCCCTGGATTGCTTCGCTGCGCTCGCAAAGACGAAAGCGCCGCGCTAAACGCCCGCCATGCTCGACATGCGACCCGATTGCGAACGCTGCGGCGTGGACCTGCCCGCCGACGAGGGCGGCGCGTTCATCTGCTCGATGGAATGTACCTTCTGCGCCGAATGCGCCGACGCGCTCGATGAAACCTGCCCCAATTGCGACGGCGAATTGCTCGACCGCCCGGCGCGGGTCGGCAAGACGCTGAAGAAATACCCTGCCACGACCGAGCGGCATCACCGCGCATGACGATCGCTCGCGTCCTGATCGTCGCCGGCTCCGATTCCGGCGGCGGGGCGGGCATCCAGGCCGACATCAAGACCGTGACGATGCTCGGCGGCCACGCGATGACCGCCATCACCGCGGTCACCGCACAGAACACGCTCGGCGTTCAGGCGATGACCGCGCTCTCGCCCGAGATGGTGCGTCGGCAGATGACGAGCGTGGTCGAGGACCTCGGCGTCGACGCGGTCAAGATCGGGATGCTCGGTGGTGCGGCGATCGCTGCCGCGGTTGCGGACGAACTGGTGAGCGGATTGTACGCCGCACCGATCGTGCTCGATCCGGTGATGGTGGCGACCAGCGGCGCGCACCTCGCCGATCCGGCCACGGTCGTCGGCTTTGCACGGCTTGCGCGGATGAGCACGCTCGTCACTCCAAATCTGCCCGAGCTGGCGGCGCTGGTCGGGCGCGAGACGCTCGCACCCGAAGAGGTCGAGCCCGCCGCGCGCGACTATGCCGCGATGATCGGTGCGCCGGTGCTGGTGAAGGGTGGCCATGCCGCGGGCGACACCGTGGTCGACCGACTGATCGGCCACGCAGGTCTTATCGCCGAATGGGCGAATCCGCGCATCGACACGCGGCACAGCCACGGCACCGGCTGCACGCTGGCCAGTGCGATCGCCACGGGGCTGGCCGCCGGGCTGACGCTCGAACCCGCGATCGCGCGGGCGATCCGCTACGTGCGCGCTGCATTGCTCGCCGCGCCGGGGCTGGGCGAGGGACATGGGCCGATGGGCCATGCGCTCGGCGACGCGCCGTTCGACCTGTGGGATGGCGGATGCCTGGCCTGAAGCATGAACGCGCGTGCCTGCCGCCGGTGGCGGGGGTGGACGAAGCCGGGCGCGGGCCGCTCGCCGGGCCGGTGGTCGCCTGCGCGCTGGTGCTGCCCGCCAAGGGCGTGCCGCGCGGGATCGACGATTCGAAGAAGCTCTCCGCCGCCGAGCGCGCCCGGCTCTATGCGCGGCTCACCGACTGCGCGGCGCTGGGTGTCGGGATCGTCGAGCCCGCCGAGATCGACACGCTCAACATCTATTGGGCGACGATGAAGGCGATGACGCTCGCGGTCGACCGGTTGGCGGAAGTGCTGGGGTGTGTGCCGGGCCATGTGCTGGTCGACGGCAACCGGCTGCCGCGGTGGAGCTATGCCGCGACAGCGATCGTCTCGGGCGACGCGCACAGCCGCTCGATCGCTGCCGCCTCGATCGTCGCCAAGCACACCCGCGACCAGATCATGATCGCCGCCGCCGAGTCACATCCGCATTACGGATGGCACGCCAACAAGGGCTACGGCAGCGCGCAACACCTCGCCGCGTTGCGCGAACACGGGCCGTCGCCGCTCCACCGCCGCAGCTTCGCGCCGGTCGCGCAATGCATTTTGCCGTTCTGAGTCGTTTCGGCCACACCACCACCGCTTGAGTCTGTCGCCTCGTCGATGACTCAACATATAGAAGCGGACTCGTCTTGTTCCGCCTTGACAACGAGTGGAACGCAGACTCGCTTCGCCGCACGACCCTTGACGGACTCGCGCTTTCCCGCCCTTTTGGGGGTCGCAGACGGGGAGCAGGAATTCGATGGGGGTCATGGAAAAGGTCGTGCGTGGGCGGCGCGCCACCGCGGCGGAAACGCCGGCGGTGATGCCGCTTGACCAGATCCTGCGCGGCGATTGCATCGCGCAAATGAAGGCGCTGCCCGCGAAGTCGGTCGACATGATCTTCGCCGATCCGCCCTACAATCTCCAGCTCGGCGGCGAGCTATTCCGCCCCGACGGCAGCCATGTCGATGCGGTCACCGACGACTGGGACAAGTTCGACACCTTCGCGCAATATGACGCCTTCACCCGCGCGTGGCTGGCGGAGGCGCACCGCATTCTGAAGGATGACGGCACGATCTGGGTGATCGGCAGCTATCACAACATCTTCCGCGTCGGCGCGGCGGTGCAGGATCTCGGCTACTGGATCCTGAACGACATCGTGTGGCGAAAAGCCAATCCGATGCCGAACTTCCGCGGCACCCGCTTCACCAACGCGCATGAAACGCTGATCTGGGCGTCAAAGGGCGAGAAGGCAAAATACACCTTCAACTATCGCAGCATGAAGACGCTGAACGACGAGCTGCAGATGCGCTCGGACTGGGAATTTCCGATCTGCGGCGGTGGTGAGCGGCTGAAGAAGGACGGGGTAAAGGTCCATCCGACTCAGAAGCCCGAGGCGCTGCTGTATCGCATCCTGCTCGCCTGTACGAAGCCGGGCGACGTGGTGCTCGATCCGTTCTTCGGCACCGGCACGACCGGCGCGGTCGCCCGGCGGCTCGGACGCCGCTGGATCGGGATCGAACGCGAGGGCGATTATATCGCCGCCGCCGAGGAGCGGATCGCCGCCGCCTTGCCGCTCGACGAATCGGCATTGGCGACGATGCAGAGCCCCAAGTCGCAGCCGAAGGTGGCATTCGGGGTGCTGGTCGAGAACGGCTATCTCACGCCGGGCACGATGCTGGTCGATACCAAGCGCCGCTGGCAGGCGATGGTGCGCGCTGACGGATCGCTGTCGTCGCCGTGTGGCGCGAATGGATCGATCCACAAGGTCGGCTCGACGGTACAGGGCGCGCCGGCCTGTAACGGCTGGACGTTCTGGCATTACGAGGCCGAAGGTGCGCTCAAGCCGATTGACGTGCTGCGCCAGACGTATTTGCTTGCGACGCAGCCGTAGGATCCCGTCGCCCCTGCGCAGGCAGGGGCCCATGTCTGTCTCGTCGATCGTTCCGGGCGGACACACGGCCGACGCTCATGTGTCATCGTCTCTCAACGACGAAACAGTGATGGGCCCCTGCCTGCGCAGGGGCGACGGCGCGGGGAATTAAGCCACTCCCTTTCAGGGAGGGGTTGGGGTGGGTCGAGGCTTGGTGGTACGACTCCCGCGCGCGATTGATCACCGTATCGCGAGCACGCACCCACCCCCGACCCCTCCCTTGAAAGGGAGGGGGGAGTCACGATGATGCACCTTCGCCCCGTTCACTTCACCAACGCGCCCTTCGCCTACCCCGGCGGCCATGTCGCGCGGCTGGCGGGCGGGTTGCAGTGGTTTGCGGCCTATGAGGTGATCGAGCCCGCCGCCCGCCGCATCGTGCCGGTCGCGGACATTGCGCACCTCGGCGATCGCGCCACGACGCTCCACGCGCGGATCACCGCGCCGCGCCCGCCCTGGGTGCTCGGCGAGCGTACGTTGCGCTTCGACCAGCCGCACATCGCCGCGATCCTCAACGTGACGCCCGACAGCTTTTCCGACGGTGGCGCACATGTCGACGATCCCGCCGGCGCGGCCTCGGCGGGAATGGCGATGGCCGCGGCGGGCGCGGCGGTGATCGACGTGGGCGGCGAATCGACCCGCCCCGGCGCGGCGCTGGTCTGGGAAGAGGATGAGGCGCGCCGCGTCGCGCCGGTGATCGAGCGGCTGGCGCGCGGCGGCGCGCTCGTCTCGATCGATACCCGCAAGGCGGCGGTGATCGAGGCGGCGCTGGGGGCCGGTGCGGCGATCGTCAACGACGTCTCCGCGCTGCTGTGGGACGAGCGCGCCCTAGAGATCGTCGCCCGCAGCGGCGCGCCGGTCATACTGATGCACTCCCCCGACCCGAAGGCCGGTGGGCATGGTCGCCCGACGTACCGCGACGTGGTGATCGAGGTATTCGACTGGCTGGAGGCGCGCATCGACGCCGTGGTCGCTGCGGGGGTAGATCGGGGGCGGATCATGGTCGACCCGGGGATCGGCTTCGGCAAGTCGCTTGTCGACAATCTCGCGTTGCTCAACGGTCTGGCGCTGTTCCACGGGCTCGGCTGCCCGATCATGCTCGGCGCGAGCCGCAAGCGGTTGATCGGCGCGCTCGACAACGAAGCGCCCGTCGCATCGCGGCTCGGCGGCTCGGTCGCGTTGGCGCTCGCGGGGGCGCAGGCGGGGGTGCAGTTGCTGCGCGTGCACGACGTCTCGGAAACCATGCAGGCATTGCGCGTCTGGCGGGGGTTGCGCGACCGCGCGCTATCGACGATGTCATGACGGCAATGAAATGAAACGGGCACGGATCGTTTTGATGTGCGTTAGCGCGGCATGATCGTCACTGCCGTACCCCGCCTTACCCAGATCGTTCGCGAGGTCTGGAAGCCGCTCGTGATCCTGTTCGTCTGGGACGTGATCGTCACGATCACTTATTATATCCTGCCGTTCCACGCGCCCGAGCTGCCGCTGACGCTGTTCGGCTCGGCGCTGGCGCTGTTTCTCGGCTTTCGCAGCAATTCCGCCTATCAACGCTGGTGGGAAGGAAGGTCGCTGTGGGGGCTGATGATCAACGCCAGCCGCAACCTGGCGCGTGCCGCGCGCAACTTCCTGCCCGATCCCGAGGCGCGCGACATGAAGCGCACGATCGTGCTGCGCCAAATCGCCTATGTGAACGCGCTGCGCTGCCAATTGCGCAAGCAGAAGGTCGATGACGAGGTGCTGCGCTTTTTGTCGCGTGGCGAGGCGGACTTCGCGCTTTCGCGCACCAACACCGCCAACGGCATCGTCGACGGCACCGGCCGCCGCATCAACGAGGCGCGCGAGAAGGGCTGGATCGACACGATCCAGCAGACCTCGATGGAAAGCGTGCTGATCGACATCGCCAATGCGCAGGGCGGCATGGAGCGGCTGAAGAACACGCCGCTGCCCAATCAATATCGATTCTTCCCGACGATCTTCACGCACCTGTTCTGCATCCTGCTGCCGATCGGGCTGGTCGAGACGCTGGGCTTCGCGACCCCGCTCGGCTCGACGGTGGCGGGGCTCATGTTCCTGGCGGTGCTGGCAATCGGCGACGATCTGGTCGATCCGTTTGCGAACACCGTTCACGATCTGCCGCTCAGCGCGATGTGCCGGACGATCGAGATCGACCTGCTCCAGTCGATCGGCGACGAAGCGCCAGAGCCGATGGTGCCCGACAAGACCGGTGTGCTGTGGTGAGGGCGGGTCGATGATCGCGACGGAGGACGATCTACACCGTTCATGCTGAGCGTGTCGCAGCATTAGCCCCCGCGCACGGCACACCTACAGTCGGGCCCTGTGAGGGTGCTCCCTTGTCGTCATCGCTTCGCTGCGTTCGTAATGACGAAGTGGGGTCAGAGCGTATAGCCGCCGTCGCTGACCAGCACCGCGCCAGTGACCAACGCCGCCGCGTCGGACAGCAGGAACCCGACCTGCGCCGCCACCTCCTCCGGCTTCGCATAACGCCCTAGCGGCGTCGCCAGCGCGGCCAGCTCCGCGAACGCCGCGTCGCGGCCGATCGCGGCGGCGCGGTCGGCGAATATCGGCACCGTGTCCCAGACCGGCGTCTCGACCCCGGCCGGCGCGATCGCGTTGACGCGCAGCCCTTGCGCCGCGCCTTCCTTGGCGGCGACCTTGACGAGCTGGATCAGCCCAGCCTTTGAGGCGCCGTAAGCGGCGACGCCCGGCTCGGCCTTGATCCCCGCGGCCGATGCGATCGCGACGATCGCGCCGGCGCGCCCCTCCATCGCCCGCATCGCGGCGCGCAGCGTCAGAAACGCGCCGTCGAGATTGACCGACAGGATGCGCCGCCACTCCGTGAATGACAGCGCAGCGATCGCACCGGCGCCCGCGACCCCGGCGTTGACCACCGCGCCGTCGATCCCGGTCAGCACCGCCGCCGCTTCGTCCCACAACGCCTCGTCCGCGACGTCGCCGGGCAGCAGGTCGAGCGTGCAGCCGAGATCGATGCGCGCCAGCGCCGCGGCATCGCGGTCGGCGAGCACCAGCCGTGCAGCGCCGCCCGCCGCCAGATGCTGCGCGCAGGCGAGGCCGATCCCGGAGGCGGCGCCGGTGACGAGGTACGCGCGTCCGGCAAAAGAATAAGCGGCATCGGGCAAGGTCATGCCCGCGACCGTGCCGCCGTCAGGCCGCGGTGTCGATCCCCAGTTCGTTGAGCTTGCGGTACAGCGTCGACCGGCCGATCCCCAGCCGCCGCGCGACCTCGGTCATGCGGCCGCGATAATGCGCGATCGCCAGCCGGATGATGTCCGATTCGATTTCCTCGAGCGGGCGCATGTGGCCGTCGGCACCGAACAGCGCCACGCCCGGCATCTCGCCGCGGGCCCGTGGGGCAGGGCGGCTGCCCAGCGCCGCGATCTGCGGAAAGTCGGCGCGGGTCAGCGTGTCGCCCTCGCACAGCACCGCCGCACGGAACAGCGCGTTCTGCAGCTGGCGGACGTTGCCCGGCCAGTCGTAGAGCATTAGCAAGGTCAGCGCGTCGTCGGTGATGTTCAGGTGGCGCAGACCCGGCTGGCGCGCGATCCGCTCGAGCAGATGGCGGGCGAGCGCCGGAATGTCGCTGGCACGCTCGCGCAGTGGCGGGATCGGCACGGTCACGGCGTTCAGCCGGAAGAGAAGGTCCTCGCGGAATCGCCCCGCCGCCACTTCGTCAGTCAACTTCTTGTTGGTGGCCGCGATCACGCGCACGTCGACCGCCTGCGCGTGCCGCGCCCCCAGCGGCACTACCTCGCCGCTCTGGAGCACGCGCATCAGCAACGCCTGCGCGTCCAGCGGCAGGCAATCGACCTCGTCGAGGAACAGGGTGCCGCCATGCGCGGCGACGAAGCGGCCCTGCCGCCGCTCGAATGCGCCGGCGAACGCACCCGGCTCGTGCCCGAACAATTCGCTGGCGATCGTATTGGCCGGCACCGAGCTGCAATTGACCGTGACGCGCTCCAACGCGTTGCGCGGCGACGCGGCGTGGATCGCCTCCGCGACCACTTCCTTGCCGACCCCGCTCTCGCCCTCGATCAGCACCGCGACGCGCGCGCGGGCCGCCTTCGCCGCGATCGACAGCGCGGCGCGGAAGTCGGGCGCGGTGCCGACGATCTCGTCGAAGCCGAGCATCGCCGGGATCTTCTCGGTCAACGGACGCAGCTCGCCTCCCGCCGTGGCGCCGACCGCCGCCTCCAGCGCGTGGAGCAGCCGTTCGGGGGCGAGCGGCTTGCTGAGATAATCGGTCGCCCCGGCGCGCATCGCCTCGACGGCGCTGGCGACCGAGGCGTGCGCGGTCAGCAGCAGGATCGGCAGTTGCGGGCGATAGGCGCGCAGTTGCGCGATCACCGGCGCCGGCTCGACATCGGCTTCGGCATGGTGGAGCAGGATCGCGTCGAGCTGCATCCCGTCTTCGGTGGCCAGCGTCGCCAGCGCACTCCCGGCGTCCTCGGCCATGATCGTTCGCCAGCCGCCACGCGCCGCGATCGTCGCCACGACGCGCCGCTGCGCGGCTTCGGCGTCGATCAGCATCAGCAGACGTTGTCCGTTGCGCGTCATGTTGTGGCCAGGCCCCATGTTTCGTCCGATGCTGCCCTAGCGCCCTTGAGTAAAGGGGGGCTTAAACCGAACTGTCATGCGGCCATCACCATATTGCCTGTTGCTGATTGCTTAACTACGGTCACGGCAACCGTTCAAGGGGAAGAGGATCATCATGGCCGAACCTGCCGATCTGAAGGCACATGAGGCAACGTATACGAGCATGATCGGCATGCTCAAATATGGCGCAGTCGCCTGTTTCCTGCTCGCGTTCCTCGTCATCTGGCTCATCTCGTAGTCGCGCGGTGAAGATCGCGGTCGTTCGGGAACAGGCAGCCGGCGAACGCCGCGTCGCCGCCACGCCGGAAACGGTGAAGAAGTTCGCCGCTTTGGGCGCGACGCTGGCGGTCGAGGACGGTGCGGGGGCGACGGCGTCCTTCGCCGATGCCGATTACGCCGCCGCCGGTGCCACGATCGGCAATCGCGCCGCGACGCTGGCGGGGGCCGACATCGTGCTAGGCGTGCAGGGGCCGGACCCTGCATCGCTGGCCGGAGTCGCACCGGGTGCGTGGGTCGTCGCGGGGCTGAACCCGTTCGGGGAGCGCGCGCGGGTCGACGCCTATGCCGCCGCCGGGCTGGAGGCATTGGCGATGGAGTTCATGCCGCGGATCACGCGTGCGCAGTCGATGGACATCCTGTCGTCGCAATCGAATCTCGCCGGCTACAAGGCGGTGCTCGACGCCGCCGCCGAATATGGCCGCGCCTTTCCGATGATGATGACCGCGGCGGGCACGGTCAGCGCGGCGCGCGTGTTCGTCATGGGCGTCGGCGTCGCCGGGTTGCAGGCGATCGCCACCGCGCGGCGGCTGGGCGCGCAGGTGTCCGCCACCGACGTGCGCTCCGCTACGAAGGAGCAGATCCAGTCGCTCGGCGCCAAGCCGATCTTCGTCGAGAATGTCGCCGGGATCGAGGGTGAGGGCTCGGGCGGCTATGCCGGCGAGATGTCGCCCGAATATCAGGCGGCGCAGGCCGAGCTGGTGTCCTCGCACATCGCCAAGCAGGATATCGTCATCACCACCGCGCTGATCCCCGGCCGTCCCGCGCCGCGGCTGGTCAGCGATGCGCAGCTCGCGTCGATGCGCCCGGGCTCGGTCGTGGTCGATCTCGCGGTCGAGCAGGGCGGCAACGTCGAGGGCGCCGTCGCGGGCGAGGTGGTCGAGCGGCACGGCGTCAGGATCGTCGGGCACCGCAACGTCGCGGGGCGGTTGCCCGCCGACGCCTCGGCGCTGTTCTCGCGCAACCTCTACAATTTCCTCTCGACCTTCTGGGACAAGGAGCAGGGGCGTCCGGTCCTTGATGAGGAGATTGGCGACGCGATCCGGCTGACGAAGGACGGGAAGGTCGTGAACGCGCGGCTGCTGTCGTGAGGCGGCGTTGGGGGGCGCTGGCCGGATTGCTGCTGGCGACTGCCGCCGCCGCGCAATCGCCCGACAAAGCCGATCGCCGCACCTTCTACGATCTCGTTGATCGCTACCAGGCGTTCGTCGTGCCGCATTGCGACCCGGCGACGATCGACGCCTATCGCACGCAGAACGCCGCACGCGACGCCGCCTTCGTCCAGTCGTTGCAGGGCACGAAGCTGGCGAGCGTCTACGCACGCGCGGTGGCGGATCGCCAGAGGCACGATCGCAAGACCGTCTACGATTGCCAGCCGACCGCCACGCCGCGTCCCGCGCCGACCGGCCGGACGGCGGCGCAACGCCGTCGCGCCGAACGCGAGGCCGCACGGCTCGTCGCCGCCGAGGCGAAGCGCGACCGCACCGAGATCTTTACCGAGGGCGATCGGATTTTCGCCGAGATGGTGGCATTGCGCGACCGAACGGCCGCGGCGCGGCGCTGAACGAAAGGGGCCAGCATGGACTTCATCGCGATCCTGTCGATCTTCGTGCTGGCGTGCTTCGTCGGCTATTACGTCGTCTGGTCGGTCACGCCCGCGCTGCACACGCCCTTGATGGCGGTGACCAACGCGATCTCCAGCGTCATCATCGTCGGCGCGCTGATCGCCAGCGCGGCCGCGGGCAGCGTCGGCGGCAAATGGCTGGGCCTGCTGGCGGTGGTGCTGGCGAGCATCAACATCTTCGGCGGCTTTGCGGTCACGCAGCGAATGCTGGCGATGTACAAGAAGAAGGAGCGCCCGGCGGTGAAGTGACCGTCGTCGAAGAGCCACCGTCGCCCCTGCGAAGGCAGGGGCCCATGACTGTAGAGTGGAAGAAGAACGGCTGACACAATCACGACGCGCATGTGTCGAAGCCACCGCGCAGGACGAAACAGACATAGGCCCCTGCCTGCGCAGGGGCGACGCAATCGGGGGGAGCAGAGCCTAGTGCAACACGCCGTCAATCCATGGGTCGCCCTTGCGTACCTCGTCGCGGGCGTGTGCTTCATCCTCGCGCTGCGCGGGCTGTCGAGCCCGACCACCAGCCAGCGCGGCAACCGCTTCGGCATGATCGGCATGGGCATCGCGGTGCTGACGACGCTCATCACGCATGTCCCGACGATCACCGTGCTCGTCGAGGGTGCCGATTATGCGGCGTTGTTGTCAGCGGTCGACACCGTCGCAGTGTTCGAGATCGTCGCCGCGATCGCGCTCGGCGCGGCGATCGGTCTCACCACCGCGCGGCGGATCGCGATGACCGCGATGCCGCAGCTCGTCGCCGCCTTCCACAGCCTCGTCGGTCTCGCCGCGGTGCTGGTCGCCGCCGCCGCGTATCTGAACCCGGTCGCGTTCGGCATTGCGCTGCCGGTGCTCACCCCGGGCGGCGCGGTCGCGCTCATCAATCCGGTCAGCCGGATCGAGATGGGGCTGGGCGTCGCGATCGGCGCGATCACCTTCTCAGGCTCGGTGATCGCGTTCCTCAAGCTCAACGGCAACATGGGCGGCGCGCCGATCCTGCTGCCGGGGCGTCACGTCATCAATCTCGGCGTGCTCGCCGCGATCGTCGCGCTGGTGGCGTATTTCACGCTCGACCAGAGCCCGTGGGTGTTCTGGACGATCACGATCCTGTCGTTCGCGATCGGCTTCCTGCTGATCGTCCCGATCGGCGGCGCGGATATGCCGGTCGTGGTGTCGATGCTCAACAGCTATTCGGGCTGGGCCGCGGCGGCGATGGGCTTCACGCTCCACAACAGCGCGATGATCATCACCGGCGCACTGGTCGGCTCGTCGGGCGCGATCCTCAGCTACATCATGTGCCGGGCGATGAACCGCAGCTTCATCAGCGTGATCGCGGGGGGATTTGGCGCGGAAGCATCGGCCGGCGGCGCAAGCGCGGCCAAAACGGATCGACCGTGGAAGCGCGGTTCGGCCGAGGATGCCGCCTTCCTGATGAGCCAGGCGGAGCAGGTCATCATCGTCCCCGGCTACGGCATGGCGGTCGCACAAGCACAGCACGTGCTGCGTGAGATGGCCGACAAGCTGAAGGCGGAGGGCGTCCGCGTCAAATATGCGATCCACCCGGTCGCCGGGCGAATGCCGGGGCATATGAACGTGTTGCTGGCCGAGGCGAACGTTCCCTATGACGAGGTGTTCGAGCTGGAGGACATCAACTCCGAATTCGCGCAGACCGATGTCGCGTTCGTGATCGGTGCGAACGACGTCACCAACCCGGCGGCGAAGACCGATAAATCCTCGCCGATCTACGGGATGCCGGTGCTCGACGTTGAAAAGGCCAAAACGGTGCTGTTCGTGAAACGTTCGATGGGCGGGGTCGGCTATGCCGGCGTCGACAACGACGTTTTCTACAGGGACAACACCATGATGCTGCTGGCCGACGCGAAGAAGATGGTCGAGGAAATCGTCAAGGCGCTGGACTGAGCCGTGGCGACCCCGTTTGGTTTTGCCGGCGCGCGGACGACGCCGTTCGCGCTCGTGACGATGGATGCGGCCGGCGGCGCCGCCGCGCAGGAGGCGATCGCGCTGATCGGCGGTGAGCTGGGCACGTCGATCGCCTTGCAGGAGGCGGCGACGGTGCTCGCCACGCTGCCCGAGCCGGCACCGGTATTGGTGCTCGATCTCGACGGTGCACCCGACGAGGTGGCGCACGACGTCGTCGCGGTCGCCGGGATGCTGGCGCAGGCGCGCGCGTGGCGCTGCGTCGTCGCGATGAGCGTGGCGCAGATCGATCTCGTGATCGCCGCGCTCGGCGATGCGGCGGACGAGGTGCAATTGCTCTGCGCGCCCAGTCCGGCCGAGTGGATCGGCGCGCTGGCGATCGCGGCCGCGAGCGGGCCCGGTGCGGTTCGCGCCGCCGACGAGGAGCGCGAGCGGCTGGCGCGGCTCAGCGCCGAGGTCGCGCGCATCGCCGACATGCTGACGCGCTTCACCGAGCGCGAGGGCAGCGACCGTGCCGAGGACCGGCGCCGCCGCTTCGCGCCCGCGCCCGCCACCGCGGACATCACCGCGGGCACGGTGCGCGACGTGCTGCGCGCGCGGCGTCTGCGTGACCGGTTCTTCGGCGAAGGGCTGTTCGAGGATCCTGCATGGGACATGCTGCTCGATCTGTTCGCGGCGCAACTGGAGAGCGCGCGCGTTTCGGTTTCCAGCCTGTGCATCGCCGCCGCCGTCGCACCGACCACCGCGCTGCGCTGGATCGGGAAGCTCACGGCCGCGCGCCTGCTCGATCGCGCACCCGATCCCGAGGATCGCCGTCGCGCGTTCGTTGCGCTGACCGACGAGGCGCGCGACGCGATGCACCGCTATGTCGCGGCGCTGGCGGAGGCGCGGCTGCCGTTCGTGTAAGGGGAGAGCCGCCGCCTCTTGATCCGCGGACCGGCGCGTGTAGAGAGGCGGTACGGCGGCGATCCTGATGATCGCCTTGCGCCGGGCGCTTAGCTCAGCTGGTAGAGCGGCTCGTTTACACCGAGTAGGTCGGCGGTTCGAACCCGTCAGCGCCCACCACCTTCGCACTGTTGCCTGCTCGCGACGCGTCGCGGCGCACAAGGGCTTGCATGACGCCGCCCGCTTCTGTCATCCCGCGCGCGGCCGATTGACTGGCGGCGAGACGGGGGAAATCATGTCATTGCAGCGGAAGATTGTCGACGCGGTAGGTGATCGGCTCGGGCTCGAGATCTTCCGGAGCGACGGAACCGGCGACTGGATCGAGAAGCGCTTCGTCGGCCAGCTATTGTCGGCGCTGGAGGTCGATTGCGTGTTCGACGTCGGCGCCAACCGCGGCCAACATGGCGAGTTCCTGCGTCGTGCCGGCTATCGCGGGCTGATCCTGTCATTCGAACCCGGCATTACGCCGTACAAGGAACTGGAGGCCACCGCGCGGCGTGATGGCAACTGGCATACCTTCAACATGGCGCTGGGGCAGGTCGACGGCACCCTGCCGATGAACGTCATGAAGATCGACGTCTTCTCCTCGTTCCGCACCCCAAGCGCGGAGGAGGACGCCTCGCTGTCCGACGACAATCAGGTCGAGCGCGTGGTGGAGGTGCCCGTCGCGCGGATCGATGGTCTGTTCAACGAACTGACCACGCAATACGGGTTCGCGCGGCCGTTCCTGAAAATGGATACGCAGGGCTATGATCTGGAGGTGCTGCGCGGCGCGGGTGCCGGAATCGCGAAGTTCGTCGGCCTCTCGAGCGAGATCGCGATCCGCCGGCTCTACAAGGACAGTCCCTCGATGCTCGACAGCATCGCCGCGATCCTCGACGCCGGGTTCAGCTTCGTGAACCTGGTGCCGGTGCATCCTGACCGCGTGCTCAACCCGCTTGAACTCAACAGCTACGCGGTGCGCGACGATCTCGCCCGTTAACCGTCGCTCACCCGGCGGGCGGCGCACCTTCCTCGTATTTGACCTGCAAATACCGCCGCTTCGTCTCCAGCGCGTCGAGATCGCCTTGCGCCAACCGCGCGCTGATCTCGGCGAGTTCGCGTTCTATGACGCCTAGCCCCTCGACCAGTTGCTGGTCGGGGGTCATGCCGTTGCGCGGGCTGTTGCGCATCGCCGGCGGCACGCGCGTATAGTCCGCGACGAAGCTCGGCAATTGCTCGCCGACCAGCCGCCGCAGCTCCGCGGCCATCGGGCTGTCCTCGTCGAGCGTCGCGACCTGCACGCCCAGCGTGTCGAGCCGCACGTCGAGCTGGTGAAGCACCTCGTGCGCCGGCGCCGGCAGCGCTGCCCGACGCGCATCGAGCCACCGCGCCGCCTGCGCCGGCACCGCCTTCAGCTCGGACTTCACGATCCGCTCCGGCGTCGGCACCGGGGTGGCGGGGGCGAACAGCACCAGCAGCGTCAGCGCCACGATCAGCGCTGCGACCGCGACCATCCCGAACGCGCCCAGCCCCATCAACGTCGCGACCGTCACGATCACGCCCGCGCCGATCACCACCGCCGCGGCGCGCTTGCGCCGCCCGCCGCGCCCGCGGCGCGGGCGGCGCTGGAGCGGGACCACCGCGCCGCCGCGCCGCCGCTCGCGTGCGATCTGCGCGACCGCGACCGCGTCGTCGACGTCCGTCACAGCGACTCCAGCTTGAACTGCTCCGCCCCGCCCGCGACGCGGTTCTGGGTCGCGCCCTCGGCGCGGGCGATATAGCCGCGCGACTTCTCGACCTCGTTGCCGAGCGTGTCGACCGTCACCTTCATCGTGTCGAGCGCCTTCAGCTTGAACGTGTCGATCGCGTCCATCGTGTCATAGATGTTCTGGAACGCGCGTTGCAGCGTCTCCAGCGGGATCGTCGAGGCAGCGGCCTGTTCGTGGATGCGGGCGGTGTTCTGGCGCAGCAGGTTGCCGGTCGAATCGATCAGCCCGGCAGTGGTGGTGTTGAGCTGCGTGATCTGCTCCAGCACCAGTTTCTGGTTGGTCAGCGCCTGCGCGACGGTGACGGCGGTGCGCAGCGCAGCGACGGTGGTCGTGCTGGCGCGGTCGACGCCCTTGATCAGCTCGACATTGTTCTTCTTGACCAGATCGAGCGCCAGATAACCCTGCACCGTCACCGCCATCTGCGTCAGCAAATCTTGCGTCCGCTGCCGGGCGTAGAACAGCGCGCTCTCGCGAATCGCCTTGGCCTTGGCGGGATCGGTATGATCCAGCTCGTTGGCCTTGTCCTCCAGTCGCGCGTCCATCGTCCGCGACAGATGGATCATCTGTTCCAGCCGCCCCATTGCGGTCCAAAGGTTCGCGCGCTCGGTATCGATCGCGGCATTGTCCATCAGCAGTTCGTCCTTGCCGCTGCCCAGACTCTTCAGGATCGACGCGATATGCGTCTGCGCGGACTTGTAGCCGTCGAAATAATTGCGGACCTTGTTGCCGAACGGGATCACCCCGAACAGTTTCTGTGGGGTGGTCAGCTTGCCCTTCTTGCCCGGATCGAGATCCTCGACGACGCGGCGCAGCTCGGCCAGGTCCTTGCCGACGCCCGTTTCCTGATCCATCGCGCGCACCGGGCGATCGAGGAAGCGGTTCGACTGGCCGGCGGCGTCGCGGATCTCCTTCTGCCCCATTGCGGTGATCGCATCGACGCGCTTGCCGAACTCGGGGCTGTTGACGTCCTCGGCAATCAGCTGCTCGACGAACGCATCGACGCGCCGTTCAAGCTCACTGCGCTTGGTGTCGTCGACCGGCACCAGCCCGGCGGCCTTTTCAGCGCGCACCGGCGGGACGGGATCGGGCGGGGTGAGCACCAGCGTCGGCTCGGTCGCGTCGTTCGGAGCTGTCGCCATCGTCCAAGTCATCCTTCTCTTGCGCGGCCATTGTCCTTCGTCCGCAGCCAGCTTTCAACTGTGTTGTTCATGTAATACGCCATGAGGCCGCTGTCGAGGCACTGGCATCCGACGGAACTTTCCGCTATGCGCCGCGGCGAAACTGCCTGCGGACAAGCGGGCCACCCTCAGGAACCCGTATGAACCTGCGCAATATCGCCATCATCGCGCACGTCGATCATGGCAAGACCACCCTCGTCGATCAGTTGTTCCGTCAGTCCGGCACGTTCCGCGACAATCAGCGTGTCGAGGAACGCGCGATGGATTCCAACGACCTCGAAAAGGAGCGCGGGATCACCATTCTCGCCAAGCCGACCTCGATCGAGTGGGAAGGCACGCGCATCAACATCGTCGATACGCCGGGCCACGCCGACTTCGGCGGCGAAGTGGAGCGGATCCTGAGCATGGTCGACGGCGTGATCCTGCTGGTCGACGCCGCCGAGGGCGCGATGCCGCAGACCAAGTTCGTCACCGGCAAGGCGCTGGCGCTGGGGCTGCGCCCGATCGTCGTCGTCAACAAGGTCGACCGCTCGGACGCGCGCATCCAGGAGGTGCTCGACGAGGTGTTCGACCTGTTCGTCGCGCTGGAGGCGACCGACGAGCAGCTCGACTTCCCGGTGCTCTACGCGTCGGGCCGCAACGGCTATGCCTCGGAGGACATGGACCGTCGCGAAGGCACGCTGACCCCGCTGTTCCAGAAGATCGTCGATCACGTTCCGCCGCCGTCGCTCGATCAGGACGCGCCGTTCACGTTCCTCGTCACGCTGCTCGACCGTGACAACTTCCTCGGCCGTATCCTCACCGGGCGCGTCCAGTCGGGCGTGGTGAAGCTGAACCAGCCGATCCACGCGCTCGACAATCAGGGCAATGTGATCGAAACCGGCCGCGCGTCGAAGCTGATGAGCTTCCGCGGGCTGGAGCGCGTGCCGGTCGAAGAGGCGCGCGCGGGCGACATCATCTCGCTCGCCGGGCTGGCGGTCGCGACCGTCGCCAACACGATTTGCGACACCTCGGTCAGCGTGCCGATCCAGGCGCAGCCGATCGATCCGCCGACGCTGTCGATGCGCTTTGCGGTCAACGACTCGCCGATGGCGGGGCGTGAGGGCAGCAAGGTGACCAGCCGCATGATCCGCGACCGCCTGATGCGCGAAGCCGAGACCAACGTCGCGATCAAGGTGACCGAGGCCGCCGACCGCGACAGCTTCGAGGTCGCCGGACGCGGCGAGCTTCAGCTCGGCGTGCTGATCGAGACGATGCGCCGCGAGGGCTTCGAGCTGGGGATCAGCCGCCCGCGCGTGCTGTTCGCCGAGGACGAGGACGGCAAGAAGACCGAGCCGTACGAAACCGTCATCATCGACGTCGACGAGGAGCATTCGGGAACGGTCGTCGAGAAGATGAACCTCCGCAAGGCCGAGATGACCGACATGCGTCCGTCGACCGGCGGCAAGACGCGCATCACCTTCTCGGCCCCGTCGCGCGGGATGATCGGCTATCACGGCGAGTTCCTGTCGGACACGCGCGGCACCGGCATCATGAACCGGCTGTTCGAGAAGTACGGCCCGCACAAGGGCAATATCGAGGGCCGCAAGAACGGCGTGCTGATCTCGAACGGCGCCGGCGAGGCGCAGGGTTATGCGCTCGGCCCGCTCGAGGATCGCGGCATCCTGTTCGTCGGTCACGGCGAGGCGCTGTACGAAGGCATGATCATCGGCGAGAACGCCAAGACGGATGACCTCGAGGTCAATCCGATGAAGGCGAAGCAGCTGACCAACTTCCGTGCGTCGGGCGGCAAGGACGATGCCATCCGCCTTACCCCGCCGAAGAAGATGACGCTGGAACAGGCGATCGCCTATATCGACGACGACGAGATGGTCGAAGTGACCCCGAAGTCGATCCGTCTGCGCAAGCGCTACCTCGATCCGAACGAGCGCAAGCGCGCGAGCCGCGCGAAGGCGGCGTAAGGCGCGGCGGCGACGCGGGCAGCAAGCTGCCCGCGCGCCCAAGCCGCGCCCGGCCGGCGGCGCTACAGCGCCGTCCGACGACACGGGCTTCGCCCGTGGCGGGGTCGTTGAGAGATGAGAACGGCCACCTTCCCATTGGAGGTGGCCGTTCTCATTTTTCCGACCGCACCCGCATCACCACCTTGCGCACCTACTCGCTCACCAGCGGCGGATTTTCCTCGGCGATCGGGTGATGGTTGCGCGTCGCCACCACCATCTCGCCGACCCGCGACAGACGCGCGAGCCGGGCCTGCGCCGCCGGCCATTCGGCTTCGTATTTCTCCGGCACCCCCATGCCGCCAGCCACGCCGTGCCGGATCACGATCAGCGGCCGGTCTCTCAGCATTCCCGCACTCGCCTGCGGCCGTTCCGCGACTGGCGTCCGCTCCCAGCGGTCGATCGGATCGCGCGCCTGTCCCGGCATCGCACGCGACCAGACCGCATCGAACTGCCCGCGCAGGTCGGGTGGCAAATCCTCGACCCATGACGGCACCGCATAGGGCAGGATCGATCGCACGATGCCGAGCCGCCAGCCGGCCTGCCACAACGGGTCGGTGAGCCGAAGCATCGCGAATTCGTCCGGGCTGCCGCGAAACCACAGCGCCGGCTCCGATCCGTCGACCATCACCATGCCCGCCACCTGTCGCGGCGCGCGATCTAAATAGGATAGGGCGATCACGTTGCCGCCTGATTCCGGCACCAGCACCAGCGGCGTCGCGATGCCGGCCCGGCTTAGCAGGCGATCGAGATCGTCCACCTGATCGCCAAGGCCCAGCGCGTGCGACGGCGGGTCGCTCCATCCCAATCCTGCGCGATCGTAGCTGCACACGCGCGTGAAGGCCGCGATCCGGCGTTGCGCTGCGTACATCGTCACCGATGGCGTGCCGTCGCCCGACAGTAGCAACACGGTCGGTGCGCCGCGCCCGGCACACCAAAGGTGCAGCCGGTGGTCACCGACCGAGATCATCCGTCCGGGCGCCGGATAGCGCGCCGCGTCGATCCGTTCGGCGACCTGTTGATAGGCGTTGCCCGTCAGCAGCAGCCCGCCGATGACGATGGTCGTCCACAAAGTCCTTCGCATCTTCGCCCCCGTCGCTGACGGGTCGGCATCTTCGCGCGACGTGGCATCATTACGACCACTTCGGGACCAAGACGGACCTGGGCCACTTACACCGTCGCCCCTGCGCAGGCAGGGGCCCATGTCTGTGTCGTGCATAGATGACGTCGACGCACCGGCATCGCGTCTGTGTCAGCCGCTCCACGCGACGCGACAGCCATAGGCCCCTGCCTGCGCAGGGGCGACGGTGAGTAGACGAACGGATCGTCATAGCCGGGATGGTCCGCCTCATGCCTGTCCTACGTCCGTATTCGCATGGTATTTTCCGCCGATGCCCGGCACCTCACCAGCCCCGCGCGACCATTCCCGCCGCCGCCCCGCCGCGACCTGCGCAAACAGCCCGCCAGCGTCTCAACATTCGCAACATTCGCGCGGGCAACCCACTGGAAAGCAACCGCAACGCTACCCGCTGTCCACACCCGGTTCCCGGCAGGCGGATAGGGCGGCGGCTCTCTTCACACGGTGTCTATGATGCGCGTCGCTACGGCCACGACCCTGCTGGCCGCCATGCTCCGCGCCGCCACTGGTGCCGCGGCGCAGCCCGCTTACCCGGTGATCCCGCAGCCGATGATTTTCGACAGATGCGCCTGCTCGGAGCGCGGAAGAGGGATGGAGGTCAACGCGCTGGCGATGACCACCTCGCCCTTCCGCCGCGCGAGACGGAGTGGGCACCCGAGCTGGACTATGCCTTCACGAACGGCACGGCGATCAAGGTCGAGCTGTCCTTCGACGGCACGCGGCTGGTGCGTGAACGCTGACGACGGTAGGAGCGCCCCCATGCCGATCGATCTCATCTGCCTCGATGCCGACGACACCCTGTGGCACAATATGCGCTTCTTCGCCGCCGCCGAGCAGGCGTTCGCCGATCTGGTCGCGCCCTACGCGGACGATGCCGCGGCGCGCGCACAAATGCAGGCGATCGAGATCCGCAACCTGCGGCACTATGGCTATGGCGCGAAGAGCTTTACGCTTTCGATGATCGAAACCGCGCTCGATCTGGCGGGCGACGATCTGCCCGCGACGAGTGTGCGGCGCATCCTCGCGATCGGCCGCGAGTTGCTAGCGCACCCGGTCGAGTTGCTCGACGGGATCGGCGATACACTCGATCGGCTGGCGGGGATGGGGCGGCTGGTGCTGGTGACCAAGGGCGACCTGCTCCATCAGGAAGTGAAGCTCGCCGCCTCCGGGCTCGGGCAGCTCTTCACCGGCGTGGAGATCGTCAGCGACAAGCGCGCCGAGACGTTCGTGCGCGTCTTCCACCGCTACGGCTGCGCGCCCGACCGGGCGGTGATGGCGGGCGATTCGATGCGCTCGGACGTCTTGCCCGCGCTCGAGGCGGGCGCATGGGGCGCGTACATCCCGCAGCCGCTGGCATGGGCGCACGAAGTGGCGACCGCCCCGGCCGACCATCCACGCTTTCGCCAGCTGGCGCGGCTGGCGGAGTTGCCCGACTGGATCGAGACGATTGCGTGATCTCGCCCTCCGTCATTCCCGCGCAGGCGGGAATCCAGACGCGCGGGCATCTCGATAGAAGCGAAGGTTCTGAAGCCCGGAAATGATCGAGAAGGAAAAAGGGGAGGCCGAAACCTCCCCAAGTACCAACTCAGTCGAACTTGCCGCTCAGCGAGATGCCGACGATCCGCGGCTCGTTGAACACCGCCGCGTTGTAATTCTCAATCACGCCCTTCAGGTTCTTCTCGTTGGTGATGTTGCGAGCGAACGCTGCGATCTCATACCGGCCATCGGCTGTGGTGAAGCCGGCCTTCAGCCCCAGCTCCAGATTGTCGCTCGCGAAGAATTCGCGGGTCTTGTACAGGACGAGGTTCGTATAACCCTGCATGTTGACGTCGCTGGCCACGAAGAAGTTGCCGCGATCCGACAGCGGAATGTCGTAGCGGACCGCCGCGTCGACCTGCCAGCGCGGCGCGTTGGGCAGCGGGTTGCCGTCGATCTGCGCCAGCGTGGCGGGCTGGCCGAAGATCGTCGCGGGTTTGGTCTGGTTCAGCACCGTGCACGTCACGTTGGCGCCGAACTGACACACCTGCGCGAAGACGCTCTTGTCCTTGATTTCGGTGTGGATCGCGCTGCCGCCCAGCGAGAAGGTGATGTTGCGGATCGGTCGCCAGTCCAGCTCCGCCTCGACGCCGTAAGCGTTGGCGTGATCGGCGTTGAACAACGTCCCGTTGCCGTTGGCGTCATTGCCGTTCAGCTGGATGTCGTTGACCCGGTAGGTGAAGGCGGTGGCGTTGAGGCGCAGCTTCGAGGTCGGCTGCGTCTTCACGCCCGCCTCGTACGACATGATCGTCTCCGAGTCCGCGGTCGAGAACGGCGTGTTGAACACCGCCGAGCGGCCCTGGATCGTCGGACCGCGGAAACCGCGCGCGACGCGGGCATAGACGCTGGCGGTCGGATCGATCTCGTACAGCGCCGACAGATCCCAGCTCGGCTCCTTGCCGGTCAGCTTCACCTCGCGCCCGGTGGCGGGGAAGGTCTCGGCAGTGCCCGCCGCGTTGCGCCCGGCGCGGACCAGCCGCGTCTGCTTGTCGTCCTCGGTATAGCGCGCGCCGGCCGTCAGCGTCAGGCGCTCGGCAAGGCGATAGCTCGCCTGCCCGAACACCGCCCAGCTGGTATTCACGTTGCGCAGCCGCACCCAATTGTTCGGGTTGCGCGCCGATTGGCCGGGCAGCAGAAAATAGCCGCGCTGGTAGAATTCGGTCACGTCGCGGCTGTCGAAATAGAAGCCGCCGAACTGCCACTTGAACGCGCCGTCGCCGTTGCTCGCCAGCCGAAGCTCCTGCGTCCACTGGTCCAGGTCGCGGATGCGGCCCTCGCTCAGCCCGAAGCCGACGTTGCCGTAATTGACCGCCGCGCCGCCATCGGTGTCGCCCCGGCTGTAGCCCGAAGTGGTTTCATAAGCGGTGATCGAGGTCAGAGTCGCCGCCCCGAAGTCCCACGCCGCGTTCGCCGACCCGCCATAGGTCTTGTACGCCTGCGGGTTGTTGCTGCCTTCATCCAACGCGATGCGGTCGCGCGGTTCGAGGTTGATGTTATTCTGCCCGCGGATCAGCGCGCCGCGATGGAA
This sequence comes from uncultured Sphingomonas sp., assembly GCF_964021865.1. Classification (GTDB taxonomy): domain Bacteria; phylum Pseudomonadota; class Alphaproteobacteria; order Sphingomonadales; family Sphingomonadaceae; genus Sphingomonas. Next base: position 21,717 of record NZ_CAXIAM010000031.1, read on the forward strand.
CACCGTCGACGTACCCTCGTACGAGCGGACATGCCCCGACAGGTTCAGCGACAGCGTCTCGGTCGGCGTGAACAGCACCTGGAGGCGCGCGTCGCGCTCGTCGAACCCGCCCAGCGCATTGCGGCCACCGCGCGTACCGTCGGCACCGGTACCGGCAAAGCTGTTGTCGATCCAGTCGTCGCGATGCTGGTACAGTCCCGACAGCCGCACCGCGATCTTGTCCTGCACGATCGGACCGCCGACGCCCGCGTCGAAGGTCGCGGTGTTGTACGTGCCGTACGAGGCGTTGAAGCGGCTCGACCACATCTGGCCGGGGCGGATCGTGTCGAACTTGATGATGCCCGCCGTAGTGTTGCGCCCGAACAGCGAACCCTGTGGCCCGCGCAGCACCTCGACATTCGCGACGTCATAGACCGGGTTCGACTTCAGGACGACATGCTCCAGCACGACATCGTCCTGGATGATCGACACCGGCTGCGAGGCGCCGAGGTAGAAATCGATGTTGCCGAGCCCGCGAATGTAAAATCGCGGGAAGATGCGGCCAGTGGTCGTCTCGGCGTACAGGCCGGGGACGCGGCCGGCGAGCGCCAACGCGTCCTCGCCACCCGCTTGGAAGGTGCGCAGATCGTCACCGTTAACCACCGCGACCGATACCGGCACGCGGCGCAGGTTCTCCGAACGGCGTTCGGCGGTAACCACCACCTCGCCCAGTCCGGCGTCAGCCGCATCCGGGGCTGCCTCGTTCGTGGCGGGCGCAGCGCTGCCAGTCTGTGCGGCAGCGGGCAGGGCGGACAGCGCGACACCGGCGAACAGGCCGGCGATCAGGATCGATTTCGACGGACGATGCATGAGAACCCCTTTTGAGACATTGAGAAGATGCCTGGTCGGCGCGCCGGCTGCTGCGGCAGTTTCCTCACCCAGGCGTCGGCTCCCTGTGGCGGCCGCTAGGGGGCGATTGTGTCCAGATCATGAAAGTAACGGAATATTTCCGGCTGTGTCCCGCCTGCGCGATCATCGGAGCGCCTGTGCCGGAACGAGACGCCGCATTTTATCGGAGGGTGACGTCTTAACCCTGAATTTGGCGGATTTGCGCGCCAGGCGATCGATAATTCACAGGTTCAACGTTAAGTAAATAAGGAACTAACCGAGTTCGGTACCAGTTGCTGGCTTGTCGGTGCGGTGAGATCAGCTTGTTCAACGCCAACGAACATCTGTAACCGGAGACAATCACCATGAAGACGCTTCTTGCCATCGCAGCCGCTGCTTCCGCGATGCTTTCCGCCGCACCGGCTTCGGCAGTCACCTTCGTCACCGTCAATGGCTCGGCGGACGTGTTCGCGGCGTCGGCAGTCGGTGCTCAGGCCACGTTCGACAAGGCGGTCGACGCCGGCTTCAGCGTCATCGGCGGCAGCACGCAGGCCGTGGCAGGCAAGTCGGCCAATCCTTTCGGCGCGCCCGACAGCAATATCTACCTCTACGTCCTTGCGAACGGCAGCGCGACCGTGTCGTCGGTCGCCTCGGCGTTCCGTAACATCTCGGTCTATCTCGGGTCGATCGACGCGGGCAACAAGGTGGAGGTGCTAGGTCTGGGCGGCAGCGTGCTGAAGAGCTTCACCGGCTCGGACCTGATCGCTCCGGCCTCGGCGACCGGCAACCAGACCGCCGCCACCACCAACCGTCTCGTGACCTTCAGCGCGGGCAACAACGAGCAACTGACCGGGTTGCGTTTTACGTCGAACGTCAACTCGCTCGAACTCGACAACGTCCGCTTCAGCGCCGCCGTGCCGGAGCCGGCGACGTGGGCGATGATGATGCTGGGGTTCGGCGTGGTCGGATACGCGTTGCGTCGTCGGCCGACCATGCGGCTGCGTCAGCTGATCTGATCGGCCAGCGCGGTGATCGCCGCCCACTCGGCGGCTGTCGACGGGCAGACCGACAACCGCGATTGCCGCAGCATCGCCATCCCGGCAAGCGCCGGGGTGGCTTTCATGCCGGCCAGTGTCACCGGCGTTCGAAGCGGGTGGCGGGCCGCCACGGCGACCGACACCCACGGTACAGCGCCGTCCACGTGCGCCGCACGAGTCACCTCCGCCACGCCGACCGCCGCCTTCTGCGCGCCGCTGTGATAGATCAGCGCCAGATCGCCGACCGCCATCGCGCGAAGATGCGCCGCGGCGGTGTGGTTGCGCACGCCGGTCCATTCGGCTTCACCTTCGCGGACGAGATCGGCCCAGCCGTAGCTGTCGGGTTCAGTCTTCAGCAGCCAATATGACACGCATCTTCTCGCTTAAACCGTGCATGAATGCCGCATTCCGCGCCGGTTCAGCCGATGCGGTTCATAAGCGTGGCACAGGCTCGCACAGATATGCGTTCAGTCAACAGGCGAGCGAGTGCAGGAGGTCCGGTTTATGTCTGCGTTGAAGAAGACCGTTTTGGCCACCGGCCTGATGGCGACAGCCCTGGCCAGTGCCGCGCCCGCGGAGGCGCAGCGTTACTGGCGTCACCGCGATCGGGGCGGCGACACCGCCGCGGGTGCGTTGATCGGCGGTGTGATCGGACTGGGGCTCGGCGCGGCGATCGCGTCAAGCAACCGCGATCGTTATTACGACCGGCGCTACGACCGCCGCTATTACTACGACGATCGTTCCTATTATTCGCCCCCGCCGCGGGTCTATTATCGGGAGCGTTACTACGCGCCGCCGCCCCCGCGAATCTATTACGAGCCTCGCGGCTATTATCGCGGCTATGACGCGCCCGGCTATTACGGCTGGTGATGCGAACGACGGCGCGGGGAGCAAACCTCGCGCCGTTTTTTTGTGGCCGCGCGCGTCGCTTTGCGGCAAGGGCGCGGCATGAGCGATACTCCTCCCGACCATCTGTCGATCGATCCGTCGAGCCCGTTCTTCGACCAGGATGCCTTGCAACGTGGCGTCGGCATCCGCTTCAAGGGCGTCGAGCGCCGCGACGTCGAGGAATATAGCATGTCCGAAGGCTGGGTCCGCGTTGCGCTCGGCAAGAAGGTCGACCGTCATGGCCGCCCGCTGACGATCAAGCTGACCGGCCCGGTCGAGGCGTATTTCGAGAACGCCGCCGCGAGTGACGGCGAAGGCGCGGATCAGGGCGAGGCGTAAAGCCGCCAGCGCCAGCCGTCATCCCTGCGGAGACGGGGATCCAGATGCGCAGGTCCGTCGGTGGAAGCGCGACGGTCGCGGTTCTGGGTTCCCGCCTGCGCGGGAGTGACGTGATTTTCGGTTTTACGCCGCTTCCAGCGCCTCACTCGCCGCCATCCATCTTGCCTCGGCCGCGTCAATCCGGTCGTTCAGATCGGCACGGCGTTTCATCAGCTCTGTCATGGTCAGCTTGGCGAGTTTTGCCTCCACCTTTGACGGATCGAACATCGCCTGGTCCACCGCGGCGCGTTCGGCGGTCAGCTTCGCGAGTTCCGCCTCGGCGTCGCGCGCTTCCTTCTTCAAAGCCTTGTCGTTCTCGCGCGCTGCGGCTGCGGCCTTGCGGTCCTGCTTGGAGCCCTTGGCTTTGTCCGCGCCCTTGCCGTCACCCGCGAGCACGAACGCGATGTAATCGTCGAGGCTGCCGTCGAACTCCTTCGCGGTGCCATTGTCGACCAGCACCAGCCGATCGGCGCTCAGCTCCACCATATGCCGGTCGTGGCTGACCAGCAGCACCGCGCCGGTATAGGCGTTCAGCGCCTGGACCAGCGCCTCACGCGCATCGACGTCAAGGTGGTTGGTCGGTTCGTCGAGGATCAGCAGATGCGGCGCTTCGCGTGTGACCAGCGCCAGCGCCAGCCGCGCGCGCTCACCGCCCGACATGCTGCCGACGCGCGCCGTCGCCCGATCGCCCGAGAAGCCGAACCGCCCGAGCTGTCCGCGCACCGCCGCCGGCGACGCGCCCGGCATCACGCGGGTCATATGCGCGAGCGGGGTGTCGTCGGCCTCCAGTTCCTCGACCTGATATTGCGTGAAGTAGCCGACCTTCATCTTCCCGGTCGCGTTCATCTCGCCCGCCAGCGGCGTCAGCTGCGCTGCGAGCAACCGCGCCAGCGTCGTCTTGCCGTTGCCGTTGCGGCCGAGCAGCGCGATACGATCCTCGGGGTCCATCCGCAGGTTAAGCCGCGACAGGATCGGGGTCTCGCCATAGCCGACCGCGGCGTGATCGAGGGTGATGAGCGGCGGGCGCAACTCGGTCGGGTTCGGGAAGTCGAAGCTGAGCGTCGGATCGTTCACCGCCTCGGCGATCGGCTGCATCTTGGCGAGCATCTTGGCGCGGCTCTGCGCCTGCTTCGCGGTCGAGGCGCGCGCCGAGTTGCGCGCGACATAATCCTGCAGCTTGGCGCGTTGTGCGTCCTGATTGGCCTTCGCCGCCGCCAATTGCGCCAGCCGCTCGGCGCGTTGCCGCTCGAACGCGTCATAGCCGCCGGGATACAGCGTCGTCTTGCCACCCTGCAAATGCAGGATGTGATCGACGACGTTGTTGAGGAAGTCGCGCTCGTGGCTGACCACGACGATCGTCGCGCGATAGCTTGCGAGGAAATCCTCAAGCCACATCACTGCTTCGAGATCGAGGTGGTTGCTGGGTTCGTCGAGCAGCAGCAGGTCGGGCTGCGAGAAGAGCAGCGCGGCGAGCGCCACGCGCATCTTCCAGCCGCCCGAGAAGCTGTCGAGCGGCTGATTCTGCGCGTCTTCGTCGAAGCCGAGGCCGACGAGAATGCGCGCTGCGCGCGACGGCGCGGAATAGGCGTCGATCGCGATCAGCCGGTCATGAACTTCGCCCAGCCGGTCCATGCAACCAGTGCCGTCGAACGCCTCGGCTTCCTCCAGCAGCGCGGCGCGCTCGGTATCGGCGGCGAGAACCGTCTCCAGTGGCGTCGAGTCACCCGCCGGCGCCTCCTGCGCGATATAGCCGATGCGTGCGCCACGCGGCATGTCGGCCGATCCCTCGTCCGGTTCCAGCAGCCCGGCGATGACGCGCACCATCGTCGACTTGCCCGCGCCGTTGCGCCCGATCAGTCCGACGCGGCTGCCCGGCGGCAGCGCGGCGCTGGCGCGGTCGAGGATCGTGCGGCCGCCAAGCCGCACGGTGATGCCGTTAAGAGAGAGCATGCGCGCGCCTGTAGCCGATCGCGCGGGAGGGGGGAAGGGAGGGGTTGTTGCCGATTGCGCCCGCGTCCGTCATTCCCGCGGAGGTGGAAAAACCAGACTCGCAGGTTTGCCGATAGCGGCGCAACGTCAAATGTTCTGGATTTCCGTCTCCGCGGCGATGACGAAGATAGAGGCGATGAAATAGGAGATTTCAGCGTTCCGGAGGTGCATCGTCGACTGCCTCGTCCATCCCACGCTGCTCGGACAGCATTGCCCAGCCGGTCAGAAACAGCGCGCCCACGACCGGCCCGACGACGATCCCGCTTAGCCCCAGAAGGTCAATCCCGCCGAGCGTCGTCACCAGCACCAGCCAGTCGGGCAATCCGGTATCGCGCCCCACGAGGATCGGGCGCAGGACGTTGTCGGCCAGGCCGATGACGAACACGCCCGAGACGATCACCACCACCGCCTGCCAGATCGCGCCGGTCGCCAGCAGGTACGCCGCCACGGGCCCCCAGATGATGGCCGGCCCGACCGCGGGCAGCAACGCGGCCACCGCCATCAGCACGCCCCACAGCAACGCAGCGGGCAGACCGACGATCCAGAAGGTGATCGCGCCTAGTGCTCCCTGCACGAGCGCCACGACGCCCGATCCCTTGATCGTCGCACGAACGACCGTCGCGAACTTCTCCGCCAGCCGCTCGGCGACCGATCGCTCGAGCGGCAGCGCGCGGACGATCGCCGGCCCGATCCGCTCGCCGTCGCGCAGCAGGAAGAAGGTGACGTACAGCCCAACGCCGAACGCCAGCAGGAAGGCCGCGGCATTGGCGCCGATCGACAGTGCCTGACGGGTTAGAACGCTTGCGCTGCTGCTCAGCGTGGCGGTGACGCGCGCCTGGGCACGTTCGAGGCTGTTGAGCCCGGCGCTGTCGAGCAATTGCTGCAAGCGCCCGGGGAGTGCGTCATGCATCTGTTTAAAATATTGCGCGAAATCGATCTGACCACTGCGCATCTGCTCATAGACGCCCGCGGCCTGATCGACGATCATGCTGCCGAGGATCATCGCCGGGATCACGACAGCGAAGGTGATGACCAGCAACGTCAGTGCCGCCGCCATGTTGCGCCTTCCGGGCCAGCGTTGCGCAAAGCGCTGGAAGATCGGCTGAAACAACAGCGCCGCCAGCGCGGCCCAGAGCAGCGCGCCCAGGAACCCGGACACGACGAGTAGCAATCCGACCGATATCAACAGCAGGAACAGGATCAGCCCGCCATTTTCGACGCGCCGTCGATCAATCGTCATTCAAAAGCCCCCGGTATCGCCATGTCGTTACACAAGGGAAACGCTACTGATATGGATAAGGTCCGCAACACGCCACCCGATGAAAAGATGCGGCGGCGGATCAATCCGGATCGAACGCCCGGCCGACGTGGGCCTCGCCGCGTGACGCGGCGAGCCGTTGCTGGCGATGGCGTTCGGCGTAGCCGGCGCGTTCCTCGGCGGTGCGCTCGGCAACGCAGGCCGGGCAACTCACGCCCTCGACATAGTCGGGCGAGGCGCGATCCGCCGCGCTGACCGGCATCCGGCAGGCGAAGCACAGCAGATGCGTTCCCGGTGCCAGTCCGTGCCCGACCGCGACCCGCTGATCGAACACGAAACATTCGCCTTGCCATGTGCTTTCGGTGGCCGGCACTTCCTCCAGATAGCGCAGGATGCCGCCGTCGAGGTGGTGGACCTGCTCTACGCCTTCCGCCTTCAGGAAGGCGGTCGATTTCTCGCAGCGGATGCCGCCGGTGCAGAACATCGCCACGCGCTTCTTGCCGGCCAGCAACGTCTCGCGCTGCGTGCGGAACCAGTCAGGGAAGTCGGCAAAACCCGCGGTCTTCGGATCGATCGCACCCGCGAACGTGCCCACGGCCACCTCATAGTCGTTGCGCGTGTCGATCACCAGTGTTTCGGGATCGGCGATCAGCGCGTTCCACTCGGCGGGGGCGACATAGGTGCCGGCGTCGGTCAATGGATCGACCGTCACGCCCATCGTCACGATCTCGCGCTTCACCTTTACCTTCAGCCGGTGGAACGGCATCGCCTCCGCCCAGCTATGCTTGAGCGACAAATCGGCGCAGCCCGGCAGCGTGCGGATATGCGCGATCACCGCATCGAGCGCGTCGGGGGCCCCAGCGATCGTGCCGTTGATCCCTTCGCCCGCCAGCAGCAACGTGCCCTTGATCCCTGCCGCGCGCGCGCTAGCGAGGAGGGGATTGCGGAGCGCGTGCGGGTCGTCGAAGCGGGCGAAGCGGTAGAGGGCGGAAACCCTGATCAATGGACGAAGCGCGCCACCACGTCGCGATAGCTGCGGCTGACCTTCACGTTCGCGCCCGAATCGAGCACGAGGAAACATTCGCCGTTGGTGTGCGGCTTCACCTGCTTGACCAGATCGAGGTTAACAATCGTCGAGCGGTGAATGCGCTGGAAGCGGCGCGGGTCCAGCCGTTTCTCAAGATCCTTCATCGTCTCGCGCAGGATCAGGTTTCGGTCGCCGGTGTAGATCACCATGTAATCGCCCGCCGCGTCGATCCGCTCGATCGTGTCGACATCGACACGGAAGATCTGCCCCTGATCCTTGATGTTGATCATCTTCTCGAAGCGACTGGCGTTCACCGCGTCGCCGCCATCGGCCATTTCCGCCGCCGCCTCCGGCGCGTGCTCCGCCAGCGCCTCCTTCAGCTTCTCGGCCTCGCCGGCGCTCTGCCGCTCGGACAGCCGCTGGCGCACGCGGTCGAGCGTGTCGGCCAGCCGCGACTCCTCGACCGGCTTCATCAGGTAATCGGTCGCCTGCGCTTCGAACGCGCGGATCGCATGGTCGGAATAGGCGGTCACGAACACGAACAGCGGCGGCTCGACGTCCATCAGTCCCTGCACCACGGAAAAACCATCGAACCCCGGCATCTGGATATCGAGGAAGACGAGGTCGGGCTTGTGGGTCTTGATCGCGCTGATCGCCTCGCGGCCGTTCTGGCACTTGGCAATGATCTCGACGTCGTCGTGCGCCTGTAGCCGCAGTTCGAGCCCCTGGATCGCAAGCGGCTCGTCGTCGACGAGGATGGTACGAATGCTCATCACACCTCTCTGTTCGGTACTTCGAGCTGGTACGGGATCTCGATCTCGACCCCGAACCCGCCCGTCGGCATGGCCCGCACATCGAAGCGGTGGTCCGGCCCGTAGGCCTGTGCCAGCCGCTCCCTGATATTGGCGATGCCCACGCCGGTTGAAAGGCTTGGCCGCGATTTCGTCGGCATCAAACCCGGGCCGGTGTCGGATACGCCGAGCAGCACCCTGTCACCGACGAGCCGAATGGTGACGCAGATTTCGGCGCCATCCTCCTGCGGCGTCACGGCATATTTGATCGCGTTCTCAACGAGCGGCTGAAGCAGCAGCGAAGGGAGGCGGGCCTTTTCCGCCGCCGGATCGATGTCGAATTTGGGGCGCAGCCGGTCCTCGAAGCGCATCTTCTCGATCTCGAGATACAGTTTCAGCGTCTCGACCTCCTGCGCGACGGTGACGTGCGCGGTGGGTTCGTTGGCCAGCGTGTAGCGCAGGAACGACGACAGCCGGCTCAACATCGCATTGGCGCGCTCGGTTTGTTTCAGCAGCACCAGCGTCGAAATCGAATTGAGCGTGTTGAACAGGAAATGTGGGTTCAGCTGGTAGCGCAGCATCGCCAGCTGTGCCGACGACGCCTGGTTCTCCAGATGCTCCATCTGGTCGATCTGATCCTCGAGGATCAGGTAGAAGTTGATTCCGAAATACAGCGCCGACCAGCCGGCGAGCGTCGTGAAGCTGAGGAACAGCGCGGCGAGCAGCAGCGTCAGGTCGACGCCCGGTGCCGCGAGCCGGATCAGGCTGAACGAAAAGGCGTACAGCGTCGCATAGAGGAACGTCGCTGCGGCAAGCGTGAAGATCGACAGCAGGATGCCGGTGACGCGCGGCAATTGCCGGTAGTGCCCGTACAGCACCGACAGCAGCAGCGTGATGCAATAGCCGATGATCGACTCGATCAGCACCGAGCCGATCACCTGCAACGAGGCATTGCTGCTCAACGATGATACGAGCCGCAGCACCAGATAGCCGGTCCAGCCGACCGCCTGCAGCTTCCAGAACGCCGAGGCCTTGTTCTCGAAGAACGGCCGGACGAACAGCGGGCGCTCCGGCGTGCCGGCATGAGCGGACGGGGCAGGAGCAGCGGAGACGGAAGTCGCGGAAGTCGCCATCGCGCCCTTCCTACACCGCCTGTGCGTCGTGCGCAAAAAGAAGGGCCGCCGTTCCCGAAGGAACGGCGACCCGGGGCCGATCAGGTGCGGGCGATCAGAAGCTGAAGCGCACACCCAGACGGATCGTGTACAGCGACTGGCGACCGTAGACGGTCTGCGTCGGCGCGACGAAGTTGCCGTTCGCGTCGGTCTGCGCCGGCGTGTAGCGATACTGCGCGCAGGCCTGTCCGGTATTGGCAGTCTGCGTCCCCGCCGCGCCAGTGGCCGCGGCCGCGGTGAGGCAGGTCACGCGGACAGGGGCGACGTTGAACGGGAAGACGTACTCCGAGATCTGGCCCCACTTCCGATTAAGGAAGTTGGTGAAGTTCTCGATGTCGGCGAACGCCTGGATGCGCGAGGTGCCGACGAAGGTCGGCAAGTCTTGCGCCAGGTGCAGGTCGAGGCGGGTGAACCACGGCGAGCGGAACGCGTTGCGCGGCGTGATCTTGCCCTGATACTTGGACAGACCCTGCGAGCGGAAATAGTCCTCGATCTGCTGCTGCTGCGCCGCGCTGCCGTACGACACCTTGGAGTCGCCGCCGAAGGTTGGCACGTACAGAAGGTAGCGGTTTGCCCCGCCGCCCGTGCCGATGGTGCCGAAGTTGGCGCTACGCACGCCCGACGGCACCTGGTCGCTAAACGTGTAGCTGAACACGCGGCCGCTGCGCGTCTCGCCGAACAGCGCGATCTGCGTCTTGTAATCGCCGAAGAACGCGTGGTCGAAGGTGGCGCCGTACTTGAATTGGTACTTCACCTGATCGTTCGAGACGCCATAGGCTACGTTGTTCGGGTCGACAAATGCGCCGTTGGTGTAGTTCGAACCCGCGGTTGACGAGGTCGCCGGCGCCTGATCCTTGACGTCCTGGTACGTGAAGCTGCCGTAGATGGCGAGGCCCAGATCCCAGCGCGCGTCGAAGCGCGCGACGCCGATCCAGCTGCGTCCCTTGTCGGTGTTCGTCAGCAGGATGTCCGACTGCGTGTCCGAGTAGTTTGGCAGGCCGGTCGCCGCGACGGTGGTGACTGGGCGATAGCGCTGGCGGCCATCCGGCGTGAGCGCGAAGGCGCCCGATACCGGGGTGGAACGCAGATCGGTGAAATACACCTGATTGCGGATGCCGATGTACAGCGCATCGGCACCGATCGTCAGCTCGCCGCCCGGCAGGTCGAACCGATAGTCGGCGCTCAACGTCGAACGCCACTGGCTCGGCAGCTTGAAGTTGGGATCGAGCGCGTTGGTGGTGGCATTCGCCGAGACGGTGCCGTTCAGCAGGTAGTTGTTGACCAGCGTCGGGATGGTCGTGCCGTTCACGCCTTGCAGCGCAGCCGCGCCGACCCCGGCCGGCAACGTTCCCTGATTGCCGTTGAACGCACCGCTGTTCAGCTGCGTGATCGACACCGAGTTGCTCAGCACGCCGGTGTTCGAGAAGCTGTTCGAGACGTAGACGTCCGGCGCGCCACCGGCGAAAATGCCGACGCCGCCGCGCAGAGTCAGGCGGCTGTCAGGGCGCCAGCTGAAGCCGATGCGCGGCTGGAACACGCCCAACCCGTTCAGATAGGCGTTGTTGGCCCCGATGGTCGTCTGCTCGCCGCGAACGACCGCGCCGTTGGCATAGCGGCTGATAAAGTTGTTGTTGATCGTCGGGAAGGTGTGGCCGCCGTACAGATCGTAGCGCGCGCCATAGGAGATATCGAACGTGTCGCTGACACGCCAGTTGTCCTGAATGCCGAAGGTGAACTGACGGTAGTTGAAGCGTGCGGCCGCGTCATCCGGGTTGAGCGTCGGAATGGCGTTGGCATAGCCGAGCGACTGCGCGTTGCCGGCCGCGAAGTCGGCAAGAGAGTCGAAGTAATAGTTGCCGGCGCTGTTCTGCAGGAACGAGTTGAACACGCGCGTGCTCTGCACTTCGGTGAAGAGGCGCAGGTCATGCGCACCGCGGTTGTAGCGCAGCTGGAACAAGCCGCCCCACGTATTCGAGGTCAACTCGTTGGTTTGACGTGAATTGTCCGGCCCGAGCGACACGATCGACGAGTTGGCCGGGCACTGGGTCGAGGCGTTGCTGGCCGCACCGGCAGCGGTGCGATCCGAGGTCGGCGCCACGCAGACGCGGAACTGGGCGAAGCCGCGGCCAAGCAGCGGCTGCGCCAGACGCTCGTAGTCCTTGTAGAAGCCGCGAACTTCGGTCGAAATTTCGTCGGTCCAGTCTGAGTTCAGCTGACCAACCACCGTCCACAAGCGGTTGCCCGAGATGTAGTTGTTCGACGCGAGGCTAAGACCGGTCGTCGGGCTCGCCGTGGTGAAGGTGTTCGACGAGTTGATGTTAATTTCGTCTTTCGCATAGGTGCCGGTCAGTGCGAAGCGCTGTCCGTCTGCGATGTTCCAGTCCAGCTTGCCGACAAGGCGATCGTCCTTGTCACCCGAGTCCGTGACGACGCCGCCGGCATCGTAGCCATAGTTGGATTGCGCGATCTGAATGACCTGATTGACTTGCGCCAAGCTCAGGTTCGGGATCGCGATGCCGGCGTTGGCGTCGGTCGGGCCTTGCTGCTGGGGGAAGCCGCCGCGGATCCGCTCACCGGCGACCATGAAGAACAGCTTGTCCTTGATGATCGGACCCGACAGCTCTGCGCCGTAGTTCTCCTGCTTGTACTTGGGCAGGGTGACGCGCAAATCCTTTGTACGGTTGCCGGTCAGCCCGTCAGTCTGCTGCGCGTAGAAGCCGGTGCCCTGGAACTTGTTCGTACCCGAACGGAGCACCAGATTGACCGCACCGCCGGTGAAATTGCCTTCGCGCACGTCATACGGTGCGATCTTGGCTTGGAACTGACCGATGGCGTCGAGCGGGATCGGTGAACGGCGGCTGGGCAAGCCATCGGTATTGAGCCCGAAATTGTCGGTGATCGGCACGCCGTCGACCGAGAAGCGGCTGAAGCGCGCGTTCTGGCCGGCGAACGAAACGGCGCGACCGCCGGTCGGCGTATCGTCCAAGCGTGCGAACGGATCGCGGCGCTCGAGGTCGCGGATGTCGCGGTTCACCGTCGCGACGTTCGCGATTTGCTCTGCGTTCAGTACGGTTGCCGGACCCTGCGACAGCGAACGGGCGCTCGGCAGGCTGGCGGCGGTCACGACGATGTCGGCAGTGCCGGCACCTTCGGCCGCCAAGTTGATCGGCAAATCGAACGTCTGCGCAACCGTCGTGTTGATGTCGGTGACTTGCGATGCGGCATAGCCGGGCGCGTTTACCGACACTGTGTATGGGCCGCCGGCGCGCAGGCCAGTCGAATTGAACACGCCATTGGCATCGGTGGTTGCGGTCGAGCGCGCGCCCGTTGCCGCGTTCAGGATTTCTACAGAAGCGCCTGCGACCGGGGCGCCATCGGCGGTCACGGTGCCGCGGATCGCGGAGGTGGTTTCTTGCGCCATCGCGGCGGCCGGCATGACCAGCGCGACCGCAGCCACGCCTACGAACAGATTGTTTCGCATCGGAAAAAATGTCCCCTTTTGCCGCAGCGCGACCCGCGACGGTTTCGTCGTTGGGGCGCGGATGGCCGGAGTATGTGAAGGTTGCGTGACACTCGCGAGTCGATCGCGGCCGCATGGCAAGAGTTTGCCGCGGCGTTGCATAAAAGCGACAGCAGCCTTGACCCGGTCGGCTCACCCGCGCGCGAAGATCCGTCGCCATGCCGGCTTGGCGCTGCCCGATTGCAGCACGCCGCGGCGGAACAGCCGTGCGCCGATCGTGACGAACACCGCCACCCACAGCACCTGCCAGGCGAGTGCCGCCACGTGCGGCCACCATTGCGCGCCCGATGCCGCGCGGCCGGCCATCGCAAACGGCGAGGAAAGCGGGAAAAGTTCGGCCGCGGTCGCGAGGAGACTGCCGGGGTGCGACACCGCGGCGGAGGCGAGGCCGAACATCGCGACCTGGATGATCGTGATCGGCAGCGAAAGCATCTGGACCTCGCGCATTGTGCCGGCCTGGGCGCCAACCCCTAGAAATACCGAGCCTAAAAGCAGGAAGGCGGTGGTGAAATAAGCGGCGAACAGCAGCGCGAAGGGGACCAGGCCGATCGCCGGATGAAGCTGTGCAAGGTCGCCGCCGATGTCGCCGGGAAGCAGCGCGCCGATCTGGCCTAGCACCGTACCCCAGAATGCAACGAACAGCAGCGCGACGCCGTACATGCCCAGCAGCTTGCCGAGGAAAACACTTTCCAGGGGCACGGCCGCGGCAAGGATTTCAATCACTTTGTTGTTCCGCTCCTCCGCCATCGTGCCCACCACCTGACCAGAGAGGAAGAGGGTCAGGAAGAAGATACCGAACACTGTAAGGAACGCCGCGGCGTTGCGATCGCCGCGCGTCGGGGCGGCGGTCTTGACCGCCTCCATCCGTACGGTCGGCGCGTCGGTGCCGGCACGTTCGATCAGCGCGGCCTGTCGCGCTACGGTGGCAAGATAGCGGGCGTCGTTCCGGTTTCCGGCCGAAAATACCACCCTTGGCTGCGCAAGCGTGCCGTATAAAACCGCGTTGACGTCGGCGCCGGGCGCATCGAGCATCGCGCGGGACACAATCTGCGCGTTTTCAACCGGAGGGTGCAGCGCCAGCGGCGGCGGTGCCGCGTCGCCGCGCACGAGCGGCCGCAATTGCGCATCGGCGCTGCGCAACGCCTTCGCCGATGCGGCGGGCAGGATCGCGACCAGCCGCGCCTTGTCGGACGCGCCTTGCGTAACAGACGCGGCGCTGACCCCGCCGAGCACGCTGAGCGAGCCCATGATGGCCGGCGCGAACAGGAAGATGAGGAAGATCGGCGTGAAGACCGTCGCGGTGAAATCGCGGCGGGCGATCGTCAGCGTCTGGCGGATCTGGCGGCGCAGCGGGCTCATGCCTTCGACTCCGAAGCGGTTTGCCCGACGATCCGCACGAAGGCGTCGTGCAGGCCGGGACGCTCGATCGACAGGCCCTTGATGCCATAGCCCGCGTCGATCAACCGGCGAAGCAGCCCCTCGATCCCTTCCTCCGGCAAGGCGAAGCGCCAGCCCTCCGCGTCGTGGCGGGCGGACGGCGGGAGCATCGTCGCGAGTTGCGGGTCGGCGTGGGTGGGAACGTAATGCACCTGTTGCGGGAGCAGGGCGCGCGCCTCTTCGACCGTCCCCTCGAATCGGCGTCGCCCGCCGGCGATCACCGCCAACCGGTCGCACAGCCGTTGCGCGTGCTGCATGACATGGGTCGAGAACAGGATCGTCGCGCCGCGATCGCGCTCGGCGAGGATCAGCGCCTCGAGCCGCTCCTGATTGACCGGATCGAGCCCGGAGAAGGGTTCGTCGAGCACCAGCAGGTCGGGACGGTGGACGACCGCGCCGAGCAACTGGACGAGCTGCGCCATCCCCTTCGACAGCTTGCGGATCTTCTCATCGATCGCATGGCCGAGCCCGGCGGCCTCGAGCAGCTCGGCGGCGCGCGCGCGGCCGGTCTGCCAGTCGAGCCCGCGCAGCGCGCCCATGAACGCGACCGCCTCGCGTGCCTTCATCGACGGGTATAGCCCGCGCTCTTCGGGCAGATAGCCGACGCGGTCGCCGACGTCGCGCGGATGTTCGCTGCCGAGCAACGTGCGCGTGCCCGCATCGGGCTCGATGATGCCGAGCGTCATGCGCAGCGTCGTCGTCTTGCCGGCACCATTGGGGCCAAGCACGCCGTAGATCATGCCCGCCGGCACCGCGAGATCGACGCCGTCGACCACGTGCCGATCGCCGTATCGTTTCACCAGTCCGTCGGCGATGACGGCATAATCATTCGATGCCACGCGTGCTTCCCCCTGTCGCCACGCAGCGTAGCGGCGCGGGTGCGCGTCGCCAATCGCTATCGCCGCAGCAGGCAAGACCGCGGCGTCGCGTCGCCCGTCATGCTGAGTCGCACACCATTCCCTGGCGGAGGCCGGGAACCGGAAAGGAAGAATATCGCGTCAGGCAGCGGCGGCGCGTGCGCCGGCGTCGTCGTTGGCGGCCGGGGTGCTGAGCCCGCCGTCCTGCGCCAGCTTCGCGAACGCGCCGCCGGCGGCGAGCAGCTCGTCGAAGCCGCCCTGTTCGACGATCCGCCCCTGATCGAGCACGACGATCCGGTCCGCGGCGCGCACGGTGGAGAGGCGATGCGCGATGACGAAGGTGGTGCGGCCCTGTCGCAACCGTTCGAGGCTTTCCTGAAGCCGCGCCTCGGTGGCGACGTCGAGCGCGCTGGTCGCCTCGTCGAGCAGCAGGATCGGGGCGTTCTTCAAGAGCGCGCGCGCGATCGCGATCCGCTGCCGCTCGCCGCCCGAGAGCCCGGCGCCGCGATCGCCGACCGCCGTCGCGAAGCCGTCGGGCTTGCGCATGATGAAGTCATAAGCGCCGGCGATGCGCGCGGCATCCTCGATCTGCTCCATCGTGGCGTCGGGATTGCCCATCGCAATATTCTCGGCGATCGAGCGGTTGAAGAGACCCGCTTCCTGAAAGACCACGCCGGTCGCGGCGCGCAGCGAGGCGAGCGTGACGCCGCTGATATCCTGACCGTCGACGAGGATGCGGCCCTTCTCCGGGTCCCAGGCGCGCTGGAAGAGGCCCAGCGCGGTCGATTTGCCCGAGCCGGTCGGGCCGACGATGGCGACCGTCTCGCCGGGGGCGACCTCGAAGTCGAGATCATGGACCGCGCCCGAGCCGGTCGGGTAGCGGAACGAGACGTTCTCGAAGGTGACGCGGCCGTCCCCGACCGCGAGCGGCGCGGCGTCGGCGGCTTCGGTGATGTGGCTCTGCTGGTCGAGCACCTCGAAGAACTGGCGGAGCGCGGGAAGGCGCTGCGCGATGTTGACGATGAAGCCGGTGACCGTTTCCAGCCGCGCGATCATCAGCGTCGCGAAGCCGACGAACGACACGACGTCGCCGATCGTCGCCAGCCCGCGCGCGATCAGCGCCGCGCCGAAGCCGAACACCGAGACGATTGCGATCGACGAGGCGCCGCGCGTCAGCACCGCCGACACCGCCCACCAGTTGAGCACCGGATATTGCGCGTGGAGCAGATCGTGGAGCGAGCGGCGGACGTTGCCCATCTCGCCGGGGACCGCGAGGAAGCTCTGGAGCACGGTGACGTTGCCGAACAGGTCGCCGAGATTGCCCGAGATATCGGTGAAGCGATCCTCGACGCGTGCTTGCCCGGTGGCGGTGTGGCGCATCACGACCAGATTGACCGCCGAATAGACGAGCATGAGCATCACCAGCACCAGCCCGAGCCGCCAGTTGGTGATCATTGCGATCGGCAGCAGCAGCGCGAGGATGCCGATATTGGTGATCTGGTCGCGCAGCAGCGGCAGCCAAAGGTTGAACAACCCCTCGCAGCCCGAGATCATGATCCGCATCAGCCGGCCCGAACGCGCCTGCGTGTGGAAGGCGGGCGGCAGCGCGAGCAGATGCTCGACATAGGAGGACATTGCGATCAGCCGGCGACGGTGCGTCATGCGATCGGCGAGCAAGGCGATCACGACGCCAGCGACGAAGACCGTGACGCTGATCGCGCACCACAGCGCGACGTAGTGCATCGGGTTCGCGCCAGTGGTGAGGCCATTGACCGCCTTGCCGAACAGCAGCGGCTCGGCGACCTGCAGGAACGCGACCAGCGCGCCCGCGCCGAGCAACGAGCCGGCTTTGAGGCGCTCGGGACGGAGCAGCGCGAGCGCGCGGAGGACGACGTGCGGCGCACGGGGACGTTCGGTAGACGTGCGCTTGGTGGGCGCGCGTTCGGTGGACAGGGGCATGGCCAGCTCGCGAAAACGACGAAGGAGGGCGGGGCGGGACCTTGGGCGGTCTCCGTTGCGCGCCGCCGTACGCGAAGATGGTTAACGGAAGGTGTGTCGGGGGCGTGAGAGCCTCACGGTCGTCACCCCGGACCTGTTCCGGGGTCTACTCGTCCGCAAGAGCAAGGGCTGGTGCGCTTGCGGAAGGGTGGATGCCGGAACGAGTCCCGCATGACGGGTCGTCGAACGTCATTGCGAGCGGAGCGAAGCAATCCAAGGCCGCACCAGGACGCCCTGGATTGCTTCGCTCAGCTCGCAATGACGCATCATTCGACGCCATGCCGCC
>NZ_CAXIAM010000032.1:0-37500 GCF_964021865.1 uncultured Sphingomonas sp.
ACAACCAGCCGCACTTCGTCGAGGACGGTACCCGCATCTGGTCGGCAAAACCCGAAGGGGCGCCGCGCGACCGCTATGTCGCGCTTTTCAACACCGGCAAGGCGCCTAGAAAGGTCGCTATCGCTTTGCGCGCGCTCGATCTGCCTGACACCGTGCGCGCGACCGACCTGTGGAGCGGCGCGACACTGGCCACCGGCACCGATCGGCTCGTACAGCCGCTGCCGCCGCATGGCGCAGCTCTCTTCCGCTTGCAGCCATGAAGCCCCCCGTAACCGAACCCCGGCCCGAACCGCGCGGGTCGGGCCGACGGATCCGCGGCGCGGTGCTGCAGGCACTGGGCCGCTCGATCCTGGCCGGCGAGTATCAGCCGGGTCAGGCGTTGCCCGGCGAAGTCGCGCATGCCGGCGAACTGGGCGTGTCGCGCGGCGCCTATCGTGAGGCGGTGCAGGCGCTGATCGCCAAGGGGCTGGTCGAGAGCAAGCCGAAGACCGGCTCCCGCATCCTGCCGCGCGGGCGCTGGAACATGCTCGACCCCGACGTGCTCGCCTGGGCGTTTTCGGGCACGCCCGACCTGCGGCTCTTGCGCAGCCTGTTCGAATTGCGCGCGGTGATCGAGCCGTTCGCCGCGCGGCTGGCGGCGGAGCGGCGCAGCGACGAGGATCTGGCGATCATGGATCAGGCGCTGCACGACATGGATCGGCTGACGCTGGCCGACGAACAAGGGCTGGCTGCCGACCGGCGCTTCCACGAGACGATCTTGAACGCCTCGGACAATGACGCGCTGATCGCGCTCAGCTCGGGGATCGCGGCGGGCGTCGAATGGTCGACGCGCTTCAAGCAGCGCAAGCGCGCGCTGCCCCGCGATCCCGTGCCCGAGCACCGCCTCGTCTACGACGCGATCGCCGCCGCCGACGGCGACACCGCCAGCCAGCGCATGAAGACGCTGGTCCAGAACGCGCTCGACGATACCTGGTTCGGCATGGGGGGCGGCGCGATCCTGTAAGCCGAGCGAAATCGAGAGAGGGCAGCAGAGGCGAAGGGAGCGCAGCAATCGCCCTCCCGTCACATTGACTCGCCCGGGAAAAGCGCCATATTTCCGGCATGAACGCGGCTGTTCTTCATCAGCGCTTTCGCGACCACGCAGGCCAGCTCGCCGCACGCGGCTAGCCCGGGTCCGGCGGCTCGCCGCTCGGGCTCGGGACCTCTTTGCCAAGACCGGCGCGGCGAGCTTCTTGTCGTCGCGCCCCGAGCCAGCGGAAGCCCTGCCATGATCGATCACCCGGTGCCGCCCGATGCCCGCCACCTGCCCGTCGCCCCGCCGCTCTCCGACCCCGCGCCGGCCCGCCCGGCCACCGGCAATGCCCTTGCGATCGGGCTGTTGCTCGCCATCCTGCTGTTCGGCATTCCCTTGCTGACCTATTGCATCCTCACCGCGGGCTGAGCCGCTCGCAACGCGTGGACAGCGCCCGCGCCACTTGGCAGAAGGCGGGCCTGTTTCCGCGGAGTCCCGTTCATGCGTTTGCGTCTTGCCGCCTTGCCCCTTCTCGCGCTGGCGAGCGTCGCTCCGGCGCAGACGATCGTCGCGCCGGTCGCGCCGATCGCCGAACAGACGCTCAAGGACGTGACCAAGGAGCTGTCGTCGGACGCCTATGAGGGCCGCGCACCGGGCACCGCGGGCGAGGAGAAGACCGTCGCCTATCTTGCCAAGCGCTTTGCCGCCGCCGGGCTGAAGCCGGGCAACAAGGGCGGCTGGTATCAGGACGTGCCGCTGGTCGAGCTGACTGCCAAGAACGTCTCGCCGCTGGTGTTCACCGGCGCGGGCGCACCGCTCAGCCTGACCTATGGACCCGACATGGTGGTCGGCACCTGGCGGATCACCCCGCGCGTCGACGTCAAGGACTCGCCCGTTGTGTTCGTCGGGTACGGCATCAACGCGCCCGAGAAGGGCTGGAACGATTATGCCGGCGTCGACGTGCGCGGCAAGACGGTGCTGATCCTCGTCAACGATCCCGACTGGCGCACCCCCGACCTCGTCGGCCCGTTCGGCGGCCGCGCGATGACCTATTACGGGCGCTGGACCTATAAGTACGAGGAAGCCGCGCGACAGGGCGCTGCGGCGGCGATCATCGTTCACCAGACCGAGCCCGCCGCCTATGGCTGGAACGTCGTGCAATCGAGCTGGACCGGCGCGCAGCAGGTCCCCGACGCCGCCGACAATCATGCCGGCGACAGCGCCGCGATCGGCTGGATGCAGGAAGCGCAGGCGCGCAAGCTCTTCGAGCGCGAGGCGCTGGACTTCGACGCGCTCGCCGCCGCCGCCGCGCGCAAGGGCTTCCGCGCGCGTCCGCTGAACGGCGTCCGCGCGTCGGTATCGTTCGACGAGACTGTCCGCCGCCATCAGTCGCGCAACGTGATCGGCATCCTGCCCGGCACCACGCGGCCAAATGAGTACGTCCTCTATTCAGCACATTGGGATCACCTCGGCCATTGCGAAGCGGCACCCGACGGCGACGACATCTGCAACGGCGCGATCGACAATGCCACCGGCACCGCCGCGCTGGTCGCGCTGGCGGAGGCGAACGTGACGGCCGGCCCGACCCCGCGCAGTCAGGTGTTCGTCGCGGTGACCGGAGAGGAGAGCGGGCTGCTCGGCTCGGAATATTACGCGGCCAACCCGGTCTACCCGCTCAATCAGACCGTCGGCGGCGTCAACATGGACGCGCTGTCGCTCGCTGGCCCGGCGAAGAACGTCGTGGTGGTCGGCAAGGGCAAGTCGGAACTGGACGCCTATCTGACCGCCGCGCTCCGGACGCAGAACCGCGTCGCCAGTGCCGAGCCGACCCCGGAAAAGGGCTTCTACTATCGCTCCGATCACTTCAGCCTCGCCAAGCGCGGGGTGCCGATGATCTATTTCGACGCCGGCGACGATCTGGTCGCGGGCGGCAAGACGGCGGGTGCGGCGGCGGCGAAGGATTATGAGAAACACCGCTACCACGGCCCCAAGGACGAGTACGATCCGAACTGGAACTGGGCGGGCACGGTGAAGGACGTGCAACTCTATTACGGGATCGGCCGCGCGCTGGCGGAAAGCAGCGCCTGGCCAAATTGGGTTGTGGGCGACGAATTCCGCGCGATCCGCGACAAGAGCCGCGCAACGGCTGCCAAGTAAGAGGGACGACGATGACCAAGACTCCGCCGCCCGAATGGGCCCCGCACGCCGCCGTCTGGATCGGCTACCCCAGCCATCCCGAATTGTGGCAGGACGATCTCGACGAGGCGCGCGCTGAGGTGACCGCGTTCGCCCGCGCCGTCCATGCCGAGGGGCGTGGCGAGCAGGTTCTGCTGGTCGCCGCCGATGACGAGGCCGCCAGCGACGCGCGCGAGCGCGCCCCGTTCGCGGAGGTGGTGGTCGAGCCGTTCGGCGACATCTGGCTGCGCGACACCGCGCCGATTCTGGGCGGCGACGGCAAGGCGCGCGACTTCGGCTTCAATGGTTGGGGCGGCAAATACGAGCTGGAGGGCGACGACGACATCGGCGCGCGGCTCGCGCGGCACCGCGGGCTCACGGTGTTACCGTGCGACTGGATTCTCGAAGGCGGCGCGATCGACGGCGACGGCACCGGGCTGGTCGTCACCACCGAGCAATGCCTGCTCAACCCCAATCGCAACCCGCGCATGTCGAAGGAACAGATCGAGGAGCGGCTGGCGACCGACCTCGGGCTGACGCGGGTGCTGTGGCTGGGCAACGGCCTGCTCAACGACCACACCGACGGGCATGTCGACAATCTGGCGCGGTTCGTCGGTCCGAACCGGCTGGCGCTGCCGCGCGCGGAGGAGAACGATCCCAACTGGCAGGTTTTCCAGGACGCCGCGATCCGCGCGCGCGCGATGGGGATCGAGGTGGTCGAGGTGCCGTCACCGGGCCGCGTGCTGCGCGACGAGCAGGTCGTGCCGGCCAGCTACATGAACTTCTACATCGGCAATGCCGCAGTGGTGGTGCCGGTCTATGGCAGCGAATATGACGACGCCGGCGTCGACGCGATCCGCGCGCTATTCCCCGACCGAGCGGTGGTGGGCCTGCGCGCCGATGCGATCCTGACGGGTGGCGGCAGCTTCCACTGCATCAGCCAGCAAATCCCGGCCTAGCCGCGCCCGCGCGGCGGTGGGCGACCAAGGGCCGCGCTAGGCCGGGACCGGCCGGCGAGCGGCCAAGCCGCTCGTCCGATGTGAAGGCGGCGGCTTGGCCGTCGCCCGCTCTACTCGATCGTCGCCCCTGACTTGATGCGGGGCTTCGCCTTTTCTGGACGCAGCACCTCAGCCGTCATTGCGAGCGCAGCGAAGCAATCCAGAGACGGACGAGGACGCCCTGGATCGCTTCGCTGCGCTCGCAATGACGGGCAGGCGACGATGTCCCGGTTCAAGCACGGTACGACGACCCAAGCGCCAGCGCCCGCTCCATCCCCCGTTCGTGCTGAGCTTGTCGAAGCACGTGCCCCGCGACACGCCCTTCGACAAGCTCAGGGCGAACGAGGGGATGGGGGGACGATCATGCCGAGCAAAATGCTGTATTCCTCACGCCTCACCGAAACATCGCCGCCGCATCGGCCTTGAACGATGCGCCGCTATCCGTGCGGCTGTAGAACATGTGCCCGCCCGGATAGACCCGCAACTGCACCCGCTCCGCCACCCCGAACGCCGGCATCTGGTCGACGATCAGCCGCGACGCGAAGAACGGGCACGACAGATCGTCCCAGCCGTGCACGATCATCACGCGCATCTTCGGATCGTTGGCGATCGCCTTGCGCAGGTCGCTGACCGGCGTATCGGCCGGCTGCCCGCGATCCCACGCCGCATTCACCGCATAGGACAATGCATTATACCGCGCGTCGGTCTTCCAGCCGACCTCGCGCGTCACGAAATCGACCATCGCGCTGGTGGTCGGCGCGATCAGCGCGTCGAGCAGCGGATCGTTCGATTCCTGCCGCGGCGACCACGGGAAGGGATCGAAGGCGGTAACGTTCGAATCATAGATGCTGCCGATCGTCGCATCGTTGCGATGCACCTCGCGCAGGAACGTCCGGCTGTCGACGCGCCCGCCCATGCGCTGCACCAGCGCGGGATCGAGCCCGGTCAGCCGCGTCACGTTGCTGACGACGCGCTGCACCGCTTCGGTGTTCGCACGCCCCAGCAACAGGTCGCGCGCGAAATCGCCGCGCGTATAGGCTTCGACCTCGGCCATCGCCGCCGGGGTAAGCTGCCCCTTACGCTCGAGATTGGCGGCAGCCATCGACGGCAGGTCGATCATCCACGGCAACGGCGACAATGCGGTCGCACCGTCCCCCGACGCCGGATCGAGATAGGGCGAGACCATGATGAGTCCGTTGATCCCGACGCCGATCTGCGCTTGCAGCTCATACGCAATGCGCGGCGCGCGATAGCCGCCATAGCTTTCGCCCATCACATACTTCGGCGAACGCAGCCGGCCTTCCTTGACCAGCCAGTCGTAGACGACCTTCGACAGATATTTGATGTCCGGATCGTTGGCGTAGAACGCTTTCTTGGTCGCATCGGCATCGACCAGGCTGCGGCTGAACCCGGTGCCGATCGGATCGATGAAGACCAGATCGGTCATGTCGAGCCAGCTGTTAGGATTGTCGCGCGCGATCGGCGCGTCGGACGGCGCATCGCCCTGCGCGCCGAACTGCACGCGCTTCGGCCCGACCGCCCCCATGTTGAGATAGACCGACGCCGCCCCCGGCCCGCCGTTGAACGCGAAGGTGACGGGGCGCGCGGGATCGCTGCCGGGCACGGTATAGGCGGTATAGACCACCTGCCCGATCTCCTTGCCCTTCTCGTCGCGCACCGGAATCGTGCCGACCGTCGCCTTGTAGCTGATTGCGCGGCCGCCGATGCGTGCGGTCTGGGTGATCGTCTTGTCGGCGGGCAGCGGCGGTTGCTGCTGCTTGTCGTCCTCCTGCTTCTTCTCGACGGTGGTGGTGGTCTTGTCGGTCTGCGCCAGCGCGGGCGCGGTGGTGGCGAGCAACAGGGCGGCGAGCGACAGCGTGCGAACGATCATCGGCAGGGTGACATCCGAAGGAGACGCCCCGGCGGGGTGCCGTGGCTGATCGGGAGATGTTACACCCTCGCCCGCCGCGCGCAATCCGCGCGTTACCCGGTTCGCACCGTCGCGCTGAAGGTCGTGACCTCATAGGTGGCGCGGGTGCATTCGGCGATCACGCGCTCCTCGGCGAGCCGGAAGCGCGCGCCGTCCCAGACGAAGTCGCGCCGGATGCCGCAGTCACGTCCCGGCGTCGCGGGCAGCAGCACCGCATAGCGCCGCCGCACCGGATCCCACGCCCCCGCCGCGGGCAGGTTGCCGTCGACCGGCTGCGCATCGCCTTTCTCGGGCAGCACGAAGCGCGTCGCGACCGCCCTCGCGCACGGCGCGACGACCTCCAGCAGGGTATGCGCCGCGTCCAGCCGGTAACCGCGCGCGAACGGCGCCGCACAGCCCTTCGCGGTCTTGCCGACCAGTCGCTCCAGCTGCTTGCGCGACGGCATACGCGGCGCACGCGGATCGACCGGCGGGGTATCGATCACCACCATCGCCGGCATCGTCCCGCCGCTGGTCTCGAGCGCCGCCATCGCCGCGCTCAAGCCGGTCAGCGAGGTGCGCGCGCGCACCCGTCCGCCCGCCTCCGCCAGCGTCAGCACGCGCCCGCGCCGCAGCGCGGTGGCCAGCGCACCGGAAAAGGGCAGCGACAGCCCCGCCCCGCGCCCGGGCGCGACCAGCTGCGCCACCGTCCGCCCGTCGATCGCGATCGTCATCCGCGTGCCCGCCGCGGCGGTGGCCGGGATCGGGAGGTCCACCGCCGCGACCGGCCCGTCGCGGCGCAGCAGCACCAGCGGGTAATCGCGCGCGTCGCCGCCCGCCGGCACCTGCGATAACGCGACGCAGCGGTGCCGATGATCGCAGAACACCCGCCAGTCGCCCGTCGTCACCGGCTCGACCGCGAGCGCAGCCTGCCACGCGACCAGCAGCGCGAGGCTCATCCGCGCACCACCTGCGCGTGCCACACCGGCAGGTAATCGGGGTTGCCGCGACACTCGCCCATCGATCGTTGCTCGGTCAGCCGCAACTGCGTGCCGTCCCACACGAACGCCTGCGTCACCCCGCAGTCGCCGAGCCCGCGCCCCTTGGCGTAGCTGCGCAGCACCCCGCCCTCCACGTCGCCGTTGATGACGCTGTGCACCGGCGTTCCCGAGTCGGCGCCGGTCTCCTCGAACCCGGCGGGCGCATCGACCTTGGCCGGTGTCGCCTTCCCGTCGCGCACGATGAACAAGGCGTCGATCTCGTTATACGCGCCCGCCGAGCACGGCAGCAGGACCAACGTCGCGCCATCCGCCAAGCCTTGCGCGCGCGGCGCGGGTCCCGAGAAGGACGCGTCGCATGCCGCGGTTCGCCGCATCCCCGCCAGCAGCGCGGGGGGCAGCGCCGCAGCGCTTCCGCCGAACGCCACCGCGCGCACGCGCGGCGCGGACGGTGCCGCCGGCACCGTCGTCGCCGGCTTGTCACCGCGCGCCACCAGCGCCGTCACCGTCCCCGCACGCCCTTGTTGCGCGTCGATATAGCGCAACGCCGCCGACGCCCCGGCCGCCGAGATCGTGCCGAGCCGCTTGCCACCCTTGTCGAGCGCCTCGATCGTGGTGGCATTTGCGAGTGCACGCGCGATCGCCATCCCCGCCGTGCCACTCAGCCCCTCGCCCGCGACGGGGAGGGCGCGACCGTCGATCCGCAGCGTCGCAGGCGCATCGCCGTCACCCTGCGGCATTGCCAGCGCGACCTCGACCGCGCCGTCCGGTCCGGCGGCACGCGCCACCTGCATCGTCACCGCAGGGAAGTCGGCATCGGTGCCGAGCGACGCCATCGCACAGCGCGCGACATTGTCGCACGCCACCGTCCAGTCGCGGAACGTCTTCTGCTCGCCGGGCCTGGGCACTGCCTGATCGTCGGCAACCGTCGTCGCGCCCGGCGCCGGGCTCGCAGCAATCGCCGGCTGAGACGTGGGCGTCGATGACGGCGGCGCTTCGGCGGGCTGCTGCGAACAGGCCGCCAGCCCCAGCACGGCACCAAACGCCACTCTTTTCATCGCCCTGCCCCCTGTCGCTGGCGCATCAACGCCGCGGCAGGTTAAAGGCGCGCCAACATGAATAGGAGATGGCAGATGCAAGTGGTCGGCGTAATCGGCGCGGGGCAGATGGGCGCGGGGATCGCGCAGGTGTCCGCCGCGGCGGGCTATCGCGTGCTGCTCAGCGATGTGGACGCAGCGCGCGCCGCGGCGGGCAAGGCGGGGATCGCCAAGCGGCTCGCGCGCGCGGTCGAGAAAGGCCAGATCGACGCGGACGCGCGCGACGCCACGCTGGCGCGGATCGAGCCGGTCGCCGGCGCCGCCGACTTCGCCCCGTGCGACCTCGTGATCGAGGCGGCGACCGAGCGCGAGGAGATCAAGCGCCGGATCTTCGCGGATGTGGGCGCAGTGCTCCGCCCGGACGCGCTGCTCGCCTCAAACACCTCGTCGATCCCGATCACCCGGCTGGCGCAGGCCGCGCCCGACGCGGCGCGCTTCATCGGCGTCCACTTCTTCAATCCGGTGCCGGTGATGGGGCTGATCGAAGTGATCCGCGGCCTCGCCACCGCCGATTCGACCGTCACCGCGATCGAGCAATTCGCCGATCGGCTCGGCAAGGCGGTGGTGCGCGCCAACGACGCGCCCGGCTTCATCGTCAATCGCGTGCTGATGCCGATGCTCAACGAGGCGATCTTCGCGCTCGGCGAGGGCGTCGCGACGATCCGCGACATTGACCTTGCCTGCCAGCTCGGGCTGAACCATCCGATGGGGCCGCTGACGCTCGCCGACTTCATTGGGCTCGACACCTGCCTCGAGATCATCCGCGTGCTGTTCGAGGGCACCGGCGATCCCAAGTTCCGGCCCGCGCCGTTGCTGGTCAAATATGTCGAGGCCGGCTGGTACGGCAGGAAGAGCGGGCGCGGCTTCTACGATTACGCGGGCGCAGAGCCGGTTCCGACCCGCTGACGATCATTCTTTCCAGTACCCCGCCCTCCGGCCCAACCATTCTTGCGCCGGCGGGTCGGGCTGCGTAACAGCCGGGGAATGAGCGACAACGTGCAGCCGTCCGACCCGAACCAGCACGACGATGTCGATCCCACCGGGCTGGCCTCGGGTCGCCCCGCGGAGGGCACGATGGACGTCGGCGCCAGCGAGCCGATCGAGCGACCGGGGCTCCACCATTGGCGCGAAAGCACGATCACCGATCCGAATCTCCAGGATCGCGGCGGCGTCTTCTTCGCCGCGATCGAGATGACGCGGATGCCGATGCTGCTCACCGATCCGAACAAGGACGACAACCCGATCGTCTTCGCCAACAAGGCGTTTCTCGACCTCACCGGATATGAGGAAGACGAGGTGCTGGGGCGCAACTGCCGCTTCCTGCAAGGTGCGCAGACCGATCGCAACGCGGTTGCCGAGCTGCGCGAGGCGGTCCGTACCCGTTCGTCGGTCGCGCTCGAACTGCTCAACTATCGCCGCGACGGGACGCCGTTCTGGAACGCGGTGTTCATCGGCCCGGTCTATGACACGCAGGGCAAGCTGCAATATTTCTTCGCCAGCCAGCTCGACGTCACCCGCCGCCGCAATTCGGAGCAATCCTACCGGCAGGCGCAGAAGATGGAGTCGATCGGCCAGCTCACCGCCGGGCTCGCGCACGATTTCAACAATTTGCTGCAGGTCGTGAACGGCAATCTGGAGCTGGTCACGCACACCAAGGACCCCGAACGGGTGAAGCGCTACGTCGCCGCGGCGCAATCCGCCGCCGAGCGCGGCGCGAAGCTGACGCGGCAATTGCTCGCCTTCGCGCGCAAGACCCGGCTGGAGCCGCGCCCGCTCAACCTGACGCATCTCGTCTCCGAGTTCAGCGAGCTGATCGAAAGCTCGGTCAACAAGCAGGTCGACATCCACCTTAGCCTGCGCCGTGGCTTGCAGCATGTCGTGGTCGATCCCGACCAGCTCGAGATGGCGCTGCTCAACATCGTCAACAATGCGCGCGACGCGATGCCGAACGGCGGGCTGGTGACGATCTCCACCCTGCCCCGCCACCTCAACGGCGATGCCGCGGCGCACGATTTGCCCTCGGGTGATTACGTCGTCCTGCAGGTCGAGGACAATGGCGAGGGGATGAGCCCCGAGGTGCTGGAACGCGCCACCGAGCCGTTTTTCACCACCAAGGGTACCGGCAAGGGCACCGGGCTGGGTCTGGCGATGGCCAGCGGCTTCGTGCGCCAGTCGGGCGGGCGGCTGGAGATCGAGAGCACACCGGGCGAGGGCACGGTGGTGCGGATGCTGTTCCCGGTCATGCAACCGGGCCGCAAGCCCGACACCGACACGGTCGAGACAGAAGCCGCCACCAGCGCGCCGCGCGACGGCGCCGAGCATATCCTCGTCGTCGAGGACAATGACGAGGTACTGGCGATCGCGCGCGAGATTCTGGAG
The DNA here is from genome assembly GCF_964021865.1 of uncultured Sphingomonas sp. Taxonomy (GTDB): domain Bacteria; phylum Pseudomonadota; class Alphaproteobacteria; order Sphingomonadales; family Sphingomonadaceae; genus Sphingomonas. The sequence goes on from NZ_CAXIAM010000032.1 coordinate 10,569, forward strand.
AGCGCCGGCTACCGCGTCTCGACCGCGATCAGCGCCGAGGCGGGACTGAAGGTGTTCGACGCGGTGCACCCCAAGGATCGCTTCGACCTGCTGTTTACCGATCTGGTGATGCCGGGCGGGATGAATGGCCTGATGCTCGCCGACGCGATCGTCGAACGCGATGCCGCGGTCTCGGTGCTGATGACGACCGGCTATAACGAGGAACTGGTCGTCGGCGGCCCGCGCGCACGCGCCACCGACGTGCTGAGCAAGCCCTATCGCCGCTCCGAACTGCTCGATCGTGTTCGGCTGGCGCTCAACCGCAACGGCGAAGGCGGCAAGCGCCGCACGCGCTCCGACTTCGGCGCAGTGCAGGCATAAGCGTCGCCGGTTTTCGGGCCGCTCTCCTACTTACGTCATTGCGAGCGTAGCGAAGCAATCCAGGGCCGGATCAGGACGCCCTGGATTGCTTCGCTACGCTCGCAATGACGAACGGCCCCCTCACCCGTTCATGCTGAGCTTGTCGAAGCACGTGCCCCGCAGCACACACCCCCTTCGACAAGCCTGAGGCGAACGGATCGTGAGAAATCGACCCGTCACCCCAGTCGCGCCAGCGCCGCCGCGAACCGCTCCGCATCCGCGCTCTTCTCGGCATGGTCCGCGCGCGCCTTCTCGACCGCCTCGGGCTTGGCGCGCTCGACGAAGCTCGCATTGCCCAGCCGCCCGGCCAGCGCATCGCGCTCCTTCTCCGCCGCCGCCAGCGACTTCTGCAACCGCTGCCGCTCGGCGTCGAGGTCGATCACGCCCTCCAGCGCCAGCGCGAACGTCTCCGCCCCCCACAGGATCGGCGCCCGCGCGCCCTGCGCCTCGCCGGCGGTCAGCGTCACCCGCGCCAGCCGCTCGACATACGGCGCTATCTCCGCCGGGACACTGCCCGCGCCCGTATGTAGCGCGATCTTCGCGCCGGGCGGCACGTTGAGTTCGGCGCGCGCCCCGCGCACCGCCTCGACCAGCTCGATCGCGCGCCCGATCTGCGCCACCGCCGCCGGATCGAGCGCGCGCGCGTCCGCCATCGGCCAGTGCGCGACGATCAGCTCATGCTCCCGCGGTGCCAGTGAGTGCCACAACTCCTCGGTGATGAACGGCATGAACGGATGGAGCAGGATCAGGATCTGATCGAGCACCCAGCCCGCCACCGCTTTGGTCTCGTCGTCGATCGCACCTTTGATGAGTTCGAGATACCAGTCGCAGAACCGGCTCCACACGAACTGATAGATCGCGTTCGCCGCCGCATCGAAGCGATAGTCGGCCAGCGCGAGGTCGACCGCCTGCACCGTCGCCACCGTCTCGGCGATGATCCACTTGTTGACCGCGTGGCGAGCCAGCGGCGGCTCGATCGTGGTCGACCCGCCGATGCCGTTGGCCTGCGCGAAGCGGCTGGCGTTCCACAGCTTGGTCGCGAAGTTGCGATAGCCCTCGACGCGCTTCTCATCCATCTTGATGTCGCGGCCCTGGCTTTCCATCGCCGCCATGAAGAAGCGCAGCGCGTCCGCGCCATAGGCGTCGATCAGCCCCAGCGGATCGACGGTATTGCCCTTCGACTTCGACATCTTCGCGCCGTCCGCCGCACGGACCAGCCCGTGCAGGTAGAGCGTCCGGAACGGCACGTCGCCCATGAACTCGATGCCCTGCATCATCATCCGCGCATCCCAGAAGAACAGGATGTCGAAGCCGGAGATCAGCACGTCGTTGGGATAGCGGCCGTGGAGTTGGAGAGCGCGGCCTGAAGCCCTCTCCCCTGCGGAGAGAGGGTTTGAGTGAGGGGTCGAGGTCTCACCGAGACTGGCCTCTCCATGAGACCCCAGCCCCTCACCCCGGAGGGGAGAGGGAGCAGCGACATCGGGCCACCCCAAGGTCGCGAACGGCCACAAGGCGCTGGAGAACCACGTATCGAGAACATCAGGATCACGCCAGACAGGTACTTTTAAATAGCCGTCTTGCTCTAAGCGCGCACCGGCAATCCCGGATAAGGTCGCCTCGACTTCAAAGATGTCGTTTCGATCTACGCCATAATACTCTTCCATAATCGGAAGAGCATCCTCTAACGTCTCAGCGACGAAAACCTTGTGCTCAGCTTTCTTGCCTATCTGCAGGTTGACGCTCGTGGCTGTTGCTACCGGCCCAAACCACGCCGGAATCCGATGCCCCCACCACAATTGCCGGCTCACGCACCACGGCTGGATGTTCTCCATCCAGTTGAAGAACGTCTTCTCCCACGTCTTCGGCACGATCCTGATCTTGCCCGAGCGCACCGCCTCGATCGCGGGCTTCGCCAGCGTCGCGGCATCGACATACCATTGGTCGGTCAGCCACGGTTCGATCACCACCCCCGAGCGGTCGCCGTACGGCGTCTGGATCGTCCGCGCCTCGGCGTCATGTTCGACGCCCTCCTTGTCGACATGCGGGATCAACACGCCCTCGGCCTTCAGCCGCGCGACGACCGCCTTGCGCGCCTCCGCCGTGGTCAGCCCCAGGAACTCGGCCGGGATCAGCGCATCGGCGGTCTGCACCACCCGCGCCTGCGCATCGAGCATGTTGAGCATGTCGCGCGCCTCGATCCCCGCGCGGCGGCCGACCTCGAAGTCGTTGAAGTCATGCCCCGGGGTGATCTTCACCGCGCCCGAGCCCAGCGTCGGATCGGCGTGTTCGTCCGCGACGATCGGGATCAGCCGCCCCGTGATCGGCAGCCGGACCATCTGCCCGACCAGAGCGCGATAGCGCTCGTCCTCGGGGTGCACCGCGATCGCCATATCGGCGAGCATCGTCTCGGGCCGCGTCGTCGCGACGTCGATATGCCCCGACCCGTCCGCCAGCGGATAGCGTAGATGCCAGAAGCTGCCGCGCACCTCGCGCGTCTCGACCTCCAGGTCGCTGATCGCGGTGCCGAGGCCCGGGTCCCAGTTCACCAGCCGTTTGTCGCGATACAGCAGCCCGCGCGCGTGCAGCTCGACGAACACCTTCAGCACCGCCTTGCTGAAGCCTTCGTCCATCGTGAACCGCTCGTTCGCCCAGTCCATCGAACAGCCGAGCCGTCGCAGCTGGCGCGTGATCTGCCCGCCGCTCTCCGCTTTCCATGCCCACACCTTGTCGACGAACGCCTCGCGCGACAGGTCGGTGCGCTTCTCGCCCGCGGCGGCCATCTGCCGCTCGACCACCATCTGCGTCGCGATCCCGGCGTGATCGGTGCCGACCACCCACAGCGCGTCCTTGCCCTTCAGCCGCGCGTGACGCGTCAGGATGTCCTGCAACGTATTGTCGAGCGCATGACCGATGTGCAGCGAACCGGTGACGTTGGGCGGCGGATTGACGATCGTCCACGGCTCGGCGTTGGGCCGGTCGGGGCGGAACAGACCCTTGTCCTCCCAATGGGCATACCATTTGGATTCGATAGCGGCGGGGTCGAAGGTCTTGGGAAGCTCGGTCATGTCCGTGTCTGTAGCCACAGCTTTCCGCGCTGAGAAGCCGCTGGCCAACACTTGCTTAACCTGCGCCGCTTACCAGTCGGGCCGACGAGGGACGAACGGGCCGATGGGGCGATTCCACAACGATCACGATGAGATACGCGCGGCGATGCAGCGCTATTCCGCCTTGCTGACGCGCGGGCACGATGCGGTTGCGGCGGAAATGCTGCGCGAGCGGGTACTGTTCTCACAGCTATTGCATCGCCACCGCGCCGACGAGGATACCGAAACCGGCCGCTTGCTGCCCGGTGCGCCGCTCGCTGCGGCGCTGGCGGCGGACATGCAGGCGCTGCTTGCCGAATATAGCGCGCACGTCCGCGCCTGGCCACCGTCGCGCATCCCGGCCGAATGGGATGGCTATTCGGCGGCGGTGCTCAGGCTGCAACGGCGGATGCGGATGCGGTTGGCGTGGGAGGAACGCGAGCTGTTCCCGCGCCTCTCCGCCGCCTGACCGGTCAGCGCGCGCCCACGCCCTTCGTCCAGCGATCCATCCATCCCAGCACCTCGCGATACCATTGCCGCGAGTTGGCGGGCTTCAGCACCCAATGGTTCTCGTCGGGGAACACCACCAGCCGCGACGGGATGTCGCGCCGCTGGAGCGCGGTGAACGCCGCCAGCCCCTGCGTATACGGGATGCGGAAGTCCTTCTCGCCGGTGATGACGAGTTGCGGAGTCTTCCACTTGTCGACGTAATTGACCGGGTTCCACTTCTCAAACGCCTGCGGGTCCTGGAAATAGGCCTTTCCGCCATGTTCCCACTCATCGAACCACAGCTCTTCGGTCTCATACGCCATCGCGCGCGCGTCGAAGACGCCGTCGTGCTGGACGATGCACTTGAAGCGATCGGGCCAGCGCCCCTCGATCCAGTTCATCATATAGCCGCCATAGCTGGCGCCGAGCGCGCAGGCATTGTCGCCGTCGAGCCACGCGAACTTGGTCGTCGCGGCGGCGAGCCCCTTTTGCAGATCCTCGAGCGGCCAGCCGCCCCAATTGTTGCGGATCGCGTCGGTGAACGCCTGCCCGTAGCCGGTCGAGCCGTGGAAATCGACCGCGACCAGCCCGTAACCGGCACCAGCGAACACCGCGGGGTTCCAGCGGTACGACCAACTGTTGTTGCTTGATCCCTGCGGCCCGCCATGCACCATGAAAGCGACCGGAACCTTGCCCCCGACGCCGTAGGGATGCACCGCATAGCCCCAGACGGTGTCCCCGTTCGCACCCTTGAAGCTGAACCGCTCGACCGTCGGCATGTCGATCCCCGCCAGTCTGGCGGCGTTGACCTGCGTCAGCCGCACTGTGCTGCGCTGCGGGCCGACGCGGTAGAAATCGTCGGGCGCGGTCAGGCTGTTCATCGCCACCACCACCCCCTGCGCACCGACCGCAACGCCCGAGACATGCCCCTCGCCGGTCAGCCGCGTCACCTGTCCGTGCGCGACATCGACCTGAAACAGCGGCGTTTCCTGCGTGTCGTCGGCGGTGACGTACAGCGAGCGCGAGTCGCGCGCCCATTGCAGCGACCCCGGCGATCGATCCCAACGCTCGGTCAGCGAGACGGTCTGCCCCGACGCCAGATCGCGCACCATCACCACGAAACGATCCGCCTCATACCCCGCGCGCCGCATCGCCAGCCACGCCAGCTTGCGCCCGTCGGGCGACACCGTCGGCTGCGTATCGGTCGCCTGATTGGCCGCCGTCAGGTTGGTCGGCGCGGCGCTGGCGTCGGCAGGCACTGAAAAGATGTCCAGATTCGTCGACAGCGGCTCGATCCGCCCCGGCTCGCGAAGCGCGAAATAGACGGTGCGACCGTCGGGGCTCCAATTGACCTCTTCCGCGCCGCCGAACGGCTTGGACGGCGTGTCGCCCAGCAGCGTCGGCGCCAGCGCTTGCCCGTTGCCGCGCGCGCCCGCCGCGGTCAGCGGCAGCACGAACAGCTGCGAGCGATTGCCGTCCGCCCACGTGTCCCAATGCCGCACGAACAACTGGTCATAGGTGCGACCGCTGCCAGCGTTCGCAGGCTTCTTTTCCATCGGCAGGTCCAGCGACGGCGCGCCGGGGCGACGATCCGCCCAGATCAGCACGCGATCGCCGGTCGGCGCGACCTTGAAGCCGCTGAATCCACCCTTGAAATCGGTCAGCCGTCGCGGCGTGCCGCCGGTCACCGGCACCGACCACAGCGCGTCGTCGGCGGTGAAATAGACGACATTGCCGACCAGCTGCGGGTCGTTTTCGTCGAGCTGCGGATCGGCGACGAGCTTCACCGGCGGCGCGCCCTTGCGCGTCAGGTCGAGCTTCCACAGGTCGTAGCGCCCGCGGTTGGCGGTCACATCGGTCTCACGCTGCGCCCAGACCAGCCAGCGCCCATCGTTCGACATCGTCGGCGCGCCGACGCGGCTCAGCGTGGTGACGTCGTCGATGGTGAGTTGCCGCGCGATGGCGGGCGTGGCGGTGGTGGCGGCAAGCGCGAGCAGAGTCGCGGAGGTCAGCATCTTCATGCGCGCGATGATAAAGCAGAAGGTCGCACGCGAGACAATCGCGCGGGGCGCTGCCGGCAAAGGTGGCGGCGATGCCCCTCGGGCGTCGCCCCGGATGCTTATCCCTGCTTGGTGATTTTGGCGATCTCGCGCGCCACCATCTGCTCGACGAGATGCGGCAGATGCTGGTCGAGCCAATCGCTCAGCAGCGGACGCAGCATCTCGCGCACCAGTCCCTCCAGCGTCCCGTCGCTGTCCGGCTCGGGCTTGACGATCAATTTCGACAGCGCGCCCAGCGCGCCGCGTGTCGCCTGGACCGTCGCCGCGGACACGACCGGCGGCTCGTCCAGCGGCGGGCCGGGCGCAGCGACCGGCGCAGGTGCGGGCGTCGGAGCCGGCGCACTTGCCACCGGCTCAGGTTCGGGAGCCGGAGCCGGAGCCGGAGCCGGAGCGACGCTTGGGGCCGGCGCAGAGGAGACCGGCGGCGCCAAGCGTTCCTCGAACGTCTCGGTGGTGCGCGGCGGCGCGAACGAAGCGGGCGGCGGCGCCACCGGCTCGGGTGCACCCAGCGGCTCGTTCAGCTCCAGGATCTGGTCGCGGGTCGGCTCGTCCTCGTCGCGCACTGCCGGCGGCGGCGTACGACGCGGCGCGGGCGCCTCACCTTCCTTGATGACGCGCTTGATCGAGGCGAGGATGTCTTCCATCGACGGCTCGCCGCTCAAATCCCCCATCGGGTCAACCTCACAACGCTGCGCCGCACATCACGGGCGTGGTGTGTCGACACCTGTCGTCAATGCGGGCGTCCTGTCAACATTGCTTTCGAGCAGCGGATCGAGCGGGCGCGTCACGACAGCGGTCTGTGCCGGGCTGTCCGAGGTGCTGCGCGACACCGGCGCGGCGCGCTGCCCGTCGTCGAAGTCGTTCAGCTTGCCGCGAACTTTGGCATAATGGATCGTCGGATCGTACAGCGGCCCACCGTCCAGCCCCAGATCTTCGGCCTCGGCATGGCCCATCGCCGCCAGCAACGCGAAACCCGCCACATACGCATCGCGCCGTGCGGAAACGAGCGTCACCTGGCTGTTGAGCAATTCCTGCTCGGCATTCAGGATGTCGAGCACCGTGCGCGTGCCCACGCTGTTCTCGGCGCGCACACCCTCAAGGCTCAGCTTGTTGGCGTTGACCGCCGCCTCGCTCGACGCGATCACCTCCAGCGAGGAGCGCCACACCGCATAGGCCGAGCGCGCCGAGGCGATCACCTGCCGCTCGGTCGCGGTCGCCTGCTCGATCGCCTGTCCGCGTAGTTCCTGCGCCTGCCGCACCAGCGCACCCGGACGCCCGCCCTGATACAATGGCAGGCTCAGCGTCACCCCCGCGCTGGTCGCATTACCGGTCTGCACGTTGCCCAGACCCGCCGCACTGCCCTGCCCCAGCGAGCCGAGATAGTTGAAGTAATTCTGCCCCAGCGTCGCGTTCAGCTGCGGGCGACGATTGGCGCGCGCCACGCGGATGTCGTAATCGGTCGCATCGCGCACGCGCCGCGCCGCGATCAGGTTCGGATTGTCCTGCATCGCGATGTCGACCGCGCTATCGACCGACGCCGGAAAGGACGGCAGCGCTGGCGGGGCCTCCAGCGTTCCGGGCGGCGAGCCGACCAGCCGCACGTAATTCTCGCGGCTGGAGATCAGCGTCGCCTGCGCCGATTGCAGCTGCGCACGCGCCAGGCTTAGCCGCGCCTCGGACTGCGCGACGTCGGTGCGCGTCAGGTCGCCGACCTCGAACCGGTCGCGGCTGGCGCGCAGGTTGGTTTCCAGCACGCGGACGTTCTGCGTGTTGAGCCCGACGATCGCCTCGTCGCGGATGACGTTGTTGTACGCGCTGACCACGTCGGTGAAGGTCGTCGCCTCGGTCCCGCGCAGATTGGCCTGCCCGGCCTCGACGCGCGTCTCCGCCGCCAGCACGCCGTTGCGCACCCGCCCGCCCTGGTACAGCGGCACGGTGACGCCCAATTGCGCGTCGAGCCGCCGCTCGGGCGTGGTGAAGCTGTTGCCGCCGCGCAGGAAATTGTCGGTCAGCCCGGTCTGCGCCGAAGCGCTCGGCCGCCCCTGCGCGCGCGCGATCGGCACGTTCTCGTCGTTCGCACGCTGCGCCGCGCGCTGCGCGTTGAGCGTCGGATTGTCGCGATAGGCGCGCACCAGCGCCTCGCGCAGCGTCTCCGCCGACGCCGGGATCGCGCCCGCCAGCCCCAAGGTGACGGCAACCGATGACAGCAGCGACGGCGAGCGAAGGCGCAACGGCGTGATCCTTAGAAGGTGAAGCTGCGCGGACGCGCGAAGCCGGGAAGCCTGACCGAATCGATGTCCGCGAACGGCGCCAGCGCGGTCGCGGCGCCGCGATGCGTACCGGCCGCGAGGCGGAACACGCCGCGATCCACCAGCCCGCTGACGATCCGCCCACCGTCCACGACCTGCGATGCCAGCGTCGACGGCAGTTCCTCGATCGCGCCGTCGACGATCAGCACGTCATAGGGCGCGCCGGCCGGATGCCCATGCTCCAGCGGCCCCTCGACCAGCGTCACGTTCGGCGTCTGCGCCAGCGCGTCACGCGCATGGGCGGCCAGTTCGGGCAGCGATTCCACCGCCACCACCTCGGCGACCAGCGACGCCAGCACCGCAGCGGTATAGCCCGCCGCCGCACCGATCAGCAGCACGCGGTCGCCCGGCTGCAACCGCGCCTGCACCAGCAGCCGCGCGGTGGCGAGCGGCGTGTTGAGCGCGCGCCCCTGCCCCAGGTCGACCGCGCGGTCGACATAGGCGAGCGCGGCGGCATGCGCGGGCACGAAGCGTTCGCGCGGCACCTCGGCCATCGCCGCGACGATGCGCGGATCGTTGACCTGCGTGGTGCGCAACTGGCTGGCGACCATCGCCTGGCGCATCGCGGTGAAATCGTCATTCCGGAGAGCGGGGGCGGAGAGGGTCATGAGCCGTCCTGTGGCATAGCTGTTTTATCGATGCAACACACGTTGCGTCATCGGGCTTGTATCGCGCGCGCAACACACTTTGCAATCGGCGGCTTGACATCATGCCGCCCTGCCCGCATCTGCGCGCCCTCACCGGCCTCGAGGCGCGATGGCGGAGTGGTGACGCAGAGGACTGCAAATCCTTGCACCCGGGTTCGATTCCCGGTCGCGCCTCCAGCGGCCCGGCTCAGGCGGGCCGCCCCACCGGAACGATGTAGCGCTGCCCGGTGGCGGTGACGCCGGTCTCCACCGTCAGGCCGTAGGTTTCGCCGACCAGCGCGGCGGTCAGCACGTTATTGGCCGCTCCGGCCGCCACGACACGCCCGTCGCGCAGCAGCACGACATCGTCGGCCAGCCGTGCGGCGAGGTTCAGGTCGTGCACCACCAGCACCACCCCGCTGCCCCCCGCCGCGACCGCGCGCAGCTGCGCGCCGACCTCGAGCTGGTGCGCGGGGTCGAGGCTGGCGAGCGGCTCGTCGGCGAGCAGCCATTCGGGCTGTCCGGCCAGCACCCGCGCCAGCAACGCGCGCGCGCGCTCGCCGCCCGACAGATGCTCGACGCCGCGCCGCGCGAACCCCGTCATGCCGGTCGCCGCCAGCGCGGCCTCTACCGCCGCGCGATCCCGCGCCGTCTCGCCCCAGCGTCCGCGCCACGGCAGCCGCCCGAGCGCGACCAGCGTCGCGACGTCGATGTTCCAGTGCACGTCCGCCGCTTGCGGCAGGAAGCCGATCCGCCGCGCCCGCGCCGGCGTCGACAGCGTCCGCACGTCGTGCCCGTCCAGCGAGGCGCGTCCGTCGGCGGGCCCATGCAGCCCGGCGAGGCACGCGAGCAGGCTGCTCTTGCCCGCGCCGTTCGGCCCGAGCAGCGCGGTGACCCGCCCGCCCGCGAAGATCGCGTCGACCGCCTGGAGGACCGGCTTCCCGCCCAGCGCCAGCGAGACGCCTTCCGCTGCCAGCACGCTCATGCCAGCCGCCGCCGCATGACGATCAGCAAATAGAGGAAGAACGGCCCGCCCAGCATCGACATCGCAATCCCGAGTCGCAACTCGCTGACCGTCGGCGCCAGCCGCACGAGGCTGTCGGCCAGCGTCAGCAGCAACGCCCCGCCCAGCGCGGCGGGTAGCAGGGTCGCGGACGGCCGGTGCCCCGCGAACGGACGCACGAGATGCGGCACGATCAGCCCGACGAACCCGATCACCCCCGCCGCCGCCACCGACGCGCCGACCGTCAACGCGACGCCGACGATCACCGCCAGTTGCAGCCGCCGTGGATCGACCCCCATCGACCGCGCCGCCTGCTCGCCGAGCGTCAACGCGTCGAGCGACCGCGCGGTCCGCGCCAGCACCGCCATTCCGAGCAGGATCAGCGGCACCGACACCGTCACCTCGTCCCAGCTCCGGTCGGTCAGCGCGCCCATCAGCCACGTCATGATCTCCGACGCCGCGAACGGGGTCGGCGCAAGGCTGAGCGCCAGCGCGGTCAGCGAACCGGTGATGCTGGTCAGGATCATCCCGGCCAACGTGAACAGGATCAGGCTGCCGGACCGTCCCGCGATCAGCGCCAGCGCGCCCATCGTGACCGCCGCGCCGGTCAGCGCGAAGCCCGGCAACAACCACGTCTGCGCCGCATACCCGAAATACAGCGAGCACACCGCGCCGAACGCCGCGCCCGACGACACGCCGAACAGCCCCGGGTCGGCCAGCGGATTGCGCAGATAGCCCTGCATCGCCGCTCCCGACATCCCCAGCGCCGCGCCGACCGTGAGCGCGAGGATCGTCCGCGGCAACCGCAGCTCGATGATGATGATCGAGCGCGGGTCGGCGGCGGTCCAGGCGCCCAGCGGCACCCACACCTTCCCGGCGGCGACCGAGAGTGCGGCGGCGAGCAGCACGCCCAGCCCCAGCAGCATCGTCGCGCGCGTCATCGCGCCGCCACCTGCGCGCGCACCGCCCGCAACCGCGCCATCCCGGCGATGATTGTCGGCCCGCCGCAATTCATCAGCCGCCCGGCGAACGGCGCGATCGTCACGCGCGCGCCGAGCCGCCGCAGCGCGCGATGCCGCTCCATCCGCTCCCCCGCGCCTTGCGCCGCCGCGACCGACAGCACCACGCGCGGCGGATCGGCGAGCAGATATTCGAGCGGCAGCACATCCCAGCGCTTCAGCCCATAACCGGCGCTGGCGTTGCGAAAGCCGGCGCGCCGCAGCATCTCGTCGGGCAAGGTCCCCGCCCCCGGCACCAGCCCACCGGGCCCGAAGATCACCGCGGACACTGGTGGCAGCGAATCGGAACGCGCCGCGGCGGCTATCCGTCCGGCGAGCACCGCACCGCGCGCGGGATGCCCGATCGCGTCCGCAAGATCACGCACCTGCTGCGCACTCTCCGCGATCGAGTCGGGCAACGCGAATTGCCGCAGGCGGATGTGCATCCGCGTCAGCGCCGCGACGGTGGCCGGCGCGACATGCCCGCTCGCGACCACCAGATCGGGGCGCAAGGCGACCACCTCCTCTGCAGTGCCCGACGTCGCCGGAAAGCGCCGGGCCCACGCCAGCGGAACCGATGTGGCGCGCGGATCGTGCGAATAATGGCTGATCGCCGCAATCTGCGCCGGATCGGCGACCTGCATCAGCATCGCGTCGAGGCACGGGTTGATCGACACCACGCGCGGCACGCGCACCGGCGCGGCACCGAGCAGCCCCCACCCCGCCAGCACCGCCGCGGCCATGCGCGCGATGCAAAATCCACGATCGCTCAAATTCGTCCATCCCACGCCGACCCGACCCGTTCGTCGTCGCGCGGGAAAAATTCCCGATCGCCCGGCACACCCCGTCCGCGCGAAGGACAACCGCGATCGGGCAGGTCTCCTGGCTCCCGGGTCGTCGCCGTTCGCCCGGCCTTCCCGGATCGCGAACGATCCAGTGGCACACGCGGGGGCGAGCGGCTCGCCGGTCACAGTTGCGGGGGCAGCTCCGGATCGTTGCCTACCGGATTCCCTTACCTGATCGCACGGCCGGACCTAGCCGTCTGCCAGGGCGCGGGCAAGCGCCGCCAGCAGCGGCACGTCGACTGGCGGCATCGGCAACCGCGCCAGCGCCGCCGGCCGATCCCAGCACAGCGCCTCCGCCGCCAGCACGCGCGGCGTGCCGCGCCACGCGGCACAACGATAGAGCAGCATCGTCACCGGCATGTCGGTGGCGAAGCCGACCGGCACCAGCGCATCGAACGCGACTCGTATCGCCAGCTCCTCGTCCAGTTCACGCACCAGCGCAGCGGCGGGATGCTCGCCGGGCTCGACCTTGCCGCCGGGAAACTCCCACAGCCCGCCGTGCCGCTTGTCGCGCGGACGCTGCTGCATCAAACAGCGCCCGGCATCGTCGATCAGGGCCGCGGCCACCACCAGCATCGCGCTTCGATCCTTCCTTAACCGGTCGCCGCTATCCTGCCGCTCATGTCACGTCCATCGATCCGCTCGCGCTCGGCCCTGTTTCACGCGCTCGTGCGGCAGACGCGCGCCGCGACCGCGGTCGAATACGGACTGATCGTCGCCATGATCGCGCTCACCGCTATCGGCGGCATGTCGGCGATCGGCCAGCCGGTGACCGGCCTGTTCGCGTCGATTCAGGCCTATCTGCAGACCACCCGATAAGGTGCTGAACGAAAACACACGTTAGCACTTAAGTGTTTATCAACCCTGCACTTATAGAAACACTCTCGATGGACCTGAACGGGACGTCGGCGGGTACAGAAAACTGGGTTCCTAGTGGAGATCGACATGCAGAAGATTCGCTCGTTCCTGAAGAACAGCAAGGGCGCGACCGCGATCGAATACGGCCTCATCGCTGCGCTGATTGCAGTGGCCGCGATCGCGGCGATGAAGGGTATCGGCACGCAGCTGAACAACACCTTCACCAACGTTCAGACGAAGATGGCGAACCCGTAATAGGGTTCGACTAACGGTGAACATCGGGGCGGCGGACCATCGGGTCCGCCGCCCTTTTTCTGCTGGTGGCCGAGCCATCGCACCAACACCTGCGTCATGGCGATCGTGATGGACCAGTCTTGTCGGGTACCGCACCGAGGGAAATGATTCGAACGCACGCAAAGACGGCAACGGCTCGGTCGGCGAAGACGGGCTAAGCGACCCGACCCATCTTCAGAAACTTCGCACGACGATCCTGCCGCAGCGCATCCGGCGTCAGCGGCGCCAGGTCGCGGAGCATCCGCTCCAGGCAATCGCCCAGCGAACGAATCGCGCCGTCACGGTCGCGGTGCGCGCCGCCCAGCGGCTCGGGCACGATCGCGTCGATCACGCCCAGCGCCTTCAGATCCTGAGCGGTCACCTTCATCGCCTCGGCGGCGTCCGGGGCCTTGTCGGCAGTGCGCCACAGGATCGAGGCGCAGCCCTCGGGCGAGATCACCGAATAAACCGCGTGCTCGAACATCAGCACGCGATTGCCGCTCGCCAGCGCGATTGCGCCGCCCGAACCGCCCTCTCCGACCACCGCCGCCACCATCGGTACGCCGAGCGCGAGGCACGCCTCGGTCGAACGCGCGATCGCCTCGGCCTGCCCGCGTTCCTCGGCCTGGATGCCCGGGAACGCGCCCGAGGTGTCGACCAGCGTCACCACCGGCAAACCGAATCGATCGGCCATCTCCAGCAGCCGGATCGCCTTGCGATACCCCTCCGGCTTGCCCATCCCGAAATTGTGGCGCAGCCGGCTGGCGGTATCGTCGCCCTTCTCATGGCCCAGCACCATCACGCGTTGCCCGCGGAAGGTCGCGAAGCCGCCGAGGATCGCCTGGTCGTCGCCGAACGCGCGGTCACCCGCCAGCGGCACGAACTCGTCGAACAGCCCGGCGACATAATGTTTGAAATGCGGCCGCTCGGGATGCCGCGCGACCTGCGTCTTCTGCCACGGCGACAGCTTGCCGAACGTGTCCTTCAGCAGCTTGTCCGACTTCGCCTGCAGCTTGGCGATCTCGGCGGAAATGTCGACGGTGCCCTCGGCGCCGGTCTCGCGCAGTTCGTCGATGCGCGCCTGCAGCTCGGCGATGGGCTTCTCGAAGTCGAGGAAAATACGCATCGGGCGCAGCTAGGCGCGCTTTCGCAACGCGTCAACGAGCGGGTGACGCTCGTTAACCAGCTCGACCAGCCGGCTGCTGTCGACATGGGTGTAGATTTCGGTGGTCGCGATATCGGCATGGCCCAGCATCGTCTGGAGCGCGCGCAGGTCCGCGCCGCCCTCCAGCAGGTGCGTCGCGAAGGCATGCCGCAGCACGTGCGGGCTGATCCGCTCGGGCGGGATGCCCGCCTCAGCGGCCAGCGTGCGCACCAGCTGGAACAGCCGCACGCGCGAGATATGCGTCGCGCCCGACGGAAACAGGAATGCGCGATCGGTGCCGACGTGCGCGCGCCACGCCGCCACCGCCGCGCGCGCACGGTCGGAGATCGGCACCAGCCGCTCGCGCCCGCCCTTGCCCTTCAGGATCAGGAACGGACGATCGGGGTGGATCGCCGCGCGCGGCAACGACACCAATTCGGTCGCGCGCAGCCCCGATCCGTACAGCAGCTCGAACAAGGCGGAGAGCCGCAGATCGGTCGGGATCACCGGATCGCGCGCCAGCCGCGCCTCGATCGCGGCGAACAGCCGGTCGACGTCGCCGTGATCCAGCGTGCGCGGCAGCCGCCGCTGCGTCCCCGGTCGCGGCAGGGCCGGCGACGGATCGTCGGCGCGGTCGCCCTCGTCGATCAGGAACCCGAAGAAGCGCCGTAACGCCGCCGCCTTGCGCGCCACCGTCGCCTTCGACAGCGCGTCCCAACCATCCGCGAGTCGCTCCAGCGCCGCGCCGTCCGCCACCGCCAGCCCGCCGTCGAGCGTGGCGGACGCCAGCATCAGGTCGCGGCGATAGGCCGCCAGCGTGTTCTGCGCCGCCCCGGCCTGTGCCGCCATCATCTCCAGAAAGCGGTCGATCGCGGCGGCGTCGCTCACAGCCGCGCGATCGCCTCCGCCGCGATCATCCGCGCCTCGCCGTCCAACCCGACCGCGCGCAGCGCCCGGACGATATGGAACAAGGCCGCGGGCGGCACATGCGCCCAGCCATCGGCCTGCATCCCGACCGCCGCCAGCAGCAGCACCGTTCCCGCCTGCCCCTCACCCGCGGCGCGCTCCAGCGCGCTGGTCCAGGCGTTGCGCCCCGCGACCGGCACCGCCAGCTTCTCGGCGAGGTCATCGACCGCCGCCGCGGGCAGCCGCCCCAGCCCCGCCATGCCGGCGAAGAACAATTGCCGCTTGCGCTCGGCCAGCGCGCCCTGCGGCGCGTAGTCGGTGATCGTCGACGCCGACAGTTGCGTGATCGCGTCCGGATCGGCGAGCAGCAGCATCGCCCAGCCGTCGCTGCCCACCGGCACCGCGCCCTGCCAGCGCTGCGCGGTGCGATCCAGGCCGGCGGACAGCATCGACGCGATCAGCCGGTCGGCCTGCGCCTCGTTGGCGGCGGCGGGCAGCCGTGCGGCGGCGCGCGCGGTCAGCACCAGCCGCGCGTAGCGGGTCGCGGGCGTCTCCGCCGCGTCCCACAACTTGACCATCGCCGCGATCCGCGTCGCGCGGTCGTTGCCGACATAGGCATCGCGCAACGTCGCCGCCGTATTGGTCAGCTCGGCGGGCGCGTCATTGCCCTCGCCGATCGCCGCATAGAGGTCGACCATCGCCGCGCTCGACAGCACGCCCAGCGCCGCCGCGCGATCCGCCGCCGCCGCGCGGTCCGCCAGCGGAACCGCCGGGGCCAGCGCCTGCCAGGCGCGCACCTGCGGGCCGACCGTTCCGTACAGCTCGTCGGGCACCGCGACCCCGGTCGCGGTCGCCAACCCGAACCGCCACGCGGTCAGTTGCACCACCGGCGCCCATTCGATCGTCACCGCCTGCCGGCTGTTGAGCCCCGCGCCCATCACCTTCTGCGCCAGCGCCAGGTCGATTCCGCTCGCCACGCGGCGGCGGCGGATGTCGGCGATCAGCGGCTGGGTCCGCCCCGCCCCGGTCAGCCCGGCGCACATCGCACGCGCGACGATCCACGCGCGCTCGCTGTCGCCCGCCGTCCCTGCGAGCGGACACAGCCCGGCCGGATCGCCGGTCGCGAGCGCGGCCTGCATCCACATCTCGCGCAGCTTCGGCGTGACCTGATCGCTGTCGACCGCCTGCGCGACCGCGCGCGCCGACACCGATTCGCCCATCCGCAACAACAACCACGCCCGTTCGGCGGCAAAGTCGGCACCGTTGACGCCCGAAGGGGTATCAATTTGCGCCACCAACAGTCGCCGCAGTCCGATCGACAGCCACCGCGACGGCAACGGCGCCGAAAGATACCGCATCAGCCGCTCGACGTAGCGCCCGTCCGCGCTCCCGAACGCCTCGCCCACGAAGCCCTGATCGGCCCCGACCGATGCCAGCGAGCGCCGCGCGAACGACGGCAGCACATAGCGCGGCGTCGCCACCGGCGTCGGGCTCGCGGTCGGCGACGGGAACGGCAAGGGCGGCAGCGGCGGCAACGGCCCGGCCGGGGTGGTCGCCTGTACGCGCGGCGCATTGCCCGGTGTGGTTGCGGCAGGACTCGGCGGCGCGGCCGGCGCCTGCGAAGGCGCCGCCTCGCCGAAGCCGGGCGGCAACAGCGATTCGGGGCGGTCCTGCGCGATCGCCGCCGCCGCGAGGCCGAGCGCCGCGACGCCGGCCAGCGCGGCGCGTTTAGCCGGCGAGATTGCCAAGCTCGACCGCCTTCTCGACGCGGGTCACCGGCTGCTCGGTCGCGCGGCCCGCAAAGAAGAACAGCGCGCCCACCACGATCACCAGCAGCACGACGACGGAGACAATCAACCGGGTCATGTAATTCCCAACCTGCACACGCGACCTGTCACTTGCGCCCCGGCGGGCTGCGTGCCTGCTGTTGCCGGGGACGGAACGCGCTGTATAGCCGCAGGGACGATGTTGCAAAGCCCGCCCGTCCCGTCCCGCCGCCCGTCGCGCCGTCCGCCCCGCTGGACCGGCCGCCCGATCGTGCTGGTGGGGCTGATGGGCGCGGGCAAGTCCACGGTCGGCCGGCGGCTCGCGCTGCGGCTCGCGCTGCCGTTCGTCGATGCCGATACCGAGATCGAGGCGGCGGCGGGCATGTCGATCCCCGATATCTTCGCGCAATACGGCGAGGAATATTTCCGCGACGGCGAACGCCGCGTGATCCAGCGGCTGATCGACGGCCGACCGAAGGTGATCGCGACCGGCGGCGGCGCGTTCGTCAATGACGAGACGCGCGCGCTGATCCTGTCCGACGCGCTGGCGATCTGGCTCGACGCGCCGGTCGAGGTGCTCGCCGAGCGGGTCAAGCGTCGCGACACCCGCCCGCTGCTGCGCGGCAAGGATCCGGCGACCGTGCTGCGCGAGCTGGCCGCGGTCCGCAATCCGCTCTACGCGCTCGCGCATCTGCGCATTCCCAGCGCCAATACCCCGCACGACATGACGGTGCGTGCGATCATGGAGGCCCTGAGCAAATGACGACCGTGACGGTGGCGCTGGGCGACCGCAGCTATGACGTGCGGATCGAGCCGGGGCTGTTGTCGCGTGCGGGTGAGGCGCTCGCGCCGATCGTCGGCACGCGCCCGGTGGTGATCGTCGCGGACGCCAATGTCGTCGGGCATCTCGCCACCCTCACCGCCGCGCTCGACGCCGCCGGGATCCGCCATGCCGAAATCGTCCTGCCCGCAGGCGAAGGCTCAAAGAGCTGGGCAACGCTGGAGCGGCTCACCGACGAACTGCTCGTGCTGGGCGTCGAGCGCGGCGATCATGTCGTGGCGCTCGGCGGCGGGGTGATCGGCGATCTGGTCGGCTTCGCGACCGCGATCCTCAAGCGCGGCTGCGGCTTCGTGCAGGTCCCCACCACCTTGCTGTCGCAGGTCGATTCGTCGGTCGGCGGCAAGACTGGGATCAACGCGCGCGCCGGCAAGAATCTGATCGGGGCCTTCCACCAGCCGAAGGTGGTGCTGATCGACCCCGACGTGCTCGACACGCTGCCCGCGCGGCAGGTCCGCGCCGGCTATGCCGAAGTCGTCAAATACGGGCTGATCGACGATGCGGACTTCTTCGCGTGGTGCGAGACGAACGGCGCGACGCTGCTCGCGGGCGACCCCGACGCACGCGTCCACGCGATCGCCCATGCGGTCGCCGCCAAGGCGCGGATCGTCGGCGCGGACGAGTTCGAGACCAAAGGGCAGCGCGCCTTGCTCAACCTCGGCCACACCTTCGGCCATGCGCTGGAGGCGGAAGCGGGCTTCTCGGACCGGCTGCTCCACGGCGAGGCGGTCGCCGCAGGCTGCGGGCTCGCCTTCGCCTTCTCGGCGGCGACGGGTCGTTGCTCGCCCGACGACGCGGCGCGCGTTGCGGCGCACTGGCGCGACAGTGGCCTGCCCGACGGCCTCGCCGCTTCCGGCATCACCGCCCCGCCCGCGCGGCTGGTCGAGCATATGCGCCACGACAAGAAGATGGCCGCCGGCACGCTGCCCTTCCTGCTCGCGCACGGGATCGGACAGACCTACCTCGACAAGACCGTGGCGCTGGATCAGGTCGAGGCATTCCTCGGCGAACCGGGGCGGTAAGCCCTCCCCCGTCATTCCCGCGAAGGCGGGAATCCAGAACCTCTGACGTTTCGCCTCTTGCGAAAGCCCGCGCGTCTGGATTCCCGCCTCCGCGGGAATGACGACTTGTTCTTGTGGCAAGGATGAGGAACGCCCCTCCGAACCGCCCGTTACGGCTGCTCTGCCAAGGAGAGCCACATGCCGTATGTGAAGACGCGCGACGGGACCGATATCTACGTCAAGGATTGGGGCGAGGGCCGTCCGGTCGTCCTGATTCATGGCTGGCCGCTGTCGTCGGACAGCTGGGACCCGCAGATGAAGGCGCTTGCCGATGCCGGCTTCCGCGCCATCGCCTATGACCGCCGCGGCTTCGGCCGTTCCGGCCAGCCGTGGTCGGGCTATGATTACGACACGCTGACCGACGACCTTCATGACGTGATGGAAGCAGCGGGCGCGACGCAGGACGTCACGCTGGTCGGCTTCTCGATGGGCGGCGGCGAAGTCGCGCGCTACCAGAGCCGCTACGACGGCAAGGGCGTGATCTCGGCGGCGCTGATCAGTTCGGTCGTGCCGTACATGCTCAAGACCGACGACAATCCCGACGGCGTGCCGGAAGAAACGCTGCAGCAGATCGCCGACGGCATCCTCAAGGATCGGCCGAACTTCTTCCGCACCTTCTTCAAGGACTTTTTCGGTGTCGGCTACGTCACCAGCCCCGTCAGCGAGGCGGTGCTCGACTGGGCACAGGGGTTGGCGCTGCAGGCCGGGCTGCAACCGACGCTGAAATGCGCCGAAAGCTTCGGCCACACCGATTTCCGCCCCGACCTGCCGGCGTTCCGCGTGCCGACGCTGGTGCTACACGGCACCGCCGACAAGACCGTCCCGATCGACACCAGCGGCCGTGCCGCGGCCGCCGGGATCGCGCAGGCGCAGCTGGTCGAATATGACGGCGCACCGCATGGCCTGTTCGCGACCGAGAGCGACCGTCTTACTGAAGATTTGCTGACGTTCCTCGGTAGGTAAGGTCGTCATCCCGGGTCCGAACTGGGATCCCGCTCCTTCTGCCGGGAGGAAGCGGGGTCCCGGATCACAAGCCTCGTCATTGCGAGCGTAGCGAAGCAATCCAGAGTCGGATCAGGACGCCCTGGATTGCTTCGCTACGCTCGCAATGACGCAGGTGCTTGAACCAACTGGAGCAAACGCCCCGCGCATCACTTCAGCGGAACGATCACCTCGTCCGGGTGCGCGACGTTCAGCTCCTTGCGCACCAGCTCGTCGACCATGTCCGGGTTCGCATGACGCGGATCGAGCAGCGTCACGCGGTTCTGCAACATCGCCCTCCGCTGATCGAGCTGCGCATATTGCTTCTCGCGCGCCACGAGCTGCCGCTTGTAGTCACCCAGCGCGATCAGCCCGTTCGGCCCCAGCACCGCATAGGCACCGAAGAACACCATCACCGCCACCGCGAGGGCGGGGACGGCAGCACGCCGGAGCGTTTGCGAGAGGCGGTTCGACGGGCGAGGCATAATGCCAGCGATTCTCGCGAGTCGCCTCGCCCTTTGCAAGCCCTATCAGCGGTTCCGCAACACGTCCCGGCCCGCATAGTGCGACATCGTACCCAATTCCTCCTCGATGCGAATCAGCTGGTTGTACTTCGCCAACCGGTCCGAGCGCGCAAGGCTGCCGGTCTTGATCTGCCCGCAGTTGGTCGCGACCGCCAGATCGGCGATCGTCGAATCCTCGGTTTCGCCCGAGCGATGCGACATCACCGCGGTGTAGCCGGCGCGCTCGGCGACGCGGATCGCCTCCAGCGTCTCCGACAGCGTGCCGATCTGGTTGACCTTCACCAGCAGCGAGTTGGCCAGCCCCTGCCCGATCCCGTCGCGCAGCCGCTTCGGGTTGGTGACGAACAGATCGTCGCCGACCAGCTGCACCTTCTTGCCGATCGCGTCGGTCAGCGCCTTCCAGCCCTCGAAATCGTCCTCGGCCATGCCGTCCTCGATCGAGAAGATCGGATAGCGGGCGGCGAGATCGGCGAGGTAATCGGCCATCGCGCCCGGCTCGAGCGTCAGGTTCTCGCCCGAGATGACGTACTTGCCGTCCTTGAAGAATTCGGTCGCGGCGCAGTCCAGCGCCAGCATCACGTCGTCGCCCGGCGTGTAGCCCGCGCGCTCGATCGAGGTCATGATGAAGTCGAGCGCGTCGGTGGTGCTGGCCAGGTTGGGCGCGAACCCGCCCTCGTCGCCGACTGCGGTCGCCAGCCCTTTCTCGCTCAGCCCCTTCTTGAGCGTGTGGAAGATTTCCGAACCGCAGCGCACCGCCTCGGCCAGCGACTCCGCGCCGACCGGCACGATCATGAATTCCTGGAAATCGATCGGGTTGTCGGCATGTTCGCCGCCGTTGATGATGTTCATCATCGGCACCGGCAGCACATGCGCCGCGACGCCGCCGACGTAGCGGTACAGCGGCAGCCCGCGCGCCTCCGCCGCCGCCTTCGCCACCGCAAGGCTAACGCCGAGGATCGCGTTCGCGCCCAGCCGGCCCTTGTTCTCGGTGCCGTCCAGCTCGATCATCGTCTGGTCGATTTCGAGCTGGTCCTCGGCGTCGAGCCCGATGATCGCGTCCGCGATCTCGTCGTTGACCGCCTCGACCGCGTCGTCGACGCCCTTCCCGCCCCAACGCGCCTTGTCGCCGTCGCGCTTCTCGACCGCCTCGTGCGCACCGGTCGACGCCCCCGACGGGACCGCCGCGCGACCGAAGCTGCCGTCGTCGAGCAGCACGTCGACCTCGACGGTCGGGTTGCCGCGGCTGTCGATGATCTGGCGTCCGTGCAGGTCGATGATTGCGGTCACGAAACGATCCTCCTATTTTCTGCCGTCGCGGCAGGACATGGCGCCTCCTAGCGGGCGCCCGACGATGCTGCAACGCGATGGAACCGGCGGCCCGGCCACCGGGTTGTTTGACCTCGACCAGGGAAGGATGAATCATGGCCGACGAGCAGGATCGCGACACGCTCCAGCATTCCACTCCGGCGGACGCCGCGCCGCCGCCCGCCGACGCCGCGTTCACGCCGGCGGAACCGCTCAAGAATGCCGGCGTCGACTTCACGCCGGAAGACACGAGCGCGTCCGGTAGCGGCAGCACGCTGGCCGATGCCAAGCAGTCCGCGCGCGACTATGTCGCCAAGGGCCGCGAGCAGGCCGCCGACAAGGCACGCGGCTTTGCCGAGGACGGCAAGGCGAAGGCGACCGACGCGCTGACGCAGCTTTCTCAGATGCTGACCGATGCGGCCGGTCAGGTCGACGAAAAGCTCGGCGCGCAATACGGTCAATATGCACGGTCGGCCGCCGATCGCGTGCAGGGCTTCTCCAGCGCGATCGATCAGAAGAGCGTCGAGGATCTGCTCGACGATGCGCGCGAACTCGTCCGCAAGAGCCCCGAGGTTGCGGTCGGGCTCGCAGCCGGCGTCGGCTTCGTGCTGGCGCGGCTGATCGGGGCCGCCGTCGACCAGCGCGATGCCTGACCCAATGGACGTTCGTGACCGCGTGCTTCCCGACAGCATCCCGCAATTGGTGACGCAACTCGCCACCGATGCGCGCGACGTGGCGAAGGCGGAGATCGCGCTGGCCAAGGCCAAGGCGCTCTTTGCGGTCACCCGTTACAAGGCTGCGGCGATCCGCTTCGCCATTGCGGGCGTGCTCGGCCTTGCTGCGCTGATCGCGCTGCTGGTCGGCGCGATCCTGTCGCTGGCGACGCTGATCGGCCCCGGCTGGGCGACGCTGGCGGTCGTTGGCGTCGTGCTGCTGATCGCCGCGTTGCTGGCACTGTCGGGCAAGTCGGCGTTGCGCGCGGGACCCGGCGCATGACCGGCGCTGAGGTGACATTGGCCGAGGCGCGCGTCGCCGAGGCCCGCCAGCGGCTCGACGGCACGGTCGGGCGCTTGCAAACCGAACTGGAGCCGCGCCGCCTCGCGCGCGTCGCGCTGGCCGAGGTGACAGAGGGCGGCGAACGCGCCGTGCGAGCCGGGACCGAGGTCGCGCGCCGCAACCCCGGCGTGCTGGCCGGCGGCGCGACGCTGCTGTTCGCGCTGGTCACCGGGCGGCAGGTCGCACGCCTGTTCGGCAAGAAGAAGCGGCAGAAGCGCCTGCCCTCCCCAGAAGATACCGCCACACCCGCCGAAAGGATCGGATCATGACCGAACATACCCACGATCAGGAACAGCACGGCCGGTTGCGCGACGGCGTCGATCAGGCGCGCGAAGCGGCGTCAAACGCGCTCGACACCGCGCGCCACCGCGCCAGCGATGCCGCGCACGCCACCGCCGAAACGCTCGAGTCCAACCCGCTTGGCGTGCTCGTCGGCGGGCTGGTGCTCGGCGCCGCGGTCGCCGCGGTCCTGCCGCGCAGCCAGCGCGAGAAGGAGCTGCTGTCCGGTGTCGGCCGCAAGATCAACGCCGCGGCGGTGGCCGCGCTGGCCGCGGCCAAGGATGCCGGCCGCTCGGAGCTGGACCAGCTTGGCCTGACTCCGAATGCCGCACGCGATCAGGCCAAGTCGCTCTTCCAGGGCGTGGTGAAGGCGGCAAGCACCGCCGGCTCCGCCGCGGCGCAGGCTGGAAAGGAACAGGTCAAGAGCGCGTCCTGACCCCTTCAAACACGGCGCGCGCCGCGCTAGGGAAGGGTCAGGCCGACCGCCCGACCGCGGCGCCGATCCGGTGACGAGGGAGAGCCGCGGGGCAAGCGATCGTGCTGCCCGCGGCTTTTCCGTGTCCCGGCGACGACGTGGACGGGCGGCGCGGCGGTGTTTCAATCCCAAGCGGGAGCGCGTGCATGAGCAAGCTTCATCTGGTGTTCGGCGGGCGCGTCAGCGATCCGCGCACCCTCGAATTCAGCGACCTGTCCTCGATCGACATTGTCGGCGTCTTCCCGGACTATGCGAGCGCCGAAAAGGCGTGGCGCGCCGCCGCGCAGCGCACCGTCGACGACGCCGAAATGAAGTACGTGGTGGTCCACCTCCATCGCCTGCTTGAACCCGATTTGCTCAGCAAGCCCGCGGCGTAAAGCGCGGTTTGCCACTGTCGTCCCGGGCTCGACCCGGGACCCCGCTCCTTCCCGCCGCGGGCGAACAAGGGGTGGGCCTCGATCAAGTTGCGGGCGACAACTTAGCCAGCAGCGGCGGCTACTCGATCAACGCTGATTGGCTCAGAACAACTCGTCGAGCGTCCGGTGGAAAAGAAGCCGCGGCTCGTCGAGCGGGTCGACACCCAGCGCCGCAAGCAACAGCCGCTGCGCCGCCTCGCCGAAATCGCCAAGGTTCTCCCACAGGATAGCGATGTCCTGATAGGGATCGGCGATACCGAGCCGCCCGACGTCGATGCAGCCCGTCACCGCGCCGTCGGCATCGAGCAAAAGGTTGCCGAGCGAATAGTCACCATGCGTGACGACGCGGCCGGTGGCGTGGCCCGCCAGGGCCTCGGCGTGCGCCAGCACGGCAGCCGCGCCCATCCCGAGGTGATCGTCGCCGAAGTCGTCCTCGTCGACTGCGCCTACAGCCACGAGCTTGCGTGCCGCGGCGAGCCGAACCGGCGCCGAGGCATCGAACGGGCACTCGTCCACCGGAAGGGCATGAAGCAGGCGCAGGAAGGTCGCGAACCCACGAATGACGTGCGGCAGGAGGTCGGGGCGCTCCGCAAGCCACGCATCTCCCGTCTTGCCAGGGGCCGCGCTGGTGAGTAGCCATGCCGCATCGGGCTCAACGACAGACGAGACGAGCCGCACCGTCGGCACCCGCCCCTGCAACCATCGCAGGCGGGTCGCCTCGTCGACGACGGCGTCCGCTACAGCACCTTCGCCGAATTTCAGGAACAGTCGTTCGCCATCAGCCGTGACGACACGGTGGATGATGCCACCGGATTCGCCTTCCGGCTCGCGCTCCCACGTCGCGCCCGCCAACCGCTCCCGCCACGATGGAGGGAGCGGATTCGACATCAGATGAACTCGATCTTCGACACCAAATAATAACGGTCGCCCGCCGGCACCGACACTTCGATCTCGTCGTCGAGACTGCGCCCAATCAGCGCGCGGCCCATCGGCGAATTGTAGCTGATCCGCCCGGTCTTCGCATCGGCCTCGGTCTGGCCGACGATCTGGTACTTCACCGGCTTCTCGTCCTCGTCGAGCAAGGTCACGGTCGCGCCGAACACGATCTTGTCGCCCGACAGGTCGCGCGGATCGATGATCTGCGCGCGGCTGAGCTTGTCCTCGATATCGGCGATCGACGCCTCGACCTGCCCCTGCCGCTCCTTGGCGGCATGATATTCGGCGTTTTCCGAAAGATCGCCGTGCGCGCGCGCTTCCTCGATCGCATCCACGATCAAGGGACGTTCGGTCTTCAGCCGCTTCAGGTCCGCAGTCAGCTTTTCATAGCCTTCCTGCAACATCGGCATCTTTTCGACCGTCGCCATCACCTTGTCCTTTAAAACGCTTCCCCGGCAGCGGCCTCCCCCTGTCGGAAGCCGCCCCTTTTGATCAGCACGAATGTCCGGGGATCAGTTGTGCGGCTGCGAATAATAGGATTGCAGCGGCCGTACTTCAAGGTTGCGTGAACCATCACCCTTAACAGCGGCATGGATCGCCTGCGCCGCCTGCACCGCCGCCGAGGCGGTGGTGAAGTACGGCACCTTGCCGTTCACCGCCGACGCACGGATCGGCTGCGAGTCCTTCAGGCTCTGCCAGCCTTCGGTGGTGTTGAAGATCAACGCGATCGCGCCGTCCTTGATCCGGTCGACGATATGCGGCCGCCCCTGCGCGACCTTGTTCACCGTCTCGACCGGCAGTCCCGCGCGCGACAGGTGGTCGGCGGTGCCGGTCGTCGCCACGATCGTGAAGCCGGCATCGACCAGCGCGCGAACGGCGGGGACGATCAGGTCCTTGTCGCCGGACTTCACGCTGACGAACACCGCGCCGCTGGTCGGCAGGACGGTGCCCGCGCCGAGCTGTGACTTGGCGAAGGCGGTGGTGAAATCGGTGGAGATCCCCATCACCTCGCCGGTGCTCTTCATTTCGGGCGACAGCACCGGATCGATCCCGGGGAAGCGCGCGAACGGGAACACCGCTTCCTTGACCGCGAAATAATCGATGTCGCGGTCGATCTTCGGCAGGTCGCGCAATTTCTCGCCCGCCATCACGCGGCTGGCGATCTTGGCGATCGGCGCGCCGATCGCCTTGGCGACGAACGGCACCGTGCGGCTGGCGCGCGGGTTCACCTCGATGAGATAAACCTGCCCGTCCTTCACCGCGAACTGGATGTTCATCAGCCCGACGACGCTCAGCCCACGCGCCAGCGCCTCGGTCTGCCGCTCGATCTCGGCGATGATCTCCGCCGGCAGCGAATAGGGCGGGATTGAGCAGGCGCTGTCGCCCGAATGGACCCCGGCTTCCTCGATATGCTGGAGCACGCCCGCGACCACCACGTCCTCGCCGTCGCAGATCGCGTCGACATCGACCTCGATCGCGTCGCGCAGATACTGGTCGATCAGCACCGGCGCGTCGCCCGACACCTGCACCGCGGTCTGGATATAGTCCTCCAGCTGCTGGTCGCTGTCGACGATCTCCATCGCGCGCCCGCCAAGCACATAGCTGGGGCGCATCAGCACCGGATAGCCGATGCGGTTGGCGACGTTCAGCGCCTCCTCGCGGCTGCGCGCGATGCCGTTCGACGGCTGGAGCAGCTTGAGCCGGTTGACCAATGCCGCGAACCGCTCGCGATCCTCGGCCAGATCGATCGCGTCGGGCGAGGTACCGAGGATCGGGATCCCCGCCTTCTCCAGCGCGCGCGCCAGGTTCAGCGGCGTCTGCCCGCCGAACTGCACGATCACCCCGACCAGCTCGCCTCTCGACTGTTCGACGTGCAGGATTTCCAGCACGTCCTCGGCGGTCAGCGGCTCGAAATAGAGGCGATCGGACGTGTCGTAATCGGTGCTCACCGTCTCCGGATTGCAATTGACCATGATCGTCTCATAGCCCGCGTCCGCCAACGCGAAGCAGGCGTGGCAACAGCAATAATCGAACTCGATCCCCTGCCCGATCCGGTTCGGCCCGCCGCCCAGGATCACGATCTTGCGGCGATCCGACGGCTGCGCCTCGTTCTCGGGCTCACCGAACGACGGCGCCTCATAGGTCGAATACATATACGGCGTCTTCGCATCGAACTCGGCTGCGCAGGTGTCGATCCGCTTGAACACCGGCCGCACGCCCAGCTTCAGGCGATGTGCGCGCACCTCCTCCTCGGTCACGCCGCCGGTCATCGCCTTGACCGCTTCGTGGATCAGCCCCGATC
>NZ_CAXIAM010000033.1:0-37139 GCF_964021865.1 uncultured Sphingomonas sp.
CGCAGGACCGCATCAACTCGCTCGGCTTCTTCCAGGACAAGTTCGAGATCAAGCAGACCCCCGGCTCCGCCGCCGATCGCGTCGTGCTGGAGGCCAATGTCGAGGAACGCTCGACCGGGCAGCTGCAGTTGTCGGCGGGCTTCTCGAGCCTCGAGCGGTTCATCATCCAGGCGAACATCACCCAGAACAACTTCCGCGGCAAGGGCCAGACGCTCAGCGCCGGCGTGAACTATTCGACCTATTCCAAGTCGATCCAGTTGGGATTTACCGAACCGTATGTGTTCGACAAAAACATCGCGCTGGGCGTCGATGTTTTCCGTCGCGACTATAACGCGTTCAACTTCATCGGCACCAACCGCAACACCACGTACAGCCAGGTGTCGACCGGCTTCCAAATCCGCACCGGCGTGCCGTTGACCGAATATTGGCAGCTTGCGGGTCGATATCAGTTTTCCTACGACGAGGTCGGCCTCGATGAGAACAGCTTCTACACCAACGGTAGGTGCGATCCGCTCAAGGCCGGTCGTTACCTCTGCGACTCGCTCGGCAATCGTCTGACCTCGTCGGTCGGCTATTCGTTGATCTTCGACAGCCTCAACAGCCGCCTGCGCCCGACCGCGGGTCAGCGGTTCGTGTTCAGCCAGGACTTTGCCGGGCTGGGCGGCGATGTGAAGTACATCCGCTCGAAGCTCGACTTCTCGAAGTTCGTCAATCTCGGCGGTGGGTTCATCGGCTCGTTCGTCGGCGAGGGGGGCTACATCAAGTCGCTCGAGAAGTCGCGCGGTGAGGGTGTGGATCGCATCCGCATCAACGACCGCTTCTATCTTGGCGAGCCGCAGTTCCGCGGCTTCGACATCCGCGGCGTCGGCCCGCGCGTCCAGCGCCGTTATTATACGACCGATTCCGCCGGCAAGCAGGTGCTGATCACCGATCGCGACCAGTTGGTCGACGATGCACTGGGCGGCACCGCTTATTATCTCGGTCGCTTCGAGGTCGAGATCCCGCTCGGCTCGGGCGCGCGGGAAATGGGGCTGCGGCCGTCGATCTATGCGCAGTTCGGCAGCCTGTTCAACATCACCGAGCCGCTGCCGACCGCGACGTTCCCGACGACGACCGACGCCAACGGCAACACGGTCGTACTGCCGCTGCCGGTAAAGGATACGGCGGGCAATCCGCTGTATTCGTACGTCAATGCGGCCGGCGTGCTGGTGCCGACCACCTGCGCCGCCGGTCTTCCGAACGGCAATGGCGGCTGTAACGGCATTGTCCCCAATTCGGCGCAGATCGCGTCGCAGCCGTTCGAGGAGCGATTCCTCGGCAACTCGGCACGGCCGCGTGTTTCGGTGGGTATCGGCGTCAATTGGAATTCGCCGTTCGGCCCGCTGCGCATCGATCTCGCCAAGGCACTGATTTCGCAGCCGGGCGACGACCGCAAGCTCATCACCTTCAACGTAGGGACTCAGTTCTGATGACCAACTTCAAGCACCTCCTGCTCGCCGCGGCGCTCGTGACGCCGGGTGCGTTCACCGCCGCGACTGCGACCGCACAGGTCGCCGGTATCGCCGTCGCCGATCCCGAGGCGGCGGTCGCGAATTCCAAGGCATGGGCAACCGCGCGCCAGCAGATCCAGACGACCTACAAGGCGCAGCTCGATCAGGCGAACACGCGTCGCCAAGCCGTTCAGGCCGAGTTGCAGCCGCTGGTCGCCGCCTACCAGAAGGCCGCTGCCGCCCCCGGCGCGACCGAAGCGTCGCTGCGCACGCAGGCGCAGTCGATTCAGACCCGTGAGCAGACCGCCAATGCCGAGTTGCAGCGTCTGACGGCGCCGGCAAGCCGCGCCCAGGCCTATGCGATCGAGCAGATCTCGGCCAAGCTGCCCGACGCGGTGAACGGCGCGGTCCGTGCCAAGAACGTCAGCCTGCTGCTGCGCCCGAACGCCGCGCTGTTCGCGCAGCCGACGACCGACATCACCTCGGCGATCACCGCCGAGCTGGATCGTCTGGTCCCGACGGTCGGGGTCACGCCGCCGGCCAACTGGCAGCCGGGCCAGCAGGGTGACGCGGCTGCGCCGGCCGCCGCTCCCGCCGCCCCGGCGGCGACCAGCCGCGCCCCCACCGGCCGGTGAGCGAGGCGCCGGCCGACACGACGGGCGGGCCGATCGGCCCGCTCGATATCGTGGACGTGATGGCGGCGCTGCCGCATCGTTACCCGATGCTGCTGG
The DNA here is from genome assembly GCF_964021865.1 of uncultured Sphingomonas sp. GTDB lineage: Bacteria > Pseudomonadota > Alphaproteobacteria > Sphingomonadales > Sphingomonadaceae > Sphingomonas. The sequence goes on from NZ_CAXIAM010000033.1 coordinate 2,222, forward strand.
TCGATCGGGTCGAGGAGATCGTTCGCGATCGCTCGATCCGCGCGATCAAGGCGGTGACGATCAACGAAGGCTTCTTCCAGGGGCATTTCCCCGGGCGTCCGATCATGCCGGGCGTGTTGATCGTCGAGGCGCTGGCGCAGGCCGCCGGCGTGCTCGCGGTCGAAAGCCTTGGTCTCGCCGGATCGGGCAAGCTTGTCTATTTCATGGCGATCGACGGCGCGAAGTTCCGCAAGCCCGTCGAGCCGGGCGTGCTGTTGTCGCTCGAGGTCGAGTTCGTCCAGAAGCGCTCGTCGGTGTGCAAGTTCGCGGGCGTGGCGAAGATCGACGGTCAGGTCGCCGCCGAGGCGAACTTCACCGCGATGATCGCGGACCCACCCAAGCGCAGCTGATCGCCCACAGGCTTTGACTTCGGCGCGCGTTTCGATTAGGCGCGCGCCTTCCTTTCAGGCTGGTCGGAACCAGCCATTTCGGAGCACGACCCATGAAGAAAGACACGCACCCCGACTATCACATGATCAAGGTCCAGATGACCGACGGCACCGTGTATGAGACTCGCTCCACCTGGGGCAAGGAAGGCGACACGATGACGCTGGAAATCGATCCCTTGGCGCACCCGGCATGGACCGGCGGCCGTGGTCAGGTGCTGGATGCTGGTGGGCAGGTTGCTCGCTTTAACAAGCGCTTCGGTGGTGGCCTCACGCTTCGCAAGTAAGCGAGCGCGTTAACCATTCGTTAGGCATGGCGGCGTACGATCGCCGCCATGTTCGCAGCCGAATACGCCCCTGCCGCTCGCCCGTTTCGCCGCAGCAAGCGTGCGCGACTGGAGTTGGAGACACCCGCCGAGCAGAGCGGCATGGCGCGGACGCTGTGCAAGGTTGTTGACCTGTCCGAGCACGGGTGCCGGTTGCTCACTTTCTCCACCATGGACCGCAATCAGCCGATCTGGCTGAACCTCCCGGGGCTGGGCATGATCGCGGCGATCGTGGTGTGGGCGGACGATCTGGTCGCGGGCTGCGCGTTCGCATCACCGCTGTCGGCAGACGCCTTCAACGCGCTGGTCAGTCGCCACGGGCTGATGCACTAAGACGGTGCGCCAGATAGGCGTCGACCCGCGCCGCGGTATCGGGCGGCACGTGCAGGCCCAGCTTGCTGCGCCGGAACAGAATGTCCTCCGCGCTTGACGCCCATTCGTTCGCGCTGAGATAATCGATCTCCCGCGTGAACAAGCTGCCGCCGAGGTCCTCTCCCAAATTCGCTGTGGTTCTTGCATCCCCGAGCAGTTGCTCGATCCGGGTGCCGTACGCGCGTGCGAGGCGGCGCAGCAATGGGGCAGGCAGCGCGGCGTAGCGGGTCTGCAAGGTCGCGAGATAGCGGTCGAAATCGGCATCGGCGATGTCGCCGCCGGGTAACGGCGCGTCCGCGGTCCAGGCCGGGCCGGCCGCCGGGAAGAACCGCGCCAGTTCCTGAAGCGCGTGTTCGGCCAGCTTGCGATAGGTGGTGATCTTGCCACCGAAGACGCTGAGCATCGGCGCACCGTCAGTGCCCGTGTCGAGGTCGAGGACGTAATCGCGCGTCACCGCGGAGGCATTCGCGGCACGGTCGTCGTAGAGCGGGCGGATGCCGGAATAGGTCCAGACGATCTCTTCTTGTACCACCGGCCGCTCGAAATAACGCGCGATGGTGCCGAGCAGATAGTCGGTTTCCTGCTGGTCGATAACCGCGCGTCCCGGTTCGCCTTGCCAGGCCTCGTCGGTGGTGCCGACCAATGTGTAATCCTGCTCGTACGGGATCGCGAATACCACCCGCCGGTCCGGGTTCTGGAGCAGGAACGCGTGCGCGCCGTCGTACAGCCGCGGCACGACGATATGGCTGCCCTTGACCAGCCGCACCCCACGGTCGCGCCGCGCATCGGGGACGCTGCCGAGCACGTCGGCAACCCACGGCCCCGCGGCGTTGACGAGGGCGCGGGCGCGGATCTGGCGAGGGCCGGTGGCGTCGGCAATCGTCGCGCGCCACCCGCCGGCGTCGTCGCGGCGCGCGTCGACGAGGCGGGTGTGGGTGAGGATCGTCGCGCCGCGGTCGGCCGCGTCGCGCGCGTTGAGCACGACGAGTCGGCTGTCCTCCACCCAGCAATCCGAATAGACGAAGGCTTTGGGATTGCCCGGTTTCAGCCCGCGGCCGACCGGGTCGCGATCCAGCGCCACGGTGCGCGTGGCGGGCAGCCGCTCGCGCCCGCCGAGATGGTCGTAAAGGAAGAGACCGAGCCGCACGAGCCACGCCGGGCGCGGCGAATTGCTTTGCGGAAGCACGAATTCAAGCGGCCAGATGATGTGCGGTGCCATGCGCCACAGCCGTTCGCGCTCGATCAGCGCCTCGCGTACCAGCCGGAACTCGCGATATTCGAGATACCGTAATCCGCCGTGGATCAATTTGGTCGAAGCGGAGGACGTGTGGCTCGCGAGATCGTCCTTCTCGACCAGCAGGACCGACAGCCCACGCCCGACGGCATCGCGCGCGATGCCGGTGCCGTTGATGCCGCCGCCGACGATCAGCAGGTCGACATCGAAAGCGGCTGAACGTGTCGGTTGCTGCACGGAAGCGCCTCGTTGCGGTTGAGATCACCCAACATATGGCAAGTTCGGCGGTTGCTTCAAAGCGGCATTGACCTTGCGCACAAACACAGGAAGGTAGCCGAAGCGCCCGCGTGAGGCGCGGGGAGGACCGAGGCATGGCGGGGCAGCAGGGCTTCAGGGGCGAGTTGATCGCCGAGGCACTGGCGGTGGCGATCATCATCACGCTGGGCGATTCGGCAGCGGCGATGCTGATCCTCTACGATCCCAGTCCGTATGCGACCGCTTATTGGGGCGTGTGCATCGCCTGGGGGCTGGCGGTGACGCTGGCGATCTACGTGACCGGCGCGGTGTCGGGGACACATGCCAATCCGGCGGTGACGCTGGCGCTCGCGATCTTCCGAGATTTTCCGAGCCGCAAGGTGCTGCCGTACGTGGCCGCGCAGGTAGTCGGAGCGATGATCGGGGCGGCGCTGGTCTATCAATTGTTCGGCCCCGTGATCGAGGCGTTCAACAGCGCGCATGGGCTGACCCGCGCCGGAGGCGGCGCGGCGGGCGTGTTCTTCACCGCGCCCGGCGCGCACATCACGCCTGTCCATGCCTTCTGGGACGAGGTGGTGCTGACCGCGATCCTGTTGCTCGGCATTTTCGCGATCACCGACGAGTTCAACACGCAGGCGCCGATGGCGAACGCCAGCGCGCTCATCATCGGGCTGCTGGTCGCGTGCATCGGGGCGTCGGCGGGCTATCTGGAGGGATGGCCGATCAATCCGGCGCGCGACTTCGGTCCGCGGCTGTTCTGCTGGCTGATGGGGTGGGGTGACTCCGCGCTGCCGGGCCCGGGCAATTACTGGTGGGTGCCGATCGCCGGGCCGCTGGTCGGCGGGGTGACCGGCGCTGCCATCTACCAATATCTGGTGCGGCCCAACCTGCCGCCGCGTGCGCGCAACTGACATCAAGGGAGAAAGACGTGGCGGGTCCGCAACATATTCTGGCGATCGACCAGGGCACCACCTCGACGCGCGCGATCGTCTTCGACGTCGAAACGCATCCCGTATCGACCGCGCAACGCGAGTTTGCGCAGCATTATCCGCAGCCGGGCTGGGTCGAACACGATCCCGAGGACATCTGGCGCGACACGCTGGCGACCGCGCGGGAAGCACTGGCGGACAGTGGTGTTGGGGCGGAGGGCATCGCGGGGATCGGCATCACCAACCAGCGCGAAACGGTCGTCGTGTGGGATCGCGCGACCGGCGCGGCAATCCACAAAGCGATCGTCTGGCAGGATCGCCGCACCGCCGAGCTGTGCGCGCGATTGAAGGAGGAGGGGCACGAGCGCGCTGTTCGCGCCAAGACCGGCCTGCTGCTCGATCCCTATTTCTCCGCGACCAAGCTGGCGTGGATTCTCGATCATGTCGACGGTGCGAGGGAGCGGGCGGAAAAGGGCGAGCTGGCGTTCGGAACGATCGACAGCTTGCTGCTGTGGCGATTGACCGGTGGCGCGGTGCACGCGACCGACATCACCAACGCCAGCCGGACGTTGCTCTACGACATTTACGCGCAACGCTGGGACGAGGAACTTTGCGCGCTGTTCGACGTGCCGATGGCGCTGCTGCCCGAGGTGCATGACAACAGCCATATCTTCGGCCACACCGCCGACGGGCTGTTCGATGCCGCGATCCCGATCGCGGGGGTCGCGGGGGACCAGCAGGCGGCGCTATTCGGGCAGGCGTGTTTCGCCAAGGGCATGGTCAAGTCGACCTATGGCACCGGCTGCTTCATGCTGCTCAACACCGGCGCGGAAGCGGTCGCGTCCGAGCACCGGCTGCTGACCACGCCCGCCTATCGGCTGAACGGCACGGTGACCTACGCGCTGGAAGGGTCAATCTTCATCGCCGGGGCGGCGGTGAAGTGGCTGCGCGACGGAATCGGCGTCATCACCCACGCGCGCGACACCGACGGCATGGCGACCCAAGTACCTGACAGCCACGGCGTCTATATGGTCCCGGCGTTCGTCGGCTTGGGCGCGCCGCACTGGGACCCGGATGCACGCGGCGCGATCTTCGGGCTGACGTTGGGCTCGACGCAGGCGCATCTGGCGCGCGCCGCGCTGGAAGCGGTCGGGTATCAGACGATGGACTTGGCCGATGCGATGGTCGCCGATGGCGGTGATCCGCCCGCGACGATCCGCGTCGATGGCGGCATGGCGGCCAATGACTGGCTATGTCAGTTCCTCGCCGACATGCTGCAGGTACCGGTAGAGCGGCCGCGACACTTGGAGACGACCGCACTTGGGGCGGCGTTCCATGCCGGTCTGGCGACGGGGGTATGGAAGGACCTCGACGCGCTGGCGGCGACATGGGCGCGCGGCGCGTGCTTCGAGCCGAAGATGGCGGAGGAGGCCCGGGCGACGCTGGCGGAAGGGTGGCATGCCGCCCTGGCGAAGACGCTGACGGTGCGGGACTGAGCAGGGCTTGATCCGACCTAAAAGTTTGACGCGCCCGGCTTGAACCGTCTCCCATCGGCTCCCCGGCCTTGGCCGGGGTGACGCTTCGGCTTGGACGGATCACATTCTAGCTAGCGGCCCTGGCATCAAGCCGCGGCACCAGCAGGTGAACGAGCAGCAGCGCGATCAGATAGGCGCTACCGGCCCACAGGAACACGGGGACATAGGTGCCGACCGTCTCCAGCACCTGCCCGACGTACTTCGCCATGATCATCCCGCCGATCGCGCCGGCGGCGCCGCCGATCCCCATCACCGAGGCGATCGAGGTGCGTGGGAAGGTATCCGACACCATCGTGTAGAGGTTCGACGACCACCCCTGATGCGCGGCGGCGGCCAGACCGATGATCGCCACCGCCGCGGTCAGGCTCGACACGCTGCTGGCGAAGACGATCGGCGTGACGAGGATCGCGGAGGCGAGCAGCGCGAGCTTGCGCCCGGCATTGACGCTGAAGCCGCGCTTGATGAGCGCCGACGACAGCCACCCGCCGCCGATGCTGCCGACATCGGCGAGCAGATAAACCGCGATCAGCGGCGGGCCGAAGGTCTTGAGATCGAGCCCGTGGCGCTTGGCGAAGAAGTCGGGCAGCCAGAACAGGAACAGGTACCATACCGGGTCGGTCAGGAATTTGGCGATCACGAAGGCCCAGGTCGCGCGGCGGCGGAACAGGTGCGGCCAGCGGATCGGCGTGGTGCCCGCATCATTGTCCTGATCGGCGGCGATGTACGCGAGTTCCTGCGCGGAAACGCGTGGGTGCTGAGCAGGGGCGCGATAGAAGAGCAGCCACGCCGCCAGCCAGAGGAAGCCGAGCGCGCCGGTGATGAGGAATGCCGCCTGCCATCCGTAGCTGAGCGCGATCATCGGCACGACGATCGGTGTCGCGATTGCGCCGACGTTCGCGCCGGCGTTGAGGATGCCCGCCGCGAGCGCGCGTTCCTTCTTCGGGAACCACTCGGCGACCGACTTGATCGCGGCGGGGAAATTCGCCGCCTCGCCCAGGCCGAGCGCGAAGCGCGCCATCGCGAACCCGCCGGGGCTGCGCACCAGGGCATGAACCATCGCTGCGACGCTCCATAGCGTGATCGCGGCGGCATAGCCGAGCTTCGACCCGACCTTGTCGATGATCGGTCCGCACGCCAGCAATCCGATCGCGTAGGCGGCCTGGAACCAGAAGACGATCGTGCCATAGTCGATCTCGGACCAGCCGAGTTCCGACTGGAGTGTCGGTTTGAGGATGCCGATGACCTGCCGATCGATGTAATTGATGGTGGTGGCGAAGAACAGCAGGGCGCAGATCACCCAGCGGATGTTGCCACCGGCCTTCAGGGGTGCAGGTCGGTAATCGGTCATCGGCATCCGTATGGTCAGAGCTGGAAGTTGATCGCGAGCGCGTAGGTACGCCCGAAATAGGCGGTATAGAGCGGGTCCTGACGCACGGTATCGACCGTCAGCCGGTTGGTCTCGTTAGTGATGTTCGAGACTTCGGCGATCAGCTTGATGTTCTCGGTCAAATTGTACGACGCCGAGGCGTCGACGAAGATCGAGCTGGCATTCGCGGTCGAGTCTGCATCAACCGAGCCGCTGGGCACCGCGGTGAGGAACGACGAGCGATAGTTGACGGTCGAGCGGATACTGAACTTGCTATCCTCGTAATAGAGCGTCCCGCTGGCGGTTTCCGGCGACAGCCCGACCAGCGGCGCGGTGCGCGAGAGCGTGGGCGAGATGATGTAATTGATGTTCGACCGGACGCGCGTGAAATTGGCCAGTGCGCCGAAATTGCTGAGCGCGCCGGGCAGGAAGCGGAACGGCAATTGCACGTTGACCTCGAAGCCGCGCAGCGGGCCGCCGGGCGTGTTGTTGCTCCGCTGCACGGTGAACTGATCGCTCCCGCTTAGCAGCGTGCCCGACAGCAGCGACAGCGGCAGGCCGATATCCTGGAAGGCGACGCTCGTGCTGGTCGTCTGGATATAGCTTTCGATATTCTTGTAGAAATAGGCGAGCGAGATCAGCGAACCGGGGGCGAAATACCATTCGAGTGACGCGTCGAAGGTGTTGGCGCGGATCGGCTCCAGGAACGGGTTGCTGAACGACGCCGTCTGGATGACCAGATTGGCGCTGCCGGCCGGGATCAACTGACCGTAGGAGGGACGCGACATGACCCGCGACGCGGAGAAGCGCGCGATCAGATCCGGCGTGACGTCAAGCGCGAGGTTCATCGACGGTAGCCAGTCGTCGTAGGAACGCCCGACTTCCGAAATGACAAAGCGCGAGGCGAACGGCGCGCCGGCCGGCGCCGCTGCGGTGATCGGGCCGTAGGTGTCGAGCTTGGTATGGACGTAGCGGACACCCGCGTCGCCGCGCAGCGCGAACGGCAGCGTGTTGCTGGTGTCGAACTTGAACATCAGATAGCCGGTCGAGTATTTCTCGCTGACCCCGCCGTAGGTGCCGCGCGCGCATTCGATGTTGCAATAGCTGTAGGTGTCGAAATTGACCGCGCGGCGGAATTTGTCCGGGTCGACCGCGACGAAATCCTGAAGCTGGCCGTCCAAGTTCTTGCCGATGCCGGTCGTGACGAAGGTAAAGTCGCTGACCGAGACGCCGGCCGGCAGCGCCAAGGGCGTGGTGTTCGTCAGCTGCCGCTCGCGTGCGACATATTCGTTGGTGCGATACTGCCCACCGACCTGCACCGTGAAGCCAGGCGCGGCCTTCCATTCGGTATTCAGCTCGAATGTCTTGCTGGTGATGGTGTTGCGGCGGATGAAGTTCGACAATTGCCCGCGCTGATCGCCGGTGGCGAGCGGCGGCCCATATTGGAAGAGCGCCGGATTGGTGGTGTCGATGCCATAGCCGATCTTCGGAATGTCGGGATTGTCGCGAAAATCGATCGACCAGTTGCGCGTGTCGTTTGAATCGATCGCGACCTGCAGGCGATTTACGTCGAGTTCCGAACGGTTGATGCCGGCAAGCCCGAAGACGCGGAACGTGTCGGAGAAGCGGTGATCGATGTTGAGGTTCACCTGCTTGTATTCGGAGGTGAACCGCTCGTCCTGCATTTCCGAACGCAGGTCGACGCCATCGAACAAACCGTGGATCAGCGAGCCGTTGTCGTCGACCTCGATCTCGCGCACCGAGGTGAGCGGCTGGCCGTTGTTCGACAGCGCGCGTCCGAACGAGCGCGCGTCGAACATCGTGTCGAGGCGATTGACCTTGAAGCGCGAATACAGGCCGTCGATCGAAATGTCGGTTAGATCGGTCGGCTTCCATTGCAGCGTCAGCGAACCGGCGATCCGCTGCTGGTCCTGGCTGCTCTTCACCGGACGCGGCAGGCGCGGCAAGAACACGCCGCCGCCCGGACGCCCGTTCGCGCCGACGCGGCTCATGATATAGTCGTAGGCGGCGGCGTTGCCGGTGCGCGGGTTGTTGGTACTGCAATTGTTGGCGTCCGCGCCGATCGGCGTGCCGTTCGACTGGCTGTACCCGCTGCTGGGGCTGTTCACCGCCACGCCGCGATAGGTGTAGCCGACGGGGGTGCAGAACGGCATGATCAGCGAGCGGTTCGGGCCGCTGCCGATCAGCGGATCGGTCGACGTCCGCGGCACGCTCGAGGGTGCTTCGAGACCGTAGACATAGGTCGGAACGACGTCGGCCGCGGAATAGGCATATTCGTCGATGTGGCGCTTTGAATAGGCGATGCTGCCCAAAATGCCGAATGTGTCGCCGAACTTCTTGGAGAAGAGCGCGGACAGGCGCGGGTCGACGTCCTTTTTGATGTCGTTGTAGATTCCGCGGGCGGTGCCCGAGAAGACGAAGTCCTTCTTCTGATCGAACGGGCGCGGCGCCCGCAGGTCGACGGTCGCCCCGAGCGAGCCTTCCTCGACGTCCGCGGACATCGTCTTGCGTACCGACAGCGCCGAGAAGATTTCGGTGGGGAAGGTCACGAAGTCGAACGACCGCCCCGTCGCAACGCCGCCGCGGATGTCGCTGCCGCTGACCTGCGACACGCCTTCCATGCCGTTGATCCGCACGCGCGTGAATTGCGCGCCGAGCCCGCGCACCGAGATGTTGCGGCCCTCGCCGCCGTCGCCGCGCGACAACGCGACGCCGGGGATGCGCTGCATCGACTCCGCGAGATTCGAGTCGGGGAATTTCCCGATATCCTCGGCGACGATGCTGTCGATCGCGGCGGTTTCGTTGCGTTTTTGGTTGAGCGCGTTGTTCAGCGACGCGCGAAAGCCGGTAACGACGATGTCGGCGACCTGACCTTCCGGGATGTCCTGATCGGCGCTCGCCGCGGCCGGGGAGGGGGTGTGCGCGCCGGTCTGTGCGGAAAGCGGCGCGGCGGCGATCATGCTCGTCAAGCTGATCGAAACGAACAGATGGCGCTTATAGCGGTGCTGACTGGTCAAAAGCCCTCTCCCTGTCGGCGGCGCGCTGCGTTGTGCAAACCGACCGCTGGCTTGTGACAGTCGATCGAGCGCGTTCCTTGCCTAGTTGTCAGGTAGCATTGTCAGTCCATGCTGACAATGCGGCTTGAGAGATCAAACCGCGGCGCGGCGGGCGAGCGCATGGCGACGCTGCGTCGCCTCGGCACGCGCGCGCTCGACCGCCTCGGTCTCGGTGACATCGAGCAGATGGTCGATGACGCGGGAAAGGTGATCGCGCATCGCATTCCGCGCGTCGACCGGCGAGCGTGCCTCCAGCGCCGCAAGGATGCGGCCGTGTTCGGCCATGCGGCTCTCGGTGCCGAGACTCCCGGCCTTTACAAGCACTTCGCGCGCCAGTGGCGAGCGGAAGCGCATGTCCCAGAAGTCGGTGACCGCCGCGATGATGACGGCATTGCCCGTCGCCTCGGCGATCGCGATGTGGAAGCGACGATCGGCGTCCTCGGCAGCCGTCACGTCGCTTTGCTCCATCTGGGCGAGCAGCGCGCGCAATTCGGCAAGTTGCGCCGAGTCGATCTCGGTGGCGGCGACCGCGGCGACCTCGCCCTCGAGCAGCCGCCGCGCCTCGGTGATCTCGAACGCGCCGATATCGAGTTCGCGAGTCGCGTCGACCGCGCCGGTGGCGAGCACGAACACCCCCGAGCCTTTGCGCGCCTCGACGATCCCCTGCATTTCCAGTGCGATCATCGCCTCGCGCACGGTGGGACGGCTCACCTTGAAGCGCTCGGTCAGGTCACGCTCGGCCGGTAGCCGCGCGCCGACCGGATAGATGCCCTCCGCGATGTCCGACAGGATGGCATCGACGATCCCACGGTATAGTTTGCCGCCACTTTCAGTCTTGCGCATGGATCGTCCCGATTTGTCAGCAGGCGCATCGACCGCGACGGCGCCGCAATCGGATCGTAGCGTAACCCGAAGCAGCCGCCAATGTCTGACATCTCTATTGCAAGTGGTCGGGCCGCGACCTAGGTTCGTGGTCGAAAGAGGTGCGGGAGCACCCGGAAAACAATGTGGTGCCTGCCGGCTGGCGGGGCTGCGACATTAGGGCAGGGTGGTTGATGAAGGTCCATACACTCGCAGCGGCGGCATTGCTGGTCACGACGCTTTCCACCGCAGGTGCCGCGCGCCCGCCGCAATCCCGCCAACAGGGGGCGCCGTGGCGCGACGTGACCCCCCGCGCGGGGCTGGCGGGCTGGCACAAGGTGGGCGGCAACGCCACCTATGACGTGGCCGGCGGCGAGTTGATCGGCCGCGCCGAGCCGGGCAAGACCAACAGCTGGCTGGTCTCCGACGCGCAATATGGTGACTTCATCGTCGAGTTCGACACCAAGACCGATCCGGCGCTCAATTCCGGGATGATGATCCGCGGACAGAGCCGCCCCGATTATCGCAACGGCGTCGTGTTCGGGTATCAGGCCGAGATCGATCCATCGAAGCGCGCGTGGAGCGCCGGGCTGTATGACGAGCAGCGCCGACAATGGCTCTACACGCTGGGGCGCAACGAAGCGGCACGACGCGCTTTCCGTCCGGGCGACTGGAACCACTACCGGGTGGAGGCGATCGGCAACCGGCTGCGCACCTGGATCAACGGCGTGCCGGCGGCGGATGTCGTCGACGATATGGACGCGCGCGGCTTCATCGCGTTTCAGGTCCATGCGATCCCCGATGCCGACGCCGCCCGCCATCCCGAGGCGCGGTTTCGCAACGTCCGGATGATCACCGACCGCCCGGCACGCTATGCGATGCCGGCGACCGGGCTGCCCGAGCAAGGCTGGCTCTCCAATCGCCTGTCGGACAGCGAGCGCAAGGCGGGATGGAAGCTGTTGTGGGACGGCCGCACCAGCGCCGGGTGGAAGGCCGCGAAGGGCAGTGCCTTCCCGAGTAAGGGCTGGGCCATCGGCAATGGCGTGCTGTCGGTGGAGGCCGGAAACGGCGGCGAGTCGACCAACGGCGGCGATATCGTCACCACGCGCGAGTATAAGGATTTCGAGCTGTCGGTGGATTTCCGGCTCACGGAAGGCGCGAACAGTGGCGTCAAATATTTCGTCGATCCCACGCTGTCGAAGGGCGAGGGCTCTGCGATCGGGCTGGAATATCAATTGCTCGACGATGCACGGCATCCCGATGCCAAGCGCGGGCGCGACGGCAACCGGACGCTCGGCTCCCTCTATGACCTGATCCCGGCGCGCAACCTTTCCGATCCCGACAGCCCCGGCAAGCGGATCAACCCGCCCGGCGAGTGGAACCGTGCGGTGATCATTTCGCGCGGCCGGCATGTCGAACATTGGCTGAACGGCTTCAAGGTCGTCGACTATGAGCGCGGCTCGCCCGCGTTCCGCGCGCTGGTCGCGCAAAGCAAATATGCGAAATTGCCGGGATTCGGCGAACGTCCGCAAGGGCCAATTCTCTTGCAGGATCATGGCGATCGGGTCGACTTCCGGTCGATCAAGATCCGCGAATTTTGAGGGGGATGCACCGATGATCGATCGTCGCACGATGTTGACCGGGGCCGGCGCGGCGCTGGGGGTTGCGATCAGCGCCCGCAGCTACGCTCAGATCAAGGGCGCAAACGACCGGCTGCGGGTCGCCGTCGTCGGCGTCAACGGCCGCGGACAGGCGCACATGAGCGCCTTTTCCAAGCAGCCCAACGTCACGATCACGCATCTGGTCGACGTCGACTCCGACGTGCTGGCCAAGCGCGCGGCGGCCTTCGCCGCGAAGGGCAACAGCGCGGTGAAGACCGAGGGCGATTACCGCCGGCTGCTCGACCGCAAGAACGTCGACATCATCACGGTCGCGACGCCCGATCACTGGCATGCCAAGCTGGCGATCGATGCAATGGAGGCGGGCCGCCACTGCTACATGGAGAAGCCGATTGGCATCGCTCCAGCTGAAGGCGAGGCGCTGATCTCGGTGCAGAAGCGGACCGGCCGCACGTTACAGGTCGGCAATCAACAACGATCGAGCCCGGAAACGCAGCAGCTCGGCGCGCTGATCCGCGCCGGGGAACTGGGCGACGTCTACGAGGCGCAGACCTGGTATGCCAACAATCGCGGCTCGATCGGCAACGGCACCGTCATCGCGCCGCCCGCCAATCTGAACTGGGATCTGTGGCAGGGGCCGCGCCCGCGCGGCGACTATCGATCGAACCTCGTCCACTATAACTGGCACTGGTTCTGGAAGTACGGCACCGGCGAGATTTGCAACAATGCCATGCACGAACTGGATGTCGCGCGCTGGCTGATGGGGCTGACCTATCCGAAGACCGTGGAGGCGCGCGGGGCGAAGCGGTTCCACAAGGGCGACGATTGGGAGATGTACGATTCGCTCGCGCTCGACCTGATCTACGACGGTGACCGGGCGATTCGCTGGAACGGGCAGAGCTGCAATGGGCAGCTGACCTACGGGCGCGGGCGCGGCGTCCTGCTGCTCGGCACCAAGGGATCGGCGGTGGTCGATCGGAATGGGTTCGAGCTGTACGATCTGGCCGGCAAGCAGATCCGGCAGGTCAAGGCCGCCGCGACATCGGAGACGACCGGGACGGTCGGGGAGGGCGTGCTCGACGTCTATCACGCGCGCAATTTCGTTGACGTCATTCGCGGCAATGCCTCTACGCTCGCCTCGCCGATCGCTGAGGGCCACATCAGCACCACGCTCTGTCACCTCGGCAACATCGCCTATCGGACCAACAGCGTGCTGACGATCAATCCGGCGACTGGCAAGCCCGCCAGCGCCGAGGCGATGAAGCTGTGGGCGGTTGATTACCAGCCGGGCTGGGAGGTCAAGGCCTGACCCACCCGGCCGTCTCGACGCGCGCGCTTCCGGCGACGGGCGATCTGTGCTTCCCGGCGATGGGGACGCGCGTCGAGCTGTATCGCTTCGGCGATGGTGCAGCCGACGCGCTGACGCTGGCGCAGCGCGCGATCGAGCAGGTCGACGATGCGCTGACGATCCACCGGCCGTCACCTGCCACTGCGCTCAACGAGGCGCTGGGACGGGGTGAAACCGGCGCGATCGACGATCCGCTGCTGCTGGATGCGTTGATCCGGATCGACGATGCGCGTGACATGACGGAGCGGTTGTTCGACCCCACCGTCGACACGCGCCGGGCGACGATCGGTTGGGAGCGGTTGCGGTTCGATCGCGGTGCGGCGACGCTGGCGTGCGATGCGTCGGTCGCGCTGGACTTCGGTGGTTTCGGCAAGGGCTATGCGCTCGATCGCGCGGTAACGGCGCTGCGCGATGCCGGCGTTGAGTGCGCGCTGCTCTCGGCTGGCGAAAGCTCGATGGCGGTGATCGGCGAGCACCCGCTGGGTGGCGCATGGTCGTTTGCGGTGCCCGACCCGCGTGACGCCGACCGGGCATTGGTCGAGATCGCGTTGATCGACGAAGCGCTATCGATCTCCTCGACATCGGGCCTCGGCGTGACGGCACCCGAGCGCGCGGCGATGGTGCGGCCGGGACGATCGACCGCCGTCGTGGCACCCCGCTCGGCGGTCGTCGTCGACGCCAACGGCGCGGTGGCGGAAATGCTGAGCACCGCACTGATCGTCGCCGATGACGAAGCGGCACAACGGCTGCAAGATGGCGTGCGGCGCATGCTCTTCGATCTCGCACCCGCCGCCCCGACCAGGATGTTTGCGTAATGACCGACAAGACCTTTGATTTTACTCGCCGGACCTTCCTGGATCGCGTCCTGATGGCCAGCGCCGGCGGCGTGATGGCGACCGCCACGCCTTGGGCGGCGATCGCGGCGCAGGCGGAGAGCGCCGGCGCGGGCAAGGTGCGGCTGGGCGTGATCGGCACCGGAGACCGTGGGCGCGCGCTGATCCAGAACATCGCCAAGACGCGCAACTGCACCGTCGCGGCCCTCTGCGATAATTATGCGCCGCATCTCGTCAAGGCGCGGCAATGGGTCGCGGCCGGCACGCCCGAGTTCAGCGATCATCGCAAGATGTTGGAGGCGAGGGGGCTCGACGCAGTGGTGATCGCCACGCCGCTCCACCGCCACGCGCAGCACACTTTCGACGCGATGGACGCGGGCCTGCACGTCTGGTGCGAGAAGGCGATGGCGCGGACGATCGCCGACTGCGGCGCGATGGTGGAGCGGGCCCGGACGCGCGGCAAGGTGCTGCAGATCGGGCACCAGCGGATGTTCCATCCCACCTATCTCAACGCCCTGCGCCGCGTGAAGGCGGGCGAGATCGGCACCGTGACGCAGATCCGCGCGAGTTGGCATCGCAACAATGCGTGGCGCCGCCCGGTGCCCGCCGACAGCGACGACCGCCGCATCAACTGGCGGTTGTATCGCGAGAGTTCCGCCGGGCTGATGACCGAACTGGCAACGCATCAGCTACAGGTCGGCAACTGGTTCCTCGATGCAGTGCCGACGCGCGTGATCGGCTCGGGCAGCATCTGTTTCTGGAAGGACGGGCGCGAGGTCTACGACCATGTCGCGCTGATCTACGAATATGCCGGTGGGCGGAAGCTGATCTACACCTCGCTGCTCAACAACGCGCGTTACGGCTGCGAGGAGCAGATCCAGGGCAGCAAAGGCACGATCGAGCCGGAGTTGGGGCGCATTTATCAGGAGGTGCCGCCGCGTTCGCTGGCGTTGCAGCGGATGCAGGCCGACGTGAAGCGCGGCCACAAGCGCACGATTCCGATCGGTGGCGCCACCTGGTTCCCGGAGCTGCCGGTGACGACCCCGGGCGAGTCGCTCGGCTGGGGCGAGTATGACGAGACGATGCTCCAGTTCGAGGGGTTCGGCGAGGCGGTGCGATCGGGCAAGCCGCTGCCCGGGCTGCTGCAACAGGCGTACAACGCCAGCGTCGCGTCGCTGCTCGGCGAACAGGCGATGGATCGCGGCGAAGCGGTGGCGTGGCCCACCTCGCTGGTTACGGTTTGAGGGGAAGAGACGATGACATTTGCCGATCGCCGCGCCATTCTAGGCATGGGACTGACCGCCGGGCTGGCGGGGCTGGCAGGTGAGGCGCTGGCGCAATCCGCGACCCGCGGCGACGCGCCGACCGAAACCGCCGTCGCCAAGCCGGTGCCCGAGGCGAAATATCGCGTGCCGTTCGCGGTGATCGGGATGGATCACAATCACATCTACGGCATCACCGACGCGATGATCCGCGGCGGCGGGGTGCTCACCAGCTTCTACGCCACCGATCCGAAGCAGATCTCTGCCTTTCAGAAGCGGTATCCGGACGCGAAGCTGGCGCGCAGCGAGGACGAGATCTTGCAGGATCGCGCGATCAAGCTGGTGTGCAGCGCCGCGATCCCCAGCCTGCGCGCGCCGCTCGGCATCCGCGTCATGCGCGCGGGCAAGGATTATCTAAGCGACAAGGCCGCGGTCACGACGTTGCAGCAACTCGCCGACGTGCGCCGCGCGATCAAGGAGACCGGGCGCAAATACGGGATCATGTATTCCGAACGACTGGAGGTGCCCGCTGCGGTAATGGCCGGGCAGATGGTGCATGACGGCGCGATCGGGCGCGTCATCCAGACGATCAACCTCGCGCCGCACCGCCTGTCTGCGCCGAACCGGCCGGAATGGTTCTGGGACCCTGCGCGTAACGGCGGCATCCTCACCGACGTCGGCAGCCACCAGGCCGATCAGTTCGTCTATCTGACCGGCAGCACGCGCGCGCAGGTGCTCGCGTCGCAAACCGGCAATTTTGCGCACCCGGAGCATCCCAGGTTCGAGGATTTCGGTGATATGATGCTCCACGGCAGCGGGGGAGCCGGGTATATTCGCGTCGATTGGTTCACCCCGGACGGTTTACCGACCTGGGGAGACGGCCGGCTTTTCATCCTCGGCACCGAGGGCTACATCGAATTGCGTAAATACGTTGATATTGCTGGCAGACCGGGCGGCAACCACCTGTTCATCGCCGACCTCAAAGGCACCCGCTACATCGATTGCTCGAAGGTGCCGCTGCCGTTCGGCCCGCAGTTTATCAATGACATAGTCGAGGGTACGTCGGTCGCGCAGGATCAAGCGGGGGCCTTGCTGGCCGCCGAACTCGTGCTGACCGCCGAAGCGCAAGCCAGGCGTGCAACGCCGAGTTGAAAGGAGACCGCCGCTCCTTCACGCCAACCGTATTTGCCGATAATCCACGTTATGTAAAAAAATTGAGGACTAGAGCGAGGGTGGCGGCGACTGCTAGCCATATGGCGCTGTAAAGCAACGTCGTCCGCCACGGCACGCGCCGCGCTAATAGCGCGGACATCGGTAGGACCAGTACAAGTACGAGAATGACGGCGCGGATTGCCGTGTCGCTCATGCTGTCCACTCCCATCCGTCAAAACCGGGTTCGATGGCGGTTGGAAGTTCTGTGCAGAGTTCGGCATAGTCCATCGACTGATCCATGTGGACCAGCGCTGTTCGGCGCGGCTGGAGTTCGGCGCACCAGTCGAGCACCGTCGCCAGATCGGGGTGCGTCGGGTGCGGTTTGCGGCGCAGCGCGTCGACGATCCACAGGTCGAGATGCTGATAATGTACGCGCATCTCATCGGTCATCCCAGCTATATCAGTGGCATAACCAATGACATTACCTCCCGCCTCGAAGCGCAAGCCAGCCGAGGTGATGTTCCCGTGCGGCTGGTCGACGATACCAATCTCAATCGAACCGACGCGCAGCTGGTTCGGCAGGTCGGCCAGTTCGACCGTTGGCGGATAACCGCCAGTGCCTTCAAAGACGTAGCCAAATTGCCGACGCAGCGCAGCGGCGGTGCGCGGGCGGGCGTAGCCCCGCACCGGATGTCCAAGCGCATGATAAACTTGGCGAAGGTCGTCGATGCCGAAGACGTGGTCGGCATGTTCGTGGGTCCAGATTACCGCGTCGACCATCGAGACCTTCGCCGCGAGCAGCTGCTGGCGCATGTCGGGGCTGGTGTCGACGAGGATCCGGGTGCCGTCATGCTCGATAAGTATCGAGGATCGCGTCCGAAAATTCCTGGGCTCGGTGGGGTCGCAGGCGCCCCAGTCGTTGCCGATGCGGGGGACGCCGGACGAGGTGCCCGAGCCCAGAATGCGGACCTTCACGCCGCGGTCGTCTTGTTGAAGAGGCGGTGGAAGTTTTCCGCCGTATATCGCTGTAATTCCGCCACTTCCTCACCGCGCAGCTTCGCCAAAAAGGCCGCGGTATCAGCGACGAACGACGGCTCGCCGGGCTTCCCGCGGTGCGGGATTGGCGCGAGAAAGGGCGCGTCGGTTTCGATCAGTAGCCGTTCGGGGGGCAAACGGGACGCCGTTTGTTGCAGGTCGACGGCGTTCCGGAACGTCACGATGCCGGAAATAGAGATGTAAAAACCGAGTTCGAGCGCCGCGGTGGCGAAAGCGGCGCTGGCGGTGAAGCAATGGATCACGCCGGGATACATTCCCCGCTCCATTTCGTCGCGGAGGATTTTCAGCGTGTCATCCTCAGCATCGCGGGTGTGGACGACGATCGGCACCTGCAACTCGCGCGCGGCGGCGATGTGCGCGCGGAAGCTGGCCTGCTGGCGAGCACGATCGGAATGGTCGTAGTGATAGTCGAGCCCGCTTTCGCCGACGCCGACCACCCGCGGGTGCCGGCCGCGTGCGACCAGCTTTGCGGTATCGATATGCGGGTGCGCATCGGCCTCGTGCGGGTGGATGCCGACAGTCGCCCAGACATCGGGCTCGCGCTCGGCGGTGGCGAGCACGTCGTCCCATTCGCTTTCGCGCGTGGCGATGTTGAGCATCGCCGTCACACCGCGCGCGCGAGCCCGTTCGAGCACTGCCTGCTGTTCCTCAACCAACCCCTTGTAATTGAGGTGACAATGGCTGTCGGCAAGCATCAGGCGGGCTCCGCTTCTGCCGGCATTTCAAGCCGCGGGAACGCCGGTGTCGGGGTTGCGAGCACGAAGCCTGCCGCGACCTGTCGCGCATACCAGCCGTCGTCGTCGATCGCGGCGTGGCTACGATCTTCCACCCCGAGCAGGTCGAGCACCCGCCGCGCCCCGGCCGGCACCACCGGCAAGATGGTGATCGCGAGCATGCGGATCGCGCGGACCAGCATGCCGAGCACCGCATGCATTCGCTCGGGATCGGTCTTGCGAAGCGCCCACGGGGCCTGCGCATCGATATACTGGTTGCAAGCGAAGACGCCGCGCATCCACGCCTCAATGCCCTGGCTGAGCATCAGATCGCCGAATGCCGCCTTGAAGCCGGCGCAGGCGACGACGACCTCCTCGATCAACTGGCCATCCGCGACATCGGCGCGGCCGGCGTCGGGGAGCGCGCCGCCAAGGTTCTTGGCGATGAACGACAAGGTGCGCTGCGCCAGATTGCCGAAGGCGTTGGCCAGTTCGGCATTGACGCGGGTGACGATCGCATCGGCGGCGTAGCTGCCGTCCTGTCCGAAGCTCACCTCGCGCAACAGGAAATAGCGTAGGCCATCGACGCCGAAGGCGTTCGCCAGATCGAGCGGGTCGACGACGTTGCCGAGGCTCTTTGACATCTTCTCGCCACGGTGGAGCAGGAAGCCGTGGCCGAAGACGGTCTTGGGCAGCGCAACGCCCGCGGACATCAGGAACGCCGGCCAATAGACCGCGTGGAAGCGGACGATGTCCTTGCCGATCAGATGCAGATCGGCGGGCCAGTGCGGCATGTCGCCGTCAGGATAGCCGGCACCGGTGAGATAGTTGGTGAGCGCGTCGACCCAGACGTACATGACGTGTCCCGGACTGTCGGGCACCGGCACGCCCCAGGCGAAGCTGGTCCGCGACACCGACAGGTCGGAGAGCCCACCCTCGACAAAGCGCAGGATTTCGTTGCGGCGCGATTCCGGGCGAATGAAGTCGGGATTGGCGGCGTAGAAGTCGAGCAGCGGCTGCTGGTATTTGGACAGGCGAAAGAACCACGTTTCCTCCGCAGTCCAGGTCACCGGCGTGCCCTGCGGCGAGAGCTTCTCGCCCCCCTGCCCGTCGACCAGTTCCTTCTCGTCGTAGAAGGCTTCGTCGCGTACCGAATACCAGCCCTCGTAGCGATCGAGGTACAGGTCGCCGGAAGCTGCCATCGCACGCCACAGCGCTTGGCTTGCAAGATGATGATCGGCATCGGTGGTGCGGATGAAGCGATCATAGCTGATGCTCAAGGCATCGCACATCGACCTGAAATAGCCCGACATTTCGTCGGCAAGCGCGCGGACCTCGACGCCCTTGTCGCGCGCCGTCTGGACCATCTTCAGCCCGTGTTCGTCGGTGCCGGTCTGGAAACGCACGTCACGCCCGGCCTGCCGCTGGAAGCGCGCGATCGCGTCGGCGGCAATCGCCTCATAGGCATGGCCGATATGCGGACGGCCGTTGGGATAGCTGATCGCGGTGGTAATGTAGAAGGGTTCGCCCATGCCGCCGTCCTAGGGTTTGATGCCCGCCAGAACAAGCGGGCGGTGGCCGGGTGGCGCGGGGCTCGGCGCGTTCGCCACGGATGTCGAGGCTGTCCTCATGAACGCGTGGCGAACTAGTCCATTCGTGGTCACGACGTAGCGCCGGACCCTCAATGGGCAATCGGAGGCCGGTTCTGGACCCGACATGACACGTCTCAGCCGCCCCGTGCCGCCAACTCAGGCTGGCACCCGACCGCGTTTCCTTCGAACCAGGGCGTCACGAGGAGGTGCGGAACGGCAAGAGCGGCGATGCCTACAAAGAGCCCTCGGACGCCGCTGGGATCTAAGTGCAGCAGCAACGTTCCGACGAGGGTGGCGAGCAGTAGCGCTCCGCCGAAAACTGGCGCGACCGCGCGCAGGTATGACATATTATCGAAGTACCCCAGGCGATCGCGACGCTCGGCTGTTTGCGGAATGGCGTGAAGGATCAGAAAACCAAGTGTGAAGCCGATCAGCGGCGGCATCAGCAGCAACGCGGCCACTCCGCTGGCAAGATGCAGGTTTCGCCGTCGCCACGCCAGCGCCAGCAGAGTGGCACCCGCCGCGCCGCCGACCGCGGCAAGGATCGGGGTGTAGGTCGGCAGGGTGGATAAGGCTCCACCGGCCGTTCGCAAGAGGACGGCATAAGCGGGCGCGTTCAAGGTGGCCGGCGCAGCGACGAGCACCACCCCGCGCGCGGCGCGTTCGATCGGTCCGCCCTTGGCGCCATCCTCAATGCCGAAGTGGACGGCCGAGGCGACGAGAAAGGCCGGCAAGGCCATCGCCGGATTAATGGTCCACCAAAGCAGCGTCGTCGTGGACGCGATACCGTAGGCGAGAAGAAACATGCTCCGCCGGGCAGGTTCCACGACGGCCAGATCACCCGCCCCATGCGCCATGCCGACCACACCGATGCCGAGGATTGCAAACACCAATTGCACTGGCAATGGCGCGAAGGCGGCCGCAACCGCCCCCGCGATCAACAAGGCGGTGCCGCGAGTCACGCCCGCTGGCTGTGATGGTGCAGCGCCTTATCGAGGTTGCTGGCAGCATAGAATGCATAGGCAACCTTGGCGATGACATCCATGACCAGGATCGCCCATACCGACATCGGGTCGGTGATGATCTTCAGCCCCTCTGGCCCGATCAGAAAGACGATCGGGTACAGGAACCAGATCACAGTCAGGAACGTGACGTTCTTGCCATAAGCCGCGCCCAGCTCGCCGCCTCTCTCGACAGCCATCGCCCGCAGCGGCCCCCAGAGGAGATACAGGACGCCGAGAAAAGCGACACACGACCAGAGATACCAAACCCATTTCACCAGCGGCGCTTCGGCGAGCGACGATATCAGACCGGTCACGATCATCAGCACGTCGAGGACGATGATGGAGGTGAGAAAGCCGCCGACCTCACCTGTCTTCCCACGTTCGTGGAACGCCAGCAGCACGAGGCTGGAAAGAAGGATCGGCGTCGTGACCGTCCAGTCCGCATAGCGAGCCAAGTAAGTGGCCGAGCCGTCCCCTTTGATGAGGGTGCCGATGCCGAAGGCCATCGCGAGATAGGCCGTCGCCGCAATAAACGGGACGGCTGCATGTAGCAGCGTGTGATGATGCGATGGCGGAGTCTTTTTACCCGAAGCGTAGATCGCCAACGACGCGAGTGACATGACCGAGAACCCGATCACGAAGGCAGTTTGGTCCATAACCACATCCCTTTTCGGGAATGACCGCCTTGCCAGACCCTTGGCCGCTAACGCAAATTAGGGACAATGGTGCCAGCAATCGAATGTTAAAAACGCGTAACATAGCGTCCGCGTTTGTCGCGTTGCTGCCAAGGGCAAGTTGTTTGAAGAAATGGAGGCGATGGCAGCGGCGGCCATTGCAACCTGCGGCGGGATGCCGCTGACCGGCTGACGATCGAGGAAGCCGGCAGTGTATATCCGGGTCCGTTCTATGAAACGCCCCGAGGCCCACTGGTTCGGCTCTGGCTTGCTTCGCTGCGCTCGGACCGTCCGGTTGGTCGCAGGTGGCGCGTCTTACCGCGGCGCCGCCAGCCGTGCGACGATCCCGGTGAGTTCGTAGACGGTGCCCTGCGTGTCCAGCGACAGGCTGCGGGCGGCGGCGGCGACCTTGCGCGCCTCGTCATAGGCGTCGAGCGCGGCGCGCAGATCGTCGCCGACGCGCAAGGCGGTCATGCGCGCGATCACGGTGGGGACGCGATCGAGGAACGCTTCGTAGCGGGGCTGCGCCGCCTTGGGCGACAGGGCCCGCGCGAGCGCCGCGCGGCGGGTGAGCATCGGATCGCCATCGCGCCCGATCGCCTCAACCACGGTGTCGAGCGCGCCGAGATCGAGACCGGCGTAGCCGATCGCGCGGCCCGGCGCCCCCTCCCCGATCCGCACCAATGCGGCGCGCTCTTCTTCGTCCGCTTCGGGCAACGCGTTTGCGAGCACCGCGGCCATGTCCGCATCATCGAGCGGATCGAAGCGCAGCAGCCGGCAGCGCGAGCGGATCGTCGGGAGCAGTCGGCCGGGCGCGTGGCTGACCAGCAGGAAGATCGTGCCGGCGGGCGGCTCCTCAAGGCTCTTGAGCAAGGCGTTCGACGCGCCGGGGCGTTCGAGATCGTCGGCGGCGTCGATCACGATCACGCGGCGCGGCGACAGCGACGGCATCGTGCCGAGGAACGGGCCGAGGCTGCGGATCTGGTCCACGGTGATCGACCGCGCGAGTTCGTCTTCCTTATCCTTCTTCGCCAGCCGGCGCAGCACGCGCAGATCGGGGTGCGATCCTGCCGCCATCAGCTTCGCGGCGGGATGATCGTCGGGGACGGTGAGCCCGGGGGGGAGCACGCCGGGTATCATCGCATCGGCGAGCAGCCGCAGCGCTGCGGCCAGCGCAAACGTCGCCTTCCCCACGCCCAGCGGCCCGGCGAGCAACCAGGCGTGGTGGAGCACGCCACCGGTGCTCGCCGCCAGGAACGCGTCGATCGCGGCGCGGTGGCCACGCACCGTCGTCACGGGAGCAGGTCCGCCAATGCGTCGAGCATCGCTGCGGTCACCCCCTCCGGCGGCTGGGTCGCATCGACCCGGCGGAAGCGCGCCGGATCGCCGGTCGCGAAACCGTCGAAGGCGGCGGCGACCGCGGCGTGGAAGCGCGGATCGCGGCGGGCGAAGCGATCGGCGGCTGCACCATCGCGGGCGGCGGCGCGCGCTGCGCCGACCTCGGCAGGGAGCGTGAGCAGGAACGTGCGATCGGGGAGCAGCCCCGACGATCCGAAATCGTGCAGCGCGAGGATCGCGTCATCGTCGATCCCGCCCCCGACGCCCTGATAGGCGCGGGTCGAGTCGATATAGCGGTCGCAGATCACCCAGCGACCGGCGTCGAGCGCGGGGCGGATCACCTTTTCGACATGGTCGGCGCGCGCGGCGGCGAACAGCAACGCCTCGGCGCGCGCGCTCCAGCGGGTCGCGTCGCCCTGCATCAGCAACGCGCGGATCGCCTCCGCCCCCTCGCTGCCGCCCGGTTCGCGCGTGACGACGGTGTCGATCCCGCGGTCGCCGAGCGCGGCGGCGAGCGCGCGGACCTGCGTCGACTTGCCCGCGCCCTCCCCGCCTTCGAGGCTGAGGAACCGCCCTTTTGTCATCGCGCTGTTGCCGGTCAGCCGAACAGGCCTTGCCACGCGCGGCCGAAGAAGCCCGCCTCGCCGACGTCGCCGCCCGCGACCAGCGGCATCCGCTGCTCGGGCAGGCCCGGCGACGACACGACGAGATCGGCGATATGCGCGCCCTGCTTGATCGGCGCCTTGATCGGGCCGTCATAGACGATCTTCGCGGCGAGCTTCGGCCGGCTGCCCGACGGGATCGTGACCGTCAGGTCCTTGGGTGCGACGAGCTTCACCTCGCGCGCGCTGCCGAGCTGGACAGCGGCGGTGCCGACCTCGCGGCCGGCCTTCACCACCGGCTTTGCCTGCCACGCGCGGAAGCCCCATTCCATGAAGCGCACCGATTCCTGCGCGCGCTGGTTGAAGCTGGTCAGTCCCGCGAGCACCATCACCAGCCGGCGGCCGTTCTGTTCGGCCGAGCCGGTGAAGCCATAGCCTGCCTCCTCGGTGTGGCCGGTCTTCAGCCCGTCGGCGCCCGCGACGCGGCCGAGCAGCGGGTCGCGATTGGCCTGGGTGATCGCCTGCCCGGCGCCCATCGTCTTGCCCCAGGTGAAATCACGGCGCGAATAGAATTGCTTGTAGAGCTTGGGGTGCTGCTGGATCGTCGCGGCGGCCAGCGTGGCGAGATCGCGCGCGGTGACATAGGTGACGCCGCCGTCCGGCCAGCCGTTCGCGGTGCCGAAATGGCTGTTCTTCAAGCCCAACTTCGCGGCATCCTCGTTCATCCGCTCGACGAACGCCTGTTCGGTGCCAGAGATACCCTCGGCCAGCACGATGCACGCGTCGTTCCCCGACAAGGTGACGATGCCGTAGAGCAGGTTGGCGACCGAGACGCGCTCGCCCGACGACAGGAACATCGTCGACCCCGCCTGCGGGCCGTGCCACTTCTGCCACGTCTCCGGCCGCACCTCGAACTCGGTGTCGAGCTTCAGGTCGCCGCGCTTGATCATCTCGAACGCGGTATAGACCGTCATCATCTTGGCCATCGACGCCGGGGGCATCCGGCGATCGGCGTCGCGCGCGAACAGCACCGCGCCCGACGACAGATCCTCCATGAACGCGACCGGCGCGGGCGTGTCGAACTGCGGCGCGGCGGCGACGGCGGGCATCGCCAGCGCGACGACGGCAGCGGGAAGCGCGAGAACGGTCAGCAGCTTGGTCATTGAGGGTTCCGTGTGTCGAAGCGGGGAGAATACATCGGCGTCATGCCATAGCGCGCCACCGCTACGACGCAATCGCATCGGCAAGCAGGCCGACCGACAGCGCGTAGAAATTCGAGCAATTGTAGTCGAGGATCACGCGGTAATTGCCGGTGAGCAGATAGGCGGTCTGTCCAGGCCCGTCGGGTTCGATGAGCGTCGCCTGCACGTCGTCGGCGAGCGTGCGGCTCTGCGCCGACACGCCGAGCGCGCGCCACTCCGCCATCGAGCGCCACGCGCTGTGCCGCTCGAACACGCGTGGGCAGCGCGGCGAGACGAGCCGATTGCGGACCTCGCTCCGGTCGAAGCTGGCGGGCACGTTGACCGCGACGCCCCACGGCTGGCCGCGTCGCCAGCCGGCCTGGACGAAGTAATTGCCGATCGAGGCCAGCGTGTCCGCCGCCGAGTTCCAGATGTCGGCACGGCCGTCGCCATCGCCGTCCTTGGCCAGGCGCAGGTAGATCGACGGCAGGAATTGCGGGTTGCCCATCGCCCCCGCCCAGCTGCCGGTGAGCTGCGTCCGGGACACACCGCGGTCGATCATCTTGAGTGCGGCGATCAACTCGCCCTCGAACAGCGGGCGGCGACGGCCCTCATAGGCGAGGCTGGCGAGGCTGCGCACGGTATCGAAGTTGCCGGTGTAGCTGCCGTAATTGGTTTCATGACCCCAGATCGCGACCATGATCTCCTCGGGCACGCCGGTCGCCGCCTCGACCCGCGCCAGTCGGGCGCGCTGCGCCGTGTAGGTGGCGCGGCCGCGCGAGATCCGCGCCGTGTCGACGTGCATCGTGCGATAGGGCGCGAAGCGCGGGACCGGCGCGTTGGGGCGCGCTTCGGGTTGCTGCTGGTCTAGTGCCACGACGCGCGGGTTGAAGGTCAGCGCCGGCAGGACATTGTCGACCGTCGCGGCGGTCACGCCGGCGGCGAGTGCCCGCCCGCGTACCTGCGTCAGATAGCTCCGGAAGCCGCTGTCGTCCTGTGCCAAGGCGATCGTCGGCGCGATCAGGCACGCCCCTGCGGCCAGACCGCGCGTGAGAGTTGTTACCGCTTTCATGATCGCCCGGTTCTGACACAGCGCGTGCGGTGACGGTACCGCAAATCATCGCGCCGGCAGCACGGATGGCCGCAGCCGCAGCGAGGGGGTTGAATACGCCCGAGCCTTGCTGCCATAGGCACCCGCACCGCGCGTCGGGAAGAGTGGCCGAGCGGTTTAAGGCACTGGTCTTGAAAACCAGCGAGGGTGCAAGCTCTCCGTGGGTTCGAATCCCACCTCTTCCGCCATTCCCTTCCTCGCCGTTGTGGCCAAGCCCGGCTTAGGGGCGGGCAAGCAAGCATTGCTCCCTAATCACTATCCGAGACGTAGAGAATGGGCGGCCATGTAAGGGTCGAAGAACAAGAAGGGGAATTCGCATGAGCACCACCCGAGCCGCGCTGTTGGCCGGTGCCGCGCTGTTGCTGCCGGTGCTGGCGACGTCGGTTGCCGCACAGACCACGCCCGCCGCCACCAGCGACGCTGAACCCGCCGCGGAGGCGCCAGTCGATAATGAGGTGGTCGTCACCGGTACGCGTGCGCCGGGGCGTAGCCGGCTGGATACCGTTTCGCCGGTCGACGTGCTGAGCGGGGACACGTTGCGGGCGCAGGGCACGACCGAGTTGGCCGATGCGCTCTCCACGGTCGCGCCATCGGTGGACTTCCCGCGTCAGGCGGCGGTCGACGGAACCGACGCGATCCGCCCCGCGACGCTGCGCGGGTTGTCGCCGGACCAGACGTTGGTGCTCATCAACGGAACGCGGGCGCATACGTCGGCGCTGCTCAACATCAACGGTTCGATCGGACGCGGCTCGGCGGCGGTCGATCTCAATACGATCCCGACGGTCGCGCTCGACCGCGTCGAGGTGCTGCGCGAGGGCGCGTCGGCGCAATACGGGTCGGACGCGATTGCGGGTGTCATCAACCTGCGACTGCGCGAGGCGCGCGCGGGCGGCGGCGCGAACGTCACCTTCGGCACCTATGCGACGACGTATGACGCCGCGCGCACCTCGCGCTCGGTACGCGACGGCGAAACCGCGACGTTCAGCGGCTGGAAGGGCTTCGCGCTGGGTAGCGAAGGGTTCCTGACCGTCTCGGGCGAATATGTCTCACGTCAGCCGACCAACCGTGCCGACATCGATCCGCGTGGCGCCGCCCCGCAGCGTATCCGTGCACGGTTCGGCGATCCCGAGGTCGAGCAAGGCACGGTGTACGTCAACGCCGCGGTGCCGCTGGGTGACGGATCCTGGACCGCCTATGCCAATGGCGGTTTCCAGCAGCGCGACAGCGAAAGCGGCGCGTTTCCGCGCGTGGCCAATGCCAACAATGCCAATGCGCAAGCGCTGATCGACCTCTACCCGGACGGCTTCCTGCCGCTGATCGCATCGCGGTCGAAGGACTATAACGCGACCGCCGGCGTGCGTGGCGATCTGGGCGGCTGGAATACCGATCTGACCGTCAGCTATGGCCGCAACACGATCGATTTCGAGACGCGCAATTCGGGTAACGCGACCTTGGGCAGCGCCTCACCGCGTGATTTCGACAGCGGTCGGCTGACCTACGACCAGTTGACCGCCGGGCTGGACCTGGCGCGCGAATATACGTTGGGTGCCGCGGTCATCAACATCGCGGCCGGTGGCGAATATCGTCGCGAAGGCTTTGCGATCGGCGCCGGGCAGCCGGAGAGCTACAATCGCGCTGCGGGCGCATCGAGCGCGCTGGCATCGGGCGCGCAGGGCTTCGTCGGGTTCCAGCCCTCGAACGAGGTCGACGTTCATCGCAGCAACGGCAGCCTCTATCTCGATGTCGAGGCGCGGCTTTGGGACAAGCTGACCTTCGGTGCCGCTGCGCGTGGCGAAACCTATTCGGACTTCGGCGAGACCGCGACCGCCAAGCTGTCAGCGCGGTATGACGTAGCGCCGTGGCTGGCGTTCCGCGGCTCTGTGTCGACCGGTTTCCGCGCGCCATCGCTCCAGCAGCAATATTATACGTCGACACAGTCGTTGGTGAACGGCAACGTCCTTCAGGAAACCGGCCTCTATCCGGTATCGAGCAACATCGCCCGCGCGCTGGGCGCGTTGCCGCTCGACCCGGAGAAGTCGCGGAACTACTCGGTCGGCACGGTGGTGCGTGTCGGCGGGTTCAGCCTGACGGTCGACGGTTACCACATCCGCATCCGCAACCAGATCGCGCTTTCGGAGAACATCCAGGCCACCGCCAGCGCGCAGGTCGGTGCGCTGCTCGCGCCATTCGGGGTGCAGGCGGCACGCTTCTTCATCAACGGCATTCAGACGACCACCAAGGGGCTGGACATCGTCGCCGCCTATACGCTGCGCACCGAACGCCTCGGCAGCTTCAACCTGAGCGCAGCGGCGAACCTGAACGACATCTCGGTCGATCGCATCCCGACCTCGACTGCGGCGCTCAACCCTGCCCCCAACCTGTTCGGGCGCAATCGCATCCTGACGATCGAGCAGGGCACGCCGCGCACCAAGATCGTCGGCGCGGTCGATTGGCGCGGCGACGCGCTGGGCGCAACGATCCGCGCGGTGCATTATGGCAATGTGCTGCAGCCCGGCACGGTGCTGGCGAACGACGTCTACACCGGACGCAACACGATCATCGATCTGGAGGGGCGGTATCGCTTCAACGACAATGTCACGCTGGCGCTGGGAGCGGAAAACCTGTTCGACGTCTATCCGAACACCACGCCGGCCGCGCTCAACAACAACGGCGTGACCGCTTTCCCCTATTATTCACCATTCGGGTTCAACGGGCGGCAGATCTACGGACGACTTAACCTGTCTTGGTGATATTGCGCGCCGTCGCGGTTCACTGACCGCGACGGCGTCGCTATGCGCGAGGCCATGCGTAGCCTGCTCCTCTCCCTTGCCGCCCTGATGTCGACCGGCGCCCGTGCCGAGGCGGAGACGATCCTGTTCGTCGGCAACAGCTTCACCTTCGGCGCCAACACGCCGGTGCGGGTGATGAACGCCGATCGCGTGACCGACCTGAACTATGAAGGGGTCGGAGAGCGGATCGGAGGCGTGCCGGGCTTGTTCAAGCGCTTCACCGAGCAGGCCGGGCTCGATTGGCAGGTGTCGCTCGAAACATCCGGCGGGAAGACGCTCGGCTGGCATCTGGCGGAGCGGCGCGCGCCGATCGATCGCGCCTGGGACCATGTCGTGCTGCAGGAATATAGCACGCTCGATCCCGACCGGCCGGGCGACGGCGCGGCGACGATCGCCGATGCCAGGCGGATCGCCGACCTGCTGCGCGCGCGCAATCCGAAGGTCGCGATCACTCTGTCGGCGACATGGACGCGGCCCGATCTGGTGTTCCTGCCCGGCAAGCGCTGGTCCGGGACGCCCGTCGCGACGATGGCCAACGACCTGCGGCGCGCGATCGACACGGCCGCCCGCCGGGCGAAGGCGGATGTCGCGCCGGTCGGTCAGGCCTTCACCTGCGCGATCCGCAGCGGTGTCGCCGACGCCAACCCCTATGACGGCATCGACTATACGCGCGTGCCGCTATGGTCCTACGATCAGTATCACGCCAGCAGCTACGGCTATTATCTCGAAGCGTTGGTGGTGTTCGGGCGGGTGACCGGGATCGATCCGCGAACACTGGGTGCGCGTGAGGCGGCGGCGAGCGATCTCGGGTTTTCGGAGGCCGAAACCACGGCGCTCCAGCAAACGGCATATGACGCGATCGCCACCGACGGCGGCTGCGGCCGATAACCGACGGATGCCCTGCTTCATCGCGGAGCAATATCGCTTGGCTATGGATGGTACAAAATATTCAGAACACGAGGGCGCATCATCCACAATCGCTACTATCGCCACCAACGACTGCGTCGGCAGACCAAGGTGCTCGCCTTTACGATCTTCCTCCTGCTCGTCGGTGCGGCGAGCCTGGGATTGTGCCTCTACGCCCTCAAGGGTTGAGGTCCCGGGTCACATGCCGGCGTCGCGGATCGTCTCCATCGCCACGAAGGTGGAGGTGCTGGCGACATGCGGGAGTGAGGAGATGCGCTCGCCCAGCACCTCGCGGTAGCGGCGGATATCGGCGGTACGGACCTTGAGCAGATAATCGAAGCTGCTGGCGATCATGTGGCATTCCTCGACCTCGGGGATGCGCAACACCGCGCGGCGGAATTCCTCCAGCGCCGCCTCTCGGGTATCGGACAGTTTCACCTCGGTGAAGGCGACATGGTCGAGCCCGAGCCGCGCCGGATCGACGATCGCGCGAAAACCGAGGATGTAGCCGCCATCGATCAATCGCCGTAGCCGCACCTGACACGGCGTCTTCGACAGCCCTACCCTGCGCGCCAGTTCGGTGACCGAAATGCGACCCTCTGCGCGCAGCACGTCGATGATGCGCCGGTCGAACGCGTCGATTGGCCCGGTGGTGGTGACTTTCTGGTCCATTCGCTCTGTCATGACCGGCTAAATCGCTTCGAACGGTTCGTTGATGCCGCAAATCCGGTCGGATCGCCAGAGGTGGATCGGCTATGGCGTTCTCACCACGAGAGGATGTCCTGCGATGCGCGCCGCTTTGCCCCCGTTCGCAAATTTCGCCCCGCCGATCCGTCCGCAAAGCGCGCTGCGGCAGGCGATCACCGCCGCCTATCGCCGAAGCGAGCCCGAATGCCTCGCGCCGTTGCTCGAGGCGGCGACGCTGCCCGATGAGGTGCGCGCCGCGGCGGCGGCCACCGCGACCGCGTTGGTCACTGCGCTGCGTGCGAAGCACAGGGGGACCGGCGTCGAAGGGCTGGTGCAGGAATATGCCTTGTCGAGCCAGGAGGGCGTCGCGCTGATGTGCCTCGCTGAAGCCTTGCTGCGCATCCCGGACACCGCGACGCGCGACGCGCTGATCCGCGACAAGATTTCGGGCGGCGACTGGCGGGCGCATGTCGGCGACGGGCGCTCGCTGTTCGTCAATGCCGCGACCTGGGGACTGGTCGTGACCGGCAAGCTGACCGGCAGCGTCAACGACAGCGGGCTGAGCGCCGCGCTCACCCGGCTGATCGCGCGCGCGGGCGAGCCAGTGATCCGGCGCGGCGTCGATATGGCGATGCGGATGATGGGCGAACAGTTCGTGACCGGCGAGACGATCGCCGAGGCGCTGAAGCGGTCGCGCCCGCTGGAGGCGCGCGGCTTCCGCTACAGCTACGACATGCTCGGCGAGGCGGCGACGACCGCGGCGGATGCGGACCGCTATTATCGCGATTATGAGGAGGCGGTGAAGGCGATCGGGGTCGCGTCCGCCGGGCGCGGCATCTACGAAGGGCCGGGCATCTCGATCAAGCTGTCGGCGCTCCACCCCCGTTATGTCCGCGCACAGGCGGCGCGGGTGATGGACGAGCTGCTTCCGCGCGTGAAGGCGCTGGCGGTGCTCGCCAAGGGCTACGACATCGGGCTCAACATCGATGCCGAGGAGGCCGACCGGCTGGAGCTGTCGCTCGATCTGCTCGAAAGCCTCGCGACCGATCCCGACCTTGCCGGGTGGGACGGGCTGGGCTTCGTGGTGCAGGCCTATGGCAAGCGCTGCCCGTTCGTGATCGACTGGATCGTCGACCTCGCGCGGCGGGCCGGGCGGCGGATCATGGTGCGGCTCGTCAAGGGCGCGTATTGGGATGCCGAGATCAAGCGCGCGCAGGTCGATGGCTTGCCCGATTTCCCCGTCTATACCCGCAAGGTCCATACTGACGTCGCCTATACCGCCTGTGCGCGCAAGCTGATGGCGGCGCGCGATGCGGTGTTCCCGCAGTTCGCGACGCACAATGCGCAGACGCTGAGCGCGATCTATCAGCTCGCCGGCGGTGATTTCACGGTCGGCGATTACGAGTTCCAGTGCCTGCACGGCATGGGCGAGCCGCTGTATGACGAGGTCGTCGGCGCGGCGAAGCTGAACCGGCCGTGCCGGATCTACGCGCCGGTCGGTACGCACGAGACGTTGCTTGCCTATCTGGTTCGGCGGCTGCTGGAGAACGGCGCAAATTCGTCGTTCGTGAACCGCATCGCCGATCCCGACGTGGCGATCGCCGATCTGATCGCCGATCCGGTGGAGACGGTGCGGCGGATGGCGTCGCCGGGGCAGAAGAATCCGCAGATCGCCCTGCCCCGGGAGCTGTACGGCGCGCGACTAAACTCGGCCGGGCTCGACCTGAGCGACGAGACGGTGCTGGCCTCCCTGAGCAGCACGTTGGCGGCCGAGGGACCGTGGCAGGCCGGTGAGATCGGAGCCGAGCGGGCGGTGTTGAACCCGGCCGACCACTGCGAGCGGGTCGGCACGGTGCGCGAGATGTCGGTCGCTCAGACGCAGGATGCGGCGCGGGCGGCGGCGGCCGCCGCCACGGCGTGGGCCGCCCGCTCGCCGGTGGAGCGGGCCGCCATGCTCGATCGCGCGGCCGATGCGATGCAGGGGCGAATGCCGCAGTTGCTGGCGCTGATCGTGCGCGAGGCGGGCAAGTCGCTGCCCAACGCGATCGCCGAGGTGCGCGAGGCGATCGACTTCCTGCGCTATTATGCGCAACAGGCGCGCGCGACGCTGGGCGCCGGGCATCGATCGCCGGGCGTGGTGACGTGCATCAGCCCGTGGAACTTCCCGCTCGCGATCTTCACCGGGCAGGTCGCCGCCGCTTTGGTCGCGGGCAATGCGGTGCTCGCCAAGCCGGCGGAGGAAACGCCGCTGATCGCCGCACAGGGCGTGGCCATCCTGCACGAAGCGGGCGTGCCGCGCAACGTGTTGCAGTTGATCCCCGGCGACGGTGCGATCGGCGCCGCGCTGGTCGCCGCGCCCGAGACGATGGCGGTCATGTTCACCGGTTCGACCGAGGTCGCGCGACTGATCCAGCGTGAGCTGGCCAAGCGATTGCTCCCCGATGGCGCGCCGATCCCGTTCATCGCCGAGACCGGCGGTCAGAATGCGATGATCGTCGATTCCTCCGCGCTGGCCGAGCAGGTGGTGGCGGACGTGATCGCCTCCGCCTTCGACAGCGCCGGGCAGCGCTGTTCGGCGCTGCGCATCCTGTGCCTTCAGGACGAAGTCGCCGATCGCACGCTGACGATGATCCGCGGCGCGCTGCACGAACTGTCGATCGGGCGCACCGATCGGCTGGCGGTCGACATCGGCCCGGTGATCTCTGCCGAGGCACAGGCGACGATCGAGCGGCACATCGCGAAGATGCGCGCCGCCGGGCACCATGTGGAGCAGGTGGCGCTGTCGGGCGACACCGCCAACGGTACGTTCGTTCCGCCGACGATCATCGAGCTGAGCGATATCGCCGAGCTGGAGCGCGAGGTGTTCGGGCCGGTGCTGCACGTCGTGCGCTTCCGCCGCGCCGATCTCGACCGGCTGATCGATCGCATCAACGCCACCGGATACGGACTGACCTTCGGGCTGCACACGCGACTGGACGAGACGATCGCGCACGTCACGAGCCGGGTGAAAGCAGGAAATCTCTATATCAATCGCAACGTGATCGGCGCGGTCGTCGGCGTGCAGCCGTTCGGCGGGCGGGGGCTGTCGGGCACCGGACCGAAGGCAGGCGGGCCGCTCTATCTCGGGCGGTTGGTGAGTGGCGCGGCGCTTCCACCACCGGTGGTGAGCGACCATGCCGATCCCGCGGCGCGCGATCTGGCGATGCGGCTGGAGGAGCTCGGCGAGGCGACCGCCGCGGCGCGGGTCCGCGATGCGATCACCGCGTCGATGCTGGGGGCGGAAATCGAGCTGGCCGGACCGGTCGGCGAGCGCAACCTCTATGCACTGCATCCGCGCGGCCGTGTGCTGGCGCTGCCACAGACCCGCGCCGGGCTGATCGAACAGCTGGGCGTTGCGCTGGCGGCAGGTAACGAGGTGGTGGTCGGCAACGCTGCCGTCGCCGGCGAGACGCTGTCGGTGCTTCCGGCCAGCGCCGCGGCGCGTGTGCGTGTCGCCGCCGATTGGCAGCGTGAGCCGGCGTTCGCGGGGACGTTGATCGAGGGCAGCGCCGCGGACGTCAGCGCGGTGCTGGATTTACTGGCGCAGCTTCCCGGCCCAATCGTGCTGCCCCAGGCGGCGAGCGCCGGCTATCGGCTGGACTGGCTGGTCGAGGAAGTGTCGACCTCGATCAACACCACCGCAGCGGGTGGCAATGCGAGCCTGATGAGCCTCAATTGATCTTGATGTGAGTTGCGCGGGGACGCGTCGGTCGGAACGGCGATGTGGGTGAGCCGTATAATCTCCACAGACAATCGAGGAACATCATGGCGCTCACCCCGCGCCTTTCCGGGCAGGTCGCGGCCCGGGCGCATCATTCACGCGCGGCACGTTTCGTCAAACGTGTCGCGCCGTTTTTCGCGATGGGCGAGGTATCCGGCGGCCCGTTGCTGATCGCCTCGTTGGTCGCGCTCGTCCTCGTCAACTCGCCGCTGGGCGCGGGGTATGAGCGGATCTGGGATACCGACCTGCGCTTCAGCTACGGCGGCGAGATCATCGCGATGCCGCTCGCCGAATGGGTGAACGACGCGCTGATGCCGCTGTTCTTCCTGATCATCGGTACAGAGGTGAAGCGAGAATTCAGCAAAGGATCGCTGGCTTCGGTCAAGACCGCAGTGCTTCCGGTCGCTGGTGCGATCGGCGGGCTGGTGGTGCCGATCGCCATTTACCTCGCCTTCAACCTGGGCAAACCGACGCAGCACGGCTGGGGCGTGGTGGCGGCAATGGACACGGCGTTCAGCCTCGCGATCGTGGCGATGTTCACGACCCGGCTGCCGCCAGCGGTGCGCGCGGTGCTGCTCGCCTTCGCCGCGATCGACGACGTGTTTGGTTTGCTGGTGATCGCCATCGCTTACACCGAGACGCTCAGCGTCGCTTTCCTGTTGCTGGCGGCGGCCGGATATGTCGGCATCCTGGCGCTGCTGCGGCTCGGCTGGGTTGCCTCGATCGCCTATGTGCTGGTGGGATGCGCGGTGTGGATCGGCGTGCTCGGCTCGGGCGTGCATCCGACCATCGCCGGCGTTGCGATCGGGCTGCTGCTCCCGACCCGCTCGCGACTGTCGGAGCAGCGGTTCGTCGAGCGGGTACAGCGCCCGGTTGAACGCCTGCGCCGCGCGCAGCAGGTGGCGACCACC
>NZ_CAXIAM010000034.1:0-37016 GCF_964021865.1 uncultured Sphingomonas sp.
CTATTCCTTGGCGCAGGTGTGTTGACGAGCGGACGGAGCGGGGGCCCCCGCCCACCCCCTCCCCCCGCGGCCCCCCCCCCTCGCCCCCCCCCCCCCCCCCCCGGACTGGTCCGATCGGCATCGACACGACAGAGGCGCGGGCCCGGCCGGATGCCGAAGCTCGTCCTTGCTACACTATGATAAAGGCCGCGCGATCCGAAAAGACAGGGTGTCGATTCGTCGACATATCGACATATCGACATGTCGACAACGCGGCGCATGCCGGCTGCATGCGATCTGTCCTCGGTCCTGGTGTGCGCAGATCTGCCGCCGCAGTTCGACTCAGATACGGCGGCGCGCGACGTGCTGGCGATCATCACGGGCATGGTGGACGCTGCCGGTGAGCGCGGAGAACAGGATGGGGACACCCTCGGCGCGCGCGTGCGCCGGCCTGCTTTTGGCGATCTGGACATTGTTTCACGCGCCGGACCGTAGGATCGGGCGCGCGGGCAGGCGAGGGGGCCGACGGCGGGGCAGGGCGCACCGTTCAACAACAACGCGGCGGTGCGCCCTTGCCGACACCATACCGCCGCTCGATCCGGTCGCGGTGGAAGTCCGCGCGGGTCAGCACCGGCTCGCCGGGGTGGTGTGCCGCACGGTGCGCGAGGTAGGCGTCGTAATCGGGAACGCCGACCATCAGCCGCGCGGTCTGCGCCGCCTTACGCCACCACGACATCGCCGACCTCCTGCCCGATCTCCTGGGCCGTCGGGCGGTCGCTGGCCAGCGCACGCCGCGCGACCGCGACGCCGTAGACCACGATCGCCAGCACCAGCACGACGAAGAACGCGCACACCGCCGCGTCGACACGGTCGTTGAAGACGATCCGCGCCATGTCGGCGGGCGTCTTGGCGGGGGCGAGCAGGCGGCCCTCGCGCAACGCGGTCGCGAACTTGTCGGCGTGCGACAGGAAGCCGATCCGCGGATCGGGGTGGAACAGCTTCTGCCACCCGGCGGTCAGCGTGCAGATCAGCAGCCAGAGCGTCGGCGCGATCGTCACCCATGCGTAACGCTGCCGCTTCATCCGGAACAGGATGACGGTCGCCAGCGTCAGCGCGATCGCGGCGAGCATCTGGTTCGAAATGCCGAACAGCGGCCAGAGCGTGTTGATCCCGCCGAGCGGATCGGTGACACCCTGATACAGGAACCAGCCCCATGCCCCGACCGCCAGAGCGGTCGCGATCAGGTTCGGCGCCAGTTTCTCGGTCGCGCGCATCGCCGGGATCACGCTGCCGAGCAGGTCCTGGATCATGAAGCGCGCCACGCGCGTGCCGGCGTCGACGGTGGTGAGGATGAACAGCGCCTCGAACAGGATCGCGAAATGGTACCAGAAGGCCATCAGCGCTTGCCCGCCGATCACGCGGCTGAGGATATGCGCCATCCCCACCGCCAGCGTCGGCGCGCCGCCCGCGCGGCTGAGGATCGTGCCTTCGCCGACGTCGCGCGCGATCTGCGCCAGCGCCTCGGGCTGGATCGTGAACCCCCATCGGCCGATCGCCTGCGCGGCGCTGGTCACGTCGGTGCCGATCAGCGCGGCGGGCGCGTTCATCGCGAAATAGACCGCCGGATCGAGCACGCACGCCGCGATCAGCGCCATCACCGCGACGAAACTCTCGGTCAGCATCGCGCCGTACCCGATGAAGCGCAG
Organism: uncultured Sphingomonas sp.; assembly: GCF_964021865.1. Lineage (GTDB taxonomy): Bacteria > Pseudomonadota > Alphaproteobacteria > Sphingomonadales > Sphingomonadaceae > Sphingomonas. The sequence goes on from NZ_CAXIAM010000034.1 coordinate 1,686, forward strand.
GTCGTGCTCGGTCGCGATCATCTTCGGCGTGGTGCCGCTGGCGATCAGCGCGTGGAACCCCGACACTGCGCCGCACGCGATCGTGATGAACAGGAACGGGAACAAGGCGCCGGCGAACGCCGGGCCGGTGCCGTCGATGAAGCGCGTCACCGCCGGCATCTGCAGCGTCGGCCGGACGATCAGGATGCCGAGCGCGAGCCCGGCGATCACGCCGATCTTGAGGAAGGTCGACAGATAGTCGCGCGGCGCGAGCAGCAGCCACACCGGCACCACCGAGGCGATGAAGCCATAGGCCATCAGCGCGAGCGCGAGCGTCGGCCCGCTCAGCGTGAACAGCGGCGCGAGGGCAGGGGAGGCGGCAACCTGCTGCCCGCCGAAGATCGCCGCCATCAGCAGCACGAAGCCGATCCCCGACATCTCCGCGATCCGGCCGGGGCGCAGGAAGCGGCTGTACAGCCCCATGAACAGTGCGATCGGGATGGTGGCGGCGACGGTGAACGTCCCCCACGGGCTGTCGGCCAGCGCCTTGACAACCACCAAGGCCAGCACCGCGAGCAGGATGACCATGATCGCGAGCACACCGATGAGCGCGATCGTGCCGGGGACGCGCCCCATTTCGGTGCGGATCATGTCGCCGAGCGAGCGCGCGTCGCGGCGGGTGGAGCAGAACAGGATCAGGAAATCCTGCACCGCGCCCGCGAACACCACCCCCACCAGCAGCCAGAGCGTGCCGGGCAGATACCCCATCTGCGCCGCGAGCACCGGCCCGACGAGCGGCCCGGCGCCAGCGATCGCGGCGAAGTGATGCCCGAACAGCACGTTGCGATCGGTGGGGACAAAGTCGAGCCCGTCGGCGCGGCGCACGGCGGGGGTGGCGCGCGCGGGGTCGACCTGCGCGACGCGCGTGGCGATGAACAGGGCGTAGAAGCGGTAGGCGACGAGATAGGTGCACAAGGCGGCGGTGACGATCCACAGCGCGTTGACCGGCTCGCCACGGTGAAGCGCGACGACGCCGAGCGCGCCGGCGCCGAGCAAGGTGATCGCGCCCCACAGCAACCACTCGCGCGGGGTTTGCGGGGTGAGCCGTCGATGCGCCGTCACCGTCGCCGCTGTCATGTCGATCCTCCCGCCTGTGTTCTCGGGCGAGCATCGCATTCCGGCACGCGGCGCGCCAGTGCGGTTCGACAAGCGTCGATGTGTCGACAGGCAGGATCGACGACACTTAAGGTGCCGTTTCGCTGCGCTCCAGTTCAACAATATCAAAGGCATGATCGCGCCAGCCGCGCTGGCGGGCGGCGTCGGCAAGCGGGGTGCGCTTGCGCTTCGCCTCGGCGAGTGAGGTGGCGTGGCCCCAGAAGACCTCGGTCTTGCCGTTCTCGAGCGTCGCGACGATCCGCCAGTAATGCGTGAACGGCTGGGCGGTCGGGCCGATCGTTTTGACGTAGCCGTCGGGGAGCCGTGCGGTCAGATAGTGGCGGCGCTTCGCCATCTTGCCGGCCGTAAGCGGCGCGCGATCAGTGCCCGTAGGTCTTGATGCCGCGCCGGCGCAATTTCTCGCGCCGACGCCGGCGCATGACCACGATGCCGGTCGGTACCGCAATGATCACCAGCACGCCGATGATCGCATAGGCGACCAGTTCGCGGGAAAGCTCAATCATGATTTTCCTGTGCCATGTAAGCGCGACGGTGTCACGTAGTTGATTTTGCACGCATCGATCGGCTGCGATTGGAAATCATGCAAACGGACCTAACGTTGCTTGCGCACAGCCTGCATGCTACCTTATCGTCCAAATTCCGCCTATCGGGATTAAGCATGACACCTCTCATCTTTCTTCTCGCCCTCGCTGCTCCGCAGGTCGCCGCAACGCCAACGGCTTCGTCGCAAAAAACCGTGGTGGACGACAAAAAGACGTGTCGGTTGACCAAATTGCTGGGAAGCCAAATCCCGAAGCGGATTTGTCATACTCAGGCGGAATGGCATGTGATTGACAATGCCGACGAGGTGAACCGGTCAAGGGTGATGGAGGGACGCCGTTTCAGCGGGCAATAAGTAATATTTTATTGCACGCTACGCACGCGAATTGCAGGCCCGGTGCCGATATTGGCAAGATAGCCCCCGATTACGCCTCTCCGCACGCGAAAGCGATCGCCGATGCGTGGGGTACGGCCTAGTTCGGCAGCCTCCGCCTGAATCCAAACGCCGCTCGTTTCCGTCGTGAAGAGCCATCGCCCCCCGGCCAAGTGCGCTCCGGTCAGCGGGGTGTCGACAGGTGTAAAGGGCGCACGCTCGTTCTTTTCAGCTTCCGGGCGTTTTGCGGCCTGTTGATGCAACGCCTCCACCTGGCCACGATCCATGACCACGACCTCGCGTCGACGCTCACTGTCCTGCAACCGCCGCGCTTCGCCCTCCAGGCACGAAGCCCGCTTACCGGCATCGGTAAGATCAAGGCAGTCAAATAATCCTTTCAGAGGATTATGCTCAGCCGGCTGGGCGGAACTTGCCAGAGCTGACACGATGATGGTTCCTGCGAATGCCGCTTTCATCATCCATCTCTTTTTCGAGCGAAGATCTTATACCTTACGGACCGTGCCGCGCGCCATCGATCACGTGACACGGTCTACGCCGGTGTGACGATATTGCAACACAAAATGTCATTTGTGACGATACGACGACGTAAAACTTACATTACCGAATAGCGTGGGGCATGCTCGTCTCTATCGTGGGCGGAGGTGAAAACACCGACCTCGAGGGGAGCTGGACAGGGGCCCTGAATGGGCGTCATTCGGGAGAATTGATCATGAGAACTTTTGGTCGCATGGCGGCTTTGCGTGTCGGCGTCGCGCCGGCTGTTTTGGGCATGGCGCTGCTCGCCGCACCGGTTTGGGCGCAGGCCGCGCCACCGCAGGAAGATACCGCGGGTGCACAGTCAAGCAACGAGAATGCCGACGGCCAGACCAAGGAAACCGAGGCTGCCGCTGGTCGCGGCACGCCAACCACCGCGTCAGGTGACGTCATCGTCACCGGTTCGCGCATCGTCTCCCCGACAATCACCTCGGTGTCGCCGGTACAGGTGATCAGCGACGTGCAGATCGCGCAGTCGGGCGTTGCGAACATCCAGGACGTGCTGCTCGAAAACCCCGTGTTCGGTTCGCCGGCCCTTAGCCGCACCAATTCGGCCTTCCTTACCTCGGGTACCGGCGCAGCGACTGTCGACCTGCGCAATCTCGGCCCCGACCGTACGCTGGTGCTCATTAACGGCCGTCGCGTCGTCGCCGGCATCCCCGGCTCGGCCACGGTCGACCTCAACGTCGTCCCCGCGCAATTCCTGCAACGCATGGATATCCTCACCGGCGGCGCCTCCTCGCTGTACGGGTCTGATGCGGTCGCCGGCGTCGTCAACCTGATCTACAAGGACAATTTCGAGGGCATCGAAGCCAACGCGCAATATGGCCTCACCCAGCGCGGCGACACGCCGGACTATCAGGCGAACGTCACGGTCGGCGGCAATTTCGCCGAAGACCGCGGCAACATCATGATGCACGTTGGCTATACCAGCCAAGGGCAGCTGCTGTCGCGTCAGCGTGCCAACACGCAGGTCGATGACTCGGACGCCTTCTTTGGCGGCTTTAGCGACGATCCGGCCGATTACGGCACGTCGATCTCGCCGACCTTCTCGGGCATCCCGCCGCAGGGCGTGTTCAATGCTGGCGGATGTCAGTTCACGTTCAACCCGGCGAACAATGCGCTGGAGCGCGGCTTCAGCTCCAACGGCGCTCCGATCAGCGCCGCGCAAGCGCGCGCCTGTGGCGTGCCCACAGGCACCGCATTGCCGGCGCGTGGCTTCAACCGTCAGAACTATCGCACGATCGCGGTGCCGGTGGAGCGTTACCTGTTCGCGTCGCGTGCCCACTACGACATTTCGGACTCGATCCGATTCATCGGTGAGGCGACCTACGCCAAGACCACGGCGAGCCGTAACATCGAACCGTTCGGTTTCTCGTCGGCCGGCAGCACCGGCGCATATCCGGGCACCGGCGGGCAAGCCCCGATCGAAACCCGCGTCCCCGGTGCAACCGCGGGAACGTTCAACATCGTCCGCAACCCGTATGTACCCGACGCAATCTACAATGCCGCGACCGATACCAATGGCGACGGCCTTAAGGACATCGGCTTCTCTCGCCGTCTGCTTGAGTTCGGCAATCGCCGCAGCACCACGTCGCGTGACTTCTATCGCTTCGTCGCGGGTTTCGAGGGCGATTTCATCAACGACAAGTTCCACTGGGACCTGACGTACAATTACGGCCAGACGACCGAGAATCAGAGCGGCAACGGTCAGATCAACACGGTCAATTTCCGCAACGCCTTCGCCGTGGTCACCGCCGAAAGCGTCGGACTTGCGGGCGGCAGCACGCCGGTCTGCGCCGATGCCAATGCGCGGGCGCAGGGCTGCGCGCCGGTCAACATCTTTGGCCAGAACACGATCTCGTCCCAGGCACTGGCATATCTTAACGCCGAGCAGACCTTCCAGACCCGCGTTACGCAGCAGGTCGTGCAAGGCAATATTTCCGGCTCGATCTTCGATCTGCCAGCAGGCCCGGTCGGCGTCGCGATCGGCGGCGAATATCGTCGCGAGCGCAGCTCGGAGAACAACGATGCGCTTACAAATGCCGGGCTGAACGGCGGCAACGCGCTGCCCGACACCGCCGGTTCGTTCGACGTCAAGGAAGCCTATGGCGAGATCAACATCCCGCTGCTTGCTGACACGCCGTTCTTCCGGCAGCTCAGCGTTCGTGGCTCGGGCCGTATTTCCGACTATTCGACCGTCGGCACCGTCTACAGCTACAGCGGCGGCGTTGAATGGGCGCCGGTCGAAGACATCCGGTTCAGCGGCACGTACGCCCGCGCCGTGCGCGCGCCGAATGTCGGCGAGTTGTTCACCGGCCCGTCGCAGACCTTCCCGTCGGTGACCGACCCGTGCGTCGGCGTGACGTCGTCAGGCGGCGGCACGCTGGGCGACACCTGCCGTGCGGCACCGGGCGTGCTGGCCAACATCGCTGCCAACGGGGCGTTCGCCGTCACCTTGCTCGATCGTCAGGGCGTCAGCGGCTTCAACAGCGGCAACCCGAACCTGCGCGAGGAGACGTCTGACTCCTACACCGGCAGCGTCACGATCAACCCGCGCTCGGTGAACTTCCTGCGTAACACCGTGCTGCGCGTCGACTATTTCAACATCAAGATTGCCAACGCGATCAGCGCACCGCCGCGGCAGTTCATCCTCGACCAGTGCTACAATCAGGGTAACCCGATCTATTGCGCGTTCATCCAGCGCCGGGCGACCGCCACGGCGGTCAACAGCGCAGGGACGCTGGAATTCGTCAACGCCGGATCGGTCAATGCCGGCCGGCTGGCGACCTCGGGCCTGGACGTGACGCTGACCCAGCGCGTGCCGCTGGACGGTGTCGGGATCGGCGGCGCGATCAACGTGCGCGTGGCCTACACGCATGTGTTTGACGGCTACGTCATTCCGCTGCCGGGTGCCTCGCGCGACAATTTTGCGGGCGAGATTGGTGCCGCCAAGGATCGTTTCACCGCAAACCTCGGCTACACCAGCGAGCACTTCACCCTGAACTTCACCGGCACCTACTTCGGCCGGTCGAACGAGGATGATCAGACGCTGTCCGGGTTCGACCTGGAACCGGGTGCGATCAGCGTACCGGCCAAATTCTATCTGGATAGCCAGATGTCGTTCAAGGCATCGGACCAGTATGAATTCTACATCGGTGCCGACAACCTGCTCGACACCAAGGCACCGAACATTCTGTCGCTGTCGCCGTACAACACGACCGGCACCGACACGAACGCGGGTGTCTACGATGTCTTCGGCCGCCGTTACTACGCTGGCGTTCGTTTCCGCTTTTAAGCGGACGTAGGCTTAATTCCACTCAAGGGGCGGCTTCGTAAAAGAGGCCGCCCTTTTCTTTGGTCTGGCGATGAGCGGACGATGGTCGTAGGGATCATCACGCCGCTTGCGCGGTTGCTTACGCTGAGCGACACGTCGCTACCGGTGACAATGCGCCACCCATATGCAGTGGCTGGTCTGACACGGTGCTCCAATTACCTGGGCATTCGACCTTTAAAGGCGGAGCCTGAGACACAGGCCGAAAAGGCTCCCGTCCCTCACCGCAATTTGGCGATCGACAGCCCATCCTCCTTGGCCCGATCCTTCACCGATTCCTCGCTGCGGGTCAGCGCCTTGGCGATCGCCTTCAGCGCCATGCCCTTCTTGGCGAGCTGGTGGAGCTTCTGGATCTCGTCGGGGCGCCACGGCTGGCGGTGGCGTTCGAAGCGTTCGGCCATGACTTACCTCAATTGGCGGGGATCGAGCACGACGTGGCGGATACGCGTGCGGTTCCATGTATAGGTAATGTGGACGCGCCCGTCGCGCGACTGGATCACCGCCGGATAGGCGTAACCGTCCTTGATCGGGTGGCTTTCGACCGTCAGCACCGCGCGCCAGTGCACGCCGTCGTCGGACAGCGCGACGTTGAGCGGCCAGCGCGGGCCGTCGCCGGGGGTGGCGGGATCGTGCGCGGCATGGTTGTAGACGATCAGCTGCCGCCCGTCCGCCAGCGTCACCGCATCGGTGCCGGCATTGGGATTGGGCAAGGCGAGCGCGGCGAGCGGTGACCAGGTCCGCCCGCCGTTGCGCGAGCGGCTGGTCGCGACGACGCCCTGCCGCGTCCGCGCGACCAGCGCGAGCGTGCCGTCCTTCAGCGTCAGCACGCTCGGCTGGATCGCCTCCAGCCCGACCGGCGAGGCGATCTCTGGGCCGGCGCTCCACGTCCGCCCGCGATCGGTCGAGCGTTCCATGCGCACGAACCAACGGTTCTTCTCGGGCCTGCCGACCTCGCGGCTCGACGGCGCCAGCCACGTACCGTCAGGCAGCACGACCGGCTTGTTCTTGATCGGGCCGAGCACGCCGTCGGGAAGCCGAACCGGCGTGCTCCAGTGGCGGCCGCCATCGGTGGAGGTGATGACCATCCCCCACCAGTCGCGCGGGTTGGGGCCGACCTTGTAAAACAGGTGGAGCGGCTGGCCGGGCGGCTGGAACAGGACCGGGTTCCACGTCGGATAACGCGCGTCGCGCGCGACCGCGACCGGGGTTTCCCAGCCCTTGGCACCGCGGCGCGCAAACCAGATCGCGACATCGGGGCGTCCTTCGCCTGAGCCGCCGAACCACGAAGCGGCGATCGTGCCGCCCGGCAGCTCGACGATCGTCGAGGCATGCGCCTGCGGATAGGGCGGGGCAGGGTCGATATATTCGGACGTCACGATGGCGGACGGCGCGGCGGCGGTGAGCGCGAGCAGCACGGGCGTGGCGAGCAGCAGCCGGCGGGCGGGGGAGGGCAGGGGCATCGCGCGCCCGCCTAGCGCAGTGGGGCTCGGGGCCAAAACGTCTTACGCTCAGCGAAAGCCCGCCAAATCGTCATTGCGAGCGTAGCGAAGCAATCCAGGGCGTCCTGGTCCGGCCCTGGATTGCTTCGCTCCGCTCGCAATGACGGCAGGCTTACGCCGCCAGCCAGCGCTTCGCCTCGTCGGCGTCGAGGAAGGTGCGGCAATTGGCGCCGACCAGATAGCGTTCGGTCTGCAACTTCGCGAGATTGTTCGCGACCACCGCCGCGATCGGCCGCGACGTGACCTTCAGCGCGCGCGGCATCATCGCGGCGAGCGCGTCGACAACCTGCGTCGGCTGGATCGCGGCCGCGCGCAGATCGGCGAGCACCGTGAACGGCCCGTGCCGCAACCGGATCGCGGTGCCGCGCGCGAGCAGCTCGGCGACGAAGGCGGCGGTGACGGCCGGCGTCCAGAACCCCTCGGTCACGATGTGCAGCGAGCGCGTCGCTGCGTCATACTCGATGGTATACATGGGGGCGGGCCTTCTCGTCGAAGCCGACCGCCTTAATATGTGATTGTCGATGAACGATTAATAGTGCCGGAAGCGCACCTTGCTCCCGTGCCCCGGATCACGTCGCGGGCGACGATAAGGCACAGGGAAGGGCGCGATGCCTCACCCCAGCGTAAACATCCCCGCCAGCCCCTCGGCCTCCGCGGAAGGTGCGACCCACAGGCGGAAGGCGCCGGGTTCGATGGTCGGCTTCAGGTCGCGGCCGGTGAAGCGCAGATCGGCGCGGGTGAGGGTGAACTCTACGGTCCGGCGCTCGCCCGCAGCCAGCGTCACGCGCTGGAACGCCTTCATCACGCGCACCGGCTGCGTCACGCTCGCCACCACGTCGTGGACGTAGAGCTGCACCACCTCGGTCGCGGCGACGCGGCCGGTGTTGGCGATCGTCGCGCGGACCGTCAGTGGGGCGGCGTCGGTCAGCGTCTTCGCGCTCAGCCGCAGGTCCGCATAGCCGATCTCGCCATAGGTGAGGCCGTGGCCGAACGGGAACAGCGCGCTGTTCGGCACCTCGCGATAATGCGTCTTGTAGGGCTGTAGCGCGCCCGGCGGGTTGGGGCGGCCGGTGCTGCGATGCGCGTAATAATAAGGCACTTGCCCGCTGGCGCGCGGGAAGGACACCGGCAGCCGCGCCGAGGGCGACACCGCGCCGAACAGCACGTCGGCGATCGCCGGCCCGTCCTGCGAGCCGAGGAACCACGTCACCAGCAAGGCCGGCGCCTTCGCCACCGCGCCGGCCAGCGCGAGCGCGCGGCCGGTGCGCAGCAGCACGACGTACGGCTTGCCGGTCGCGGCGATCGCCTCGGCGAGCGCCTGTTGTTCGGGCGGCACGACGATGTCGGTGCGCGACTGCGCCTCGCCCGACATGTTCTGCGTCTCGCCGATCGCGAGCACCACCACGTCGGCCGCGCGCGCCGCGGCGACCGCGCGCGCCACGTCGCTGCCGTCGTCGACGGTCGTTTGCGGCGCGATCGCGCGCACCGCGGTTTCGAGATCGACCGCCTCGCGGTCGGTGCCATAGACGTTCCACGGGCCGATCAGGTCATGCCCGCCGCCCGCGAACGGGCCGATCAGCGCGATCAGCTTGCCCGACCGGGGGAGGGGGAGCAGCGCGCCGTCGTTGCGCAGCATGACGATGCTGCGCGCGCCCGCCTCGCGTGCGAGCGCCAGCGTCTCGGGCGTGCGCAGCCGCGCCTTTTCGCGCGCGGGATCGATGCGGCGAAAGGGATCGTCGAACAGCCCGAACGCGACCTTGAGCGCGAGCACGCGGCGGACGGCCTCGTCGAGCCGCGCCAGCGGCACCTCGCCCTTCTCGACCAGGTCGGGGAGGTACTTGAGGTACAGCCCGCTCTGCATCGACATATCGACCCCGGCGAGGAAGGCGAGCCGCGCGGCGTCGCGCCCGTCCTCCGCCAGCCCGTGCGCGATCAGCTCCTCGTCGCCGGTGTAATCGGAGACGACCAGCCCGCCGAACCCCCATTCCTTGCGCAGGATCGTACCCAGCAGCCACGGATTGGCGGTCGCGGGCACGCCCGACAGATCGTTGAACGACGCCATCACGGTCGGCGCGCCGGCCGCGAACGCCGCCTGGAAGGGCGGGAAATAGATGTCGCGGAGTGTACGTTCCGACATGTCGACACTGTTGTAATCGAGCCCGGCCTCGCCCGCGCCATAGGCGACGAAATGCTTGGCGCAGGCCGCGACCGCGTCCGGGGCGGACAGCCCGCTGCCCTGAAAGCCTTCGACGCGCGCCGCCGCGATCAGCCGGCCGAGCAGCACGTCCTCGCCCGCGCCCTCGACCCCGCGCCCCCAGCGCGCGTCGCGCGCGATGTCGACCATCGGCGCGAAGGTCCAGTCGATCCCCGACGCCGACGCCTCGACCGCGGCGGCGCGCGCGGTGCGGCGCGCGAGATCGGGGTCGAAGCTGGCCGCCTCGGCGAGCGGGACCGGGAAGACGGTGCGCAGCCCGTGAATGACGTCGGCGGCGAACAGCAGCGGGATCTTCAGCCGCGAGCGGCGCACCGCCTCGGTCTGCATCCGCCGCGCCATCTCCGCACCATTGCCGTTGAACACGCCGGTCAGCTCGCCGCGCCGGACCATCTTCAATTGCGCGTCGAAGCTGGACGCCGCGCCCGCCGGGTTGAGCGAGATCGCCGCGCCCCCCGCCCAAGCGGCGGCGAGCAAATTGAGCTGCCCGGCCTTTTCGGCGAGCGTCATCCGCGCGATCAGCGCCTCGACCGTGGCGGGCAGGGGGCGCGCCGCGACCGCGCCGAGCAGCGCGCGCGCCGGGCTCGCCGACCAGGCCAGCGCCGCGCCCGCGCCGGCCAGCCATGCGCGCCGTGAGATCCGCCGGTCGTGTCCGTCCATCCTGCTCCCTTTCCCGCTTCGTCCGCGCGCCGTCGTCGTTTCGCGCCATCTACGCCGTCGGCCTTCCGTGCGAACGAGGCACCGTTCACCCCATCCGTTCGCCTCGAGCAGGGATCGAGCTTGTCGAGAGCCCGTGTCGAGAGGTTGCCCCAAACGGCGAACCCTCTCGATACGCCGTCTCGACAGGCTCGACGGCTACTCGAGGCGAACGGATGGGGTGACTGTTGATCCGCTCCACCCGCCGCAACGACGATTGATTATCACATTACGCTCATGTAAGCGGTTTCTGTAAGCGGTTACAAGCCCGTACCGAGAGGATGTTTTGCCGGCCATGTCGCCTGCCCGACCCGACCCCGTCGCCGCGCCCGTACCGCGCAGCACGCACGCCACGATCCACGACGTCGCGCGCGTGGCCGGCGTGTCGGTCGCGTCGGTGTCGCGGGTGTTCAACGGCCGCGACCATGTCCGCGCAGCGATGCGCACGCGCGTCGAGGAAGCCGCGGCGCAGCTCGGCTACGTGCCGCATGCCGGTGCGCGCAGCCTGAGCATGGCGCGGACCGGCGCGATCGGCGTGGTGCTGCCCGACCTGCACGGCGAATTCTTCTCCGAATTGCTGCGCGGCATGGACCGCGAGGCGAGCACGCGCGGGCTGGGGCTGTTGCTGACTGTGCTCCACGACGGGCGCGGGCTCGATACGCTCGCGGCGCTGCGCGGGCAGGTCGACGGGCTGGTGGTGATGGCGCCGCAGCTCGACCCGGCGGTCGTCGCGCAGCATATGCCGCGCGGGGTGGCGACGGTGTTCCTCGCCTGCGCGCCGCACGACGGCAGCCCGAGCCTGCGGATCGACAATCGCGCCGGCGCCGCCGCGGCGGTCGCGCATCTCGCCGCGGGTGGCGCGAAGCGGATCGTCCATCTCTCCGGCCCGGCGGGCAATCTCGACGCGCAGGAGCGGCGCGCGGGGGCGGAGGCAGCCGCCGACGCCGCGGGCGTGGCGCTGAGCGTGGTCGAGGGCGATTTCCGCGAGGGCAGCGGCACCGTCGTCGGCGAGTGCGTCGCGGCCGGCACGATCGAGGCCGATGCGATCTTCGCCGGCAACGACATGATGGCGATCGGCGCGCTGATGGCGCTCAAGCGCCACGGCGTCGCGGTGCCGGACCAGGTGGCGGTCGCCGGGTTCGACGACATCCCGCTCGCGCGGCTGGTGTCGCCGGCGCTGACCAGCGTCGCGATCGACATCGCCGCGATGGGCGCGCGCGCGGTCGCGCAGCTCGCGGCGCGGATCACCGCGGCACGCGACGGTTTTTTGGAAGGTGCAACCGGCGGAGCGGACGAGGCGATCGTCCCGCATCTGGTGGTGCGCGAAACGACAACGATAAGCAGGCAGGGACAAGGGTTATGAAGAGGAACGCTTTTCGGCTGGCGCTGGCCGGCGCGACGATGCTGGCGGGGCTGGGCACCGCGATGACGTGGAGCGCGCCCGCCGCGGCGCAGGCCGGTCAGGCGGCGCTGCGCGGCGTGATCCGCAGCGCGCCCGACAATCCGGTGCAGGACGTGACGCTGGTGGAGGTCGGATCGGGCTTCCGCCGCACCGTCGTGCCGGGTGCCGACGGCAGCTACAATTTCCCGTCGCTGCGCGCGGGCGCGTACCGGCTGGAGATCCGGTTGCAAAAGGGCACGCGCAATTCCGATCAGTTCACGCTGCGCGTCGGGCAGAATGCCGGGCTCGACCTCGATCTGACCACCGCGCCCGCGCCGGCACAGCCGGCCCCGGCCGACAACACCGCCGGCGAAACCGCGCCGCCGCCTGCGGAGGCGCAGGAAGGCGACATCATCGTCACCGGCAGCCGCATCCGCTCGCTGTCCGGCGGGCAGGTCGGCATCAACATCACCCCGCGGCTGATCGAGCAGCTCCCGCAGAACAGCCGCAACTTCCTCGCCTTCGCCGATCTGGCGCCGGGCGTGCGCTTCATCGAGAGCGCCGACGGCAGCTCGCGCATCCAGGGCGGCGCGCAGGGCACCAATTCGGTCAACGTGTTCATCGATGGCGTCAGCCAGAAGGATTACGTGCTGCGCGGCGGGCTGACCGGTCAGGACAGCTCGCCCGGCAACCCGTTCCCGCAGCTCGCGATCGGCGAATATCAGGTGCTGTCGTCGAACTATAAGGCGGAGCTGGATCAGGTCGGCTCGGTCGCGGTGATCGCGGGCACCAAGTCGGGCACCAACGAATTCCACGGCGAGGGCTTCTTCGACTTCACCAACCAGAACCTGCGCGAACGCCGCCCGACCGAGATCTTCCCGAACAAGATCGCCAAGGTCGCCTCGGAGGACAAGCAGTTCGGCGTCGCGTTGGGCGGCCCGATCGTCAAGGACGTCGCGCATTTCTTCGTCAGTTACGAGGGCAAGCGCCGGCAGGTGCCGATCGACATCCTGCCCGGCAACGGCACCGCGGTGTCGAGCCTGCCCGCGCAGTACCGCGACATCTTCGGCTCCTATAATTCCGATTTTCGACAGGACCTGTATTTCGGCAAGCTCGACGTCGAGCCGACCGACAAGGACCTGATCGAGCTTACGGCCAAGTACCGCAACGAAAGCGGGCGGCAGATCGGCAACGGCATCGCCGCTTATTCGACCGCGACGCTGACCAAGGTCGAGGAAAAGCGCGGGATGCTGCGCTGGCAGCATAGCGAAGAGAAGTGGATCAACGACTTCCGCGTCTCCTACGAGGATGTGGCCTGATCGCCGCAGCCGGCCGAGAACGGCATCGGCCAGCAGTTCCGCACCACGACGCGGATCAACGGCAGCATCTCCAGCTTCGACCTGTTCCGCACCGGCGCCGGGCTCGGCTTCCAGGACAAGGGGCAGAAGGGCTGGACCGTCCAGGACGACTTCACCTGGACCGGGTTCGAGAACCACACGATCAAGGTCGGCGCGAAGGCGAAGTGGGTGCGGCTCAACTCGCTCGAGCAGAACCTCATCAACCCGCTGTACCGCTACGACACGACGTTGCCGGTCGCCGACGGGTTCAACGACGAGATCCCGTACAGCCTAGAATTCGGTGCGCAGGGGTCGCTCGATCCGCGCATCCGCTCGAACAACTTCCAGCTCGGCCTGTATGCGCAGGACGATTGGGACGTGACCGACCGGCTGACGCTGAATCTCGGGCTGCGCTGGGATTACGAGCGGACCCCGGCGTTCCTGAACTACGTGACCTCGGCGACCGACATCGCGGCGGTGACGCCGCCCAATTACACGAACCTCGTCAACGCCGATTATGACATCAACAATTACATCTCGAACGGCAGCAACCGGAAGGCGTTCAAGGGCGCGTGGCAGCCGCGGCTCGGCTTCACCTATCGCCTCGACGAACAGGGCCGGTTCACGGTGTTCGGCGGCTATGGCCGCTCGTACGACCGCAACCAGTTCGACTTCCTGCAGCAGGAGCTGGCCAACGGGCGCTTCCAGCGGCGGCAGTTCCTGTTCCAGGGCGCCGACACGGTCAATCCGTGCACGCCCAGCGCGACCTGCATCCCGTGGAACGATGTCTATCTGACCGAGGCGGGGCGTCAGCAATTGCTCGGCACCGGCAGCGCGCCGGGTGGGCGCGAGTTCCGCTTCATCAACAACGACCTGAAGGTGCCGTATTCGGACCAGTTCAGCCTCGGCCTGCGCGGGCGGTTCAATCCGGTCGAGCTAGAGGTCGGCTACACCCGGATCGTCAGCAAGGACGGGTTCGTCTATCTGCTCGGCACGCGTCGCCCCGACGGATCGTTCTTCGCGCCGTCCACCAGTACCGGCGCACCGCAGGGTCCCGACACCAGCTTCGCGCCCGCCGGGTTCGGCGCGATCATCATCGGCGACAACGGGCTCGAGACGAAGGCGGACTCGGCTTATGCCAAGCTGACCAAGGCGTATTCGGCGGCCTCGCCGTGGAGCATCGACGCGACCTATACCTTCACCGCGGCGGTCGATAACCGCCCGAACAACGACCAGTCGGCCTACTTCCTGCTCGATTTCCCGAAGGTCAGCGATTATCCGTTCCTGCGCTCGGGCGTGGTGCCGCGGCATCGCTTCGTGGTGGCGGGCAGCGCGGACACGCCGCTGGGCGTGACGCTGTCGGCGAAGTTCCAGATCGAGAGCCCGACCTTCCAGCGGTCGCTGCTCGACAGCGCGTCGCCGTATCAGCGGACGATCGTCGGCTCCGAGGTGTTCGGGCTCGGCGATCGCTGGGGCCGGCGCCAGCTCGATCTGGCGTTCACGAAGTACGTGCCGCTGAAGTTCATCAGCGACGAAACGCGGATCCGCTTCCGCGTCGACATCATCAACGCGATGAACGACCGCAACTACGTCGACTTCAACAACAATCCCGCCGACAACACGCGCACGCCGGATTCGCCCAGCGTGTACCGCGAGGTGTCCAGCTACAGCATCGGCGGCAACCCGCCGCGCACGATCAAGCTGTCGGCGGGGTTCAACTTCTGATGACGGAAGGGGGCGGTGCAACCCTCCTCCTTCCCGTCACCCCGGCCTTCGCCGGGGTGACGATTGGAAAGCCAAGCATGACAGGAGAGGGTGCGCAAAACGCATGACGTTCGACCGACGCGATATCCTGCGCGCGACCGCGCTCGGCGGGGCGGGGTGGCTGGCAGGGTGTACCGCCGGGCCGCTCGCGCCGAAACAGGCGCCGCGGCTGGCGTTTCCCGGCGTGCTGCCCGAGATCGGCACCACGCCGGCCAGCGCCAGCGACCCGCTGATGGACGACATCCAGCGCCGCACCGTCAGCTATTTCTGGAACACCACCGATCAGGTCACCGGCCTCGCCCCCGATCGCTGGCCGACGCCCAGCTTCGCGTCGATCGCCGCGGTCGGCTTCGCGCTCACCACCTATCCGATTGCGGCGACGCGCGGCTGGGTCACCCGCGCGGCTGCCGCACAGCGCACGCTCGCGACGCTACGCTTCTTCGCCGATGCCCCGCAGGGGCCGGCAAAAGAGGGCACCAGCGGCTATAAAGGCTTCTATTATCACTTCCTCGGCGTCACCAAGGGGCACCGTTTCGCCAAAACCGAGCTCTCGACGATCGACACCGCGCTGCTGCTGGGCGGGGTGCTGTTCGCGCAGACATGGTTCGACGACGACACCGATCCCGCCGAACGTGAGATCCGCGCGCTCGCCGACCAGATCTACCGCGCGGTCGAATGGGACTGGATCACCCCGCGCAAGCCTTTCGTATCAATGGGTTGGCATCCCGAGAGCGGGTTCATCGGCTCCGACTGGAACATCTATAACGAAAGCCTGATCCTCTACGTGCTGGCGCTCGGCTCGCCGACGCACGCGCTGCCGCCGACCACCTGGGACGAATGGACCGCCAAGTTCGACCCGTCGTGGGACGAGAATTACGCCAACCCCTTCACCGCCTTCCCGCCGTTGTTCGGGCATCAATACAGCCAGGTGTGGATCGATTTCCGTGGTTTGATGGACACTTACTCGAAGCGGCGCGGGTTCGACTATTTCGAGAACAGCCGGCGGGCGACCTATGCGCAGCGCCGCTACGCGATCAACAACCCCGCCGGCTGGCGCGGCTATGGCGAGAACGTCTGGGGGCTGACCGCGTGCGATGGCCCCGGCGATTTCGTGCGCGAGATCGACGGGCGCAACCGCGAGTTCTTCTCCTATTCCGCACGCGGCCCCGGCGACCGCGACGACGGGACGATCGCCCCGACCGCCGCGCTCGGCTCGGTGGCGTTCGCGCCCGAGATCGTGCTGCCCGCCGCACGCGCGATGTATTCGCAATACGGCACCGCGATCTACGACCGCTATGGCTTTCGCGACAGCTTCAACCCGACGCTGACGCTGACCGACGTCAAGCTGCAGCACGGCAAGGTGGTGCCCTATATCGGCTGGGTCGCGGACGATTTCCTCGGCATCGACCAGGGGCCGATCGCGTGCATGATCGAGAACTGGCGCAGTGGGCTGATCTGGAAGACGATGCAGAAGAACCCGTACATCCGCGCCGGGCTGGAGCGCGCGGGCTTTACCGGCGGGTGGCTTTCACCGACATAAGTAAATGATTTTGAACGGTTAACCGTTAGAGGGTCGCCGATGACGCCCCGCATGTCCTTCGATGTCGACCCATCGCGCGATCTGGTGCGCATCACGCTGGCAGGCTTCTTCACCCCCGACGACGTCGCGCGGTTCGTCGCTGCCCGTGACGCCGCGCACCGCCAGTTGCGCTGCGCGCCGAACGCGCATGTGACGCTGGTCGACATGCGCGCGATGCAGATCCAGTCGCAGGAAACCGTCACCGCGTTCCAGCAGGTGCTGGGCGACCCGCGCGAGGCATCGCGCCGGCTGGCGTTCGTGGTGGCGCGCTCGCTGGCGCGGCTGCAGATCAAGCGCGCGGCATCGGAACGGCAGGCGGCGTATTTCACCACCGTCGAGGAGGCGGAGACGTGGGTGACGGATCGGTAGTTTTTACATAAGATGTATTATCGGGAGCGCTTGGTCATCTTGATTTAGACGCAAAATACAGTGGCACGATCCCGCTAGAATCGGAACCCATCAGTGCGGGACACATGATCCTATCGGTTCCGTAAGCAAAGCGGGACGACCGACCCTTTTGGCGTGACCGATGAGCAGGCAGAGCGGCTTTGAACGTTCTTTCCCCAAGAGCCACGGCAAATTGCGTGTCGCGAACAGGCGGGTTCTGAGCGGCATCGTCTTCGTCAATCGAAGTGGGCTACGCTGGCGAGATGCGCCGCAAGATTATGGCATCACAGGACGCAATACATCCGATGGAAGCACCGGGAAGAAGCCGGAGTGTTAGCTGGGATGATGGAGGGGCTGGCTTCAGCAGATGCTAACCCAGGGATCGTCATACGTCACCGGTAGCAGATCGCCCCGTATAGAAGACGGTTGCGATCAGCCATGGTCGAACCGTATAGCCGCGACCGTGCAACAATCCCCTGTTCAGCTTATAAGCCCACGCCGCTTCGGCGACGCGCGCGGCTGGTTCACCGAAACCTACAACCGCGACACGTTCGCCGCGCTCGGGATCGACTGCACGTTCGTGCAGGACAATCACTCGCTTTCCGCACCCGCCTTCACCTTGCGCGGCCTGCATTTCCAGACCCCGCCGCGCGGCCAGGACAAGCTAGTGCGCTGCATCCGCGGGCGGGTCTTCGACGTCGCGGTCGATGTGCGCGCGGGCTCGCCGAGCTACGGGCAATGGGTCGGGGCGGAACTGAGCGCCGAGAACGGCCACCAATTGTTCATCCCGATCGGCTTCGCACACGGCTTCGTCACGCTCGAGCCCGATTGCGAGGTGACGTACAAATGCTCGGATACCTATGCCCCTGCGCATGACGGCGGGATCCGCTGGGACAGCGTGGGCATCGACTGGCCGATACCCGCCGGCGTCACGCCCGAGCTGAGCGAAAAGGACAAGGTGCAGCCGACGCTCGCCGACTTCGACAGCCCCTTCGTCTATGACGGCAGTCCGCTGACGCCGCTCGCCTGAGGACCGAATACATGCGCATCTTCGTCACCGGCGGCGCCGGATTCATCGGCTCGGCGCTGGTGCGCCACCTGATCGAACACACCGAGCATGAGGTGCTCAACTTCGACAAGCTGACCTATGCCGGCACGCTGTCGACGGTCGAGCGCGTCGCGCGGTCGAACCGCTATCGCTTCGTGCAAGGCGACATCTGCGACGCTGAGGCGCTGCGCGCCGCGATCGCGGAGTTCCGGCCGGACGTCGTCACGCATCTGGCCGCCGAGAGCCATGTCGACCGCTCGATCGACGGGCCGGGCGCGTTCGTGCAGACCAATGTCGTCGGCACCTATACGATGCTCGCCGAGGCGCGCGCCTATTGGCTGGCGCTCGACGACGCGGCGAAGGCGGCGTTCCGCTTCCACCATATCTCGACCGACGAGGTGTACGGCTCGCTGGGCGAGGACGGGCTGTTCACCGAGGACACGCCCTACGATCCGCGCTCGCCCTATTCGGCGTCGAAGGCCGGGTCGGATCATCTCGTCAGTGCGTGGGGGCATACCTATGGCCTGCCGGTGCTCATCACCAATTGCTCGAACAATTACGGGCCGTATCACTTCCCCGAAAAGCTGATCCCGTTGATGATCGCCAAGGCGCTCGCGGGCGAGCCGCTGCCGGTCTACGGCGCGGGCGATCAGGTGCGCGACTGGCTGTTCGTCGAGGATCATGTCCGCGCGCTGCAGGCGGTGTTCGAGCGCGGGCAGGTCGGGCGGACCTACAATGTCGGCGGGCATAACGAGAAGCAGAACATCGAGGTCGTCCGCACCGTCTGCGCGATCCTCGACCGGCTGCGCCCGCGTGCCGATGGCGCGCGCTATGCCGAACAGATCACCTCGGTCGCCGATAGACCCGGCCACGACAAGCGCTATGCGATCGACGCGACGCGGATCGGCAACGAACTCGGCTGGCACCCGCAGGAGACGTTCGAGACCGGGATCGAGAAGACGGTGCGCTGGTATCTCGATAACGAGAGCTGGTGGCGCCCGCTGGTCGCGGCCAAGGCAGCCGAGCGGCGCGGGATTGCGTGATGCGCGAATTGCTGATCACCGGCGCGAACGGGCAGCTCGGGCAGGAACTGCAACGCGCGCGCCTGCCTGAAGGCTGGCGGGTGGTGGCGCTGGACCGCACCGCGCTCGACCTCACCGACGCGGCGGCGATCGCGGCGAAGATGGCGGAGCGGCCGTGGGCGGCGGTCATCAACGGCGCGGCGTATACCGCGGTCGACAAGGCCGAGAGCGATCAGGTCGTGGCGTGGCAGGTCAATGCGCTTGCCCCGGCCGCGTTCGCCGCCGCTTGTGCAAAGGCAGGCATTCCGCTGGTGCAGGTATCGACCGATTACGTCTTTCCGGGCGACAAGCAGGGCGCGTGGGGCGTCGATGACGCGGTCGCCCCGCTCGGCGTGTACGGCGCGTCGAAGCTGGGCGGCGAGCTGGCGGTGCGCACCAGCGGCGCGCGACACGCGATCGTCCGCACCGCCTGGGTGGTGTCGGCGCACGGCAACAATTTCGTCAAGACGATGCTGCGCGTGGGTGGAGAGCGCGGGGCGCTGCGCGTCGTCGCCGACCAGCACGGCAGCCCGACCGGCGCGGCGGACCTCGCCGCGGCGCTGACCGGCATCGCGATGCGTCTCGCCGACGATGTTGAGGCGCCGACCGGCACCTTTCATTTCAGCAATGCCGGGGCGACGACCTGGGCGGGGTTCGCGGAAGAGATCTTCCGCCAATCCGCCACGCGTGGCGGCGCGACTGCGACGGTCGAGCCGATCGCAACCGCGGATTACCCGACCCCGGCGCGTCGTCCCGCCAATTCGCTGCTCGCGCATGATGCGATCGAGCATGCCTACGGTATCACCCCCCGTCCGTGGCGCGACGCGCTGGGCGACATCCTCGACGAATTGATCGGAGCGAAGCAGTGAAGGGCATTATCCTGGCGGGCGGCTCGGGCACGCGGCTCCACCCGGCGACGCTGGCGGTCAACAAGCAGTTGCTGCCGGTCTACGACAAGCCGATGATTTATTACCCGCTGTCGGTGCTGATGCTCGCTGGCATCCGCGAGATCCTGATCATCTCCAGCCCCGAATATCTCGGCAATTACCAGCGGTTGTTCGGAGACGGCAGCGCATTCGGGCTATCGATCGCCTATGCCGAGCAGCCGCGGCCCGAGGGGCTGGCGCAGGCGTTCACGATTGGCGCCGACTTCATCGGCAGCGACAATGTCGCGCTGGTGCTGGGCGACAACATCTTCTTCGGCGCGCATTTGACCGACCTGCTGGCCAGCGCGGTGGCGCGGACGCACGGCGCGACCGTGTTCAGCTACCGCGTCGAGGACCCGGAGCGTTACGGCGTGGTCGAACTGGGTGCCAACGGCAAAGCGCTCAGCCTGGAGGAAAAGCCTGAGAAGCCGAAGTCGAACCATGCGGTCACCGGCCTGTATTTCTACGATAACCGCGTCGTCGACATGGCGCGCGATCTGAAACCCTCGGCACGCGGTGAACTCGAGATCACCGATCTCAACCGCCTCTATATGGAGGCCGGCGATCTGTACGTCGAACAGATGGGGCGTGGCTATGCCTGGCTCGACACCGGCACGCACGACAGCCTGCTGGAGGCCAGCGAGTTCGTCCGCACGCTCCAGCACCGGCAGGGTATCCAGATCGCGTGCCTTGAGGAGATCGCGTTCGAACAAGGCTTCATCACCGCCGAACAGGCTCGAGCCAGCGGAGAGAAGTTCGTCAAGACTGCCTATGGCCGCGCAATCCTCCGAGCAGTAGGGGTTGGAGGCTAAGACACAAAGAGTCATCCCGGCCGCGTGCGGATCAGACAGAAATCGCTTCCCGCAGCCGAGAGGATCCGAATGTCGCGGTGTTGGTTGCCGGCATCGCCGAGTGCAGATCGACCGATATAAGGCATCACCGTCGACCAAAGCGACGCAGTAGCATTGACTTTGACAAGGCGAGCAACACACTTCCGTTATCATGCAGTGACTGATCGCTGCGATATTGTGGGAGCACGCAATGATCCTCGTTTTCTCGCCACGGATCTTTGTCGCGGCTGGCGCCATGCTGCTGGCACCGGTCGCAGCGCAGGCGGGGCCGGTGTTTTCGGCGACGGGAACCGTGGTTCGCGCATTGCCCGACCAGATCGCCAACACCTATCGCCAGGATCTGCTGGCGCTGCGCAAGGTGGCGCTGATCCAGCAACAGCGCGACGGCGGCGCGTTGTCGGCGGACAGTCGCGCGTCGATCCAGATGCGGCTCGATGCGATCAACGCGCGCTATGCCCGCGCGGTGCGCAACAACAATCCGCTCAGCCTCGACAGCACCGGGCAATCCAGCAGGGTCCGCGCAGATGCGGACTGGACGCACGCCGACCTGTTGAGGACCGGACGACAATAAAGCGACGCAATTTCAGCTGGTTAGCAGTTTATCAAACGGGATTGACGCGCCCGCCGAACCGCACGACATTCGCGCATCGATCGCTGGGGCGATCCGGGGAGTTGTTCTGATGCGCTATGTTGGTGTGGGATTGGCGGCAGTGGCGATGATGTCGGCGGCGGGTGCGGTCGCGCGCGACCAGAAGCTGGCGGTCGCGAACGATCCCGACAAGATCATCTGCCGTTCCGAAGAAAGCACCGGCAGCCGCCTCGCCAAGACCAAGCGCTGCATGTCCGCGCGCGACTGGGCGGCGGAAAAGGCCATCAATCAGCAGGATATCGAACGCGTTCAGGCCAATCGCTACAAGAACAACTAAGGCTCAGTCCGTGTAGCCGAGCGCGTCGATCCACGGCGCGAGGATCGGCATCACAGGTGCCAGCGGCGTGCGGTAGCGTTCCCAGCGCGCCAGCGCGCGGGTGTAGAGCGGCTCGGTGATCTGAGCGTAACTGGCTGTTTTTACAGGGCCGCGCGCGAGGGCGCTTTTGCGGTGGTCGGCATAATGCGCGTGCCATTCGAGGCCGAGGAAGTCGAACAACGCGCGCAGCTCCGGTTCGAGGTCCGCGATCATCCGTTCGTAGCGGACGCGGTGGACTTGCAGCTCAGGGAAGAGACTGATTCCGCGCTCGAAAATCGTGAAGGCGGCGTCGTAGACGCGGGCGGTTTCGTCGAGGGTGGTGAAGCTGCGCATCGCGGTGTTGAGCCGGAAGTTGGCCATGAAGCAGCTGAGCACCGCATCGCACGGATGTCGTTCGACCAGCACGATTTTTGCCGTCGGAAACAGCCGGTGGATCGTCGCGATGCGCACCATGTGGAGCGGGTGCTTGTCAACCAGCAGCCGCGTGCCCGGCGGGGTGACCGCATCCGCCTGATCGAAATAGCTTTTCCGCAGCGCGGCGGCCCCAGCATCGTCGAGCGTCGCCAGCCCCTCCTCGGTCAGCCCCATCGACTGCGTGGCGAGCGCGAGAAACGGTTTTTCCTCAAGGACATGTACGCCGTTGACGTTCATCAACAACGTGTCGAGCAAGGTGGTGCCCGAGCGCGGAAAACCGACGACGAACACCGGCGCGCCGCGGTGCGGATCGGGCGCGACCGGGTGCCAAGAAGCGACCTGTCGGCGCGTCAATTGCGCCGAAATTACCCCTAGCCGATCGCGATAGGTCGCGCCCGGTGCGGCAGGATAGAGCGATTCCGCCGCCGCGTTCATCGCGGTGAACGCGGCGAAGGCTTTTTCTGGCTGGCCCTGCCGATCGTAGAGATCGCCGAGCAACTGATGCCGACGCAACGGGTGGATCTCGGCGGGCACGCGCTCGGCCAGCGCGAGCGCCTCGGCGACATGGCCGCGGCGGCGCGCAACCCAGGCGCGGAGGAAATCCAGCTCGATCGCATCGGGCGCGCGCGCCGCCAGCGCGTCGACCACCTGCTCCAGCTCGTCGATGCGGTTGACGCTTTCGAGCAGCAGTCCGAGTTCGACGAAAGCGCCGGTATAGCCATCGGAGAGCGCAATCGCGCGGCGCAGCGCCTGTTCGGCGGCGACCGGGTTTTCGCACGCGGCCTCCGCGGTGCCGAGTTCGAGCAGCACCTCGGGATCGTCGGGTGCGAGCGCGGCGGCATCGCGCATCACGCGCTGGCGAACGTCGAAGCGCCCAGTGTCGCGCAGCGCCTGCGCGAGGTTGATGTAGAGCCGGACGTCGCCCGGCGCATGGCGCACCGCCTCGTCGAACGCCGCGACCGCCTCGTCCACCCGACCCGCCGCGAGCCGCGCGCTGCCGAGGTTGTTCCACGCGCGATAGTCGCGCGGGTCGGCGGCGACGATCGCCTCGTAATCCGTCGCCTCGCCCGCGCCGGTCGCGACGCGCGCATGCGCGGCGAGCAGCCGCAGCTTGGCGTGCGCATGACCATCGGCGACGCCCAGCGCCTCGGCGGCGCGCCCTGCGCTCATCAACGCGGTGGCGAGATTGATCCGCGCCGGATCGTTGCCGCGCTCGAGCGCGAGCAGTCGCGCGAACAGTGCCGCGGCACGGTCGGTCCTGCCCGAATGCGCGGCGAGCAGGCCGCCGAATTCGAGCAACGCGCGCTCGTCGGGCGTGTCCTGCAACGCGGCTTCGATCAGCGCGAGCCCGCCGGCGGCATCATTGGCGCGCGCGCGCGCGCTCGCGGCGGCGATCAGCTCGGAAACGTCTGTCATATCAAGAACCCTAAAGCGGTGGCCGTGCGATGTCGAAGGCGACGGTCAGTCGCTCGCCAGCCGCAAACGGATGCGTGCGGTGCCACATATAGGAGGGGAACAGCACCAGCCGCCCCGGCTGCGGTGCGATCGTCTGCCACGGGGCGAGCGCGTCGCCGATCAACGACGGCGCGTCGCCGAGGCTGAGCCAGCCCGTCTGCTCGGGCTCCCCCGGCTGCGCGTCGGGCAGCGCGACATAGCAGGCCGAGCTGATCCAGCCCGCCGGATGGACGTGATCGACGTGATGCCCGCGATCGGTGAGCCGCACCGACCATGATCCGGCGAAGCGCAGCGCGTCACGACGTGGTGCGAGCAGCGGATGCGCCGCATCGGGGGGCGGCAGATCGGCGACATAGCGCGCGACCGCCGCGTGGACCGCATCACGCAACCGCACGATCGCCGGCTCCTGCCGTGCGAACAACGGACCGTCGGTCTGCGTGCCCCCGCGCAGCGACTGGTCGAGCGGCGCGGCGATCGTGCGGTGGAGCGTGCGCAGCGTCGCGGCGAGCTCGTCGATCGGGCCAAGCTGTGCGGTGAGATCGAAGTCGCGCACGAACGCCCCGCCCCGCTCCAGCCAGTCGTTGCGCGGGTCGCCGGTCAGCCGCCACGCCAGTGCGGCGAGCGGCCACAGATCGTGTGTCTCATGCGTCAGCCGCCCCTCCAGCGCGGCGCGCGCGGCGTCGGCGTGGCGCGCGCGCAGCAGATGGCGGACGTAACCGGCGAGCGCCTCGGTATCCGCGATCGGCAGGTGCGCGCGGTACAGGCGATCGGCCGCGGCGACATCGCCATCCTCGGAGAAGGTGCCGGCCTCGAGCAAGTCGAGCGTGCGGCTCGCGCCGACCGCGGCGCGTGCCTGCGCGACGATGCGGCGCGCGACATCGGTCTGGCCGGCGCGCGCGACGGTCGCGGCATGGTCGCGCCAAAGTACACCGTCATGCGGGCGCGTCGCGAGCGCGGCCGCATAGCTGGCGGCATAGTCCCGACGGTCGCCGGCTTGCCAGCGCAGCCGCGCGAGCGTGGCATGGCCGTCGTACCAGCCGGGATGCTGGCGCAGCACGTCTGCGAGGAAGGACGCAGCGGCATCGCCCTGCCCTTCGGCGACCAGCGCGGCGGCGCGGCCGAGCATCACCCCGGCATCGAGCGGCGCGAGCGCGAGCGCGCGATCGAACAACGCGACCGCGGGCTCGCCGGCCTCCATGGCGACGCGGGCGAACGTGTGCGCGATCAGCGCGTCGTTCGGTGCGAGCGCCGCAGCGTGACGTGCGGCGGCGAGCGCAGCGGCATGGTCCTGCGCCGAACGCTGCGCGGCGGCGAGCAATTGCCACAGTGCCGCGTCATCGGGGGTACGGTCGAGCGCGGCGGTCAGCGCGGTGATCGCGTCGCCCTCGCGCCACGTCGCGGTGGCGCGGGCGACCTGTGCGGTGAGCGTGGTGGCAGTGGCTCGGGTGGAGGACATGGTTTCGATCCGGCTTCGATAACAGGTTGATCGTCGGCCATTCCGTCGCCCCGGCCTTGAGCCGGAGCCCCGCTTCTTCCTGACGGCCGAGAGAAGAAGCGGGATCCCGGATCAAGTCCGGGATGACGGTGTGGTGTGATCTTTCGCAATTGAAACGTCGCCCAGGCGAAGGCCGGAGTCCAGTTGGGAAAGCCGACGAGACGAAGCGCGACGCTTGTCATCAGCGTCCCCCAACGGAGCCCCGGCCTTCGCCGGGGTGACGGGGAATGGAGTTCGGGCCGGGCGGGTCGAACTCGGGATCGCGACGCCGTCCCCTCATCCGTCATTGCTTCGCTACGCTCGCAATGACGATCAGGATATTCGAACCGAAGACACGCCCCCCCAACCAAAAAGGGGCGGGTCCGCGTGGACCCGCCCCTCTCTGTTTCGGCGCTGCGAAACCCTTACAGGTTAAGCGTCACGCCCGCGTAGATGTAACGGCCGAGCGCGTCGTAGACGCCCGGGAAGGTGTTGCCGTTACAGACGACGCCCGGGCACGCCTGCGAACCCGTCAGCGGCGGCTCGCGGTCGAGCAGGTTGTTCGCGCCGAGACGGAACGTGTACGCGTCGTTGACACGGAACGTCATCGCCAGGTCGAAGTAGCTCTGTACGCCCAGTTCGGCGAGACCCGGACGGGCGACGCCACCCGGGGCCGGGCCGCTGGCAGCGGTGTTGTTGAGGTTCGAGTTCGGGTTGGTCGCGTCGATCTTCACGTTGCCGAAGTAACGCCACCGCACCGACATGCCGACACCCGACGGCGAGCTGAAGCTGACGCGCGCGTTGTGGCGCCATTCCGGCGACGGCTGGAGACAGGTCGGGCCGAACAGGCCGACGCAGTCGTACGAACCGGTCACGCCGGTGTCGGTGACCAGACGGTCGAGCCACGTGCCGTTGAAGTTAAAGCCCAGCGAACCGAGCCCACCCAGCGGATAGGAATAGCTGGCGCCGACGTCGATGCCGCGTGTCGCCAGACCACCGATGTTCTTGGTGGTGTTGACGACGAAGCCCTGCGGCGTCAGCCACAGCGACCCTGCCGAGTCACGATTGATCAGCCCGCAATATTCCGGATTGAGCGTCGTGTTGCAGGCGTTGAGGATCGTGTCGACACCGATCGTGGTGACGGCATTCTTGACCTTGATGTCGAAGAAATCGACCGTCAGCGCGAAGCGCGGCAGGAACCGCGGCTGCAGCACGACACCCGCGGTGTAGGTGTCGGCGACTTCCGGCACCAGGTTCGGGTTGCCGCCGAGCAGACCGTTATACTGCGCCGACGGGTTGGAAGCGACACGCTGGCCGATGCGCAGCCCCTGCGCCAGACAGCCCGCATCCGCCGCGGTCAGCACCTTGTCGGCGCACGGATCACCGTTGCCGCTGAGCGCGACGCGCGACGGCGAGAACAGATCCTGTACGGTCGGTGCACGGACGGCGCGGTTGTAGCCGCCACGGAAGCGGATGTCGCGGATCGGGGCGAATTCACCCTCGAGCTTGTAGGTGTCGGTCGAGAAGCCACGGCCCGCCGAGGTCTTGTACGACGAGTAGCGATAGCCGCCGGTGAACGACAGATTGTAGATGAAGCTGTCGAACATGACGGGCACGCGAAGCTCGCCGAACACTTCCTTGACGTTGAACGAACCCTGCACCGGCAGCGTCGCCGCACCCTGACCCGCGAGATCGCCGGTGCTGAACGCCGAGTCCGACTTAAAGTCGAGCGCTTCCTTGCGGTACTCGGTGCCGATCGCAATGCCGAGGCCCTCGTTCGCCCACGGGCTCTTGATCCCGTATTCGCCGAGCTGGCCCGAGAAGCTGGCCGAGGCCACCTGCTCGCTGACGACGCCGCGCTGGAAGCCCGGGGTCGAGAGATAAGCGACCGCCTGCGGCGTCACGCTGTTGAGCGAGAAGACGTTGTAGGGAACGCAGTTCGGGTCCTGACCGCTCAGGAACGAGCGGCAGACAGGCGCGCCACCGGCCGGGTTGGCCACGACATCGAGCGCACGGCCGAGGCGCGTGATCGAGAAGTCGTTGGTGTAGGTTTCGGCGAAGTTAGTGCGGCCGTACTGGTAGTAAGCGTCATACGACCAGGCGCTGCCCAAATCGCCGCGCGACCCGATCACGCCGCGGAAGCTGGTGTGCTGGAGATCGTCCTGACGTGCACCACCCTCGACGTTGCGGCGCAGGATCTGCGCATAGCCACGGTTGTAGGCGGCGCCGGTCGTCGGATCGTAGAAGACCGCCGGATTGGTGTCCGGGAAAATCTTCGGCGAACTCTGATCGAAGACACCTTGACCGACGACGCGCTGACCGAACTGATTGTTCGCGACCAGCAGGTTGTTACGCGTGCAGAGCACCGCCTGCTGCGCCGCCGACAGCAGCGGATTGTCGCAATTGACCGAGGTGGTGTTGCCGAAGTCGCCCGACGGCGCGATCTGCGCGACGGTGCGGTCGTCCATGAACATGAACTCGGCGTACGGCTTGATCGCGTTCGACACTTCGTAGTTCGCGAAGAAGCCGGCGGTGTAGCGCTCGTCGGACCGCTGGTAATAGTTCAGCGGGTTGAAGTTGTAGGGTGTACGGCCCTGCGCGAACGTTCCACCCTGACCGGGCTGGAAGAAGGTCGAGGTGAAGTCCGAACCGGTGCCGTCGAACGCGATGAACGAGCCCTGCGGCGAGGTCGCCGAACCGGCGCAGGCATAGGGCCGGCCGGTGCTCTGCACCACCGAGGCGGTGTTCGCGCTCAGCGAGCACGACGAATAATCGCGGTTTGCCTGGATGACCGGGTTGATCTTGCGATAGCCGGCGTAGGCGGTGATGTGGCCGCGACCGTCGTCGAAGCTGGTGCCGAATGCCGCGGTGACGTCGATCGTGCCGCCGTCGGTCGCCATCCCGGTCGGGTAGCTGGCCGGCGCGCCGTACGGCGAGTTGCTGTTCAGCGCGTCACGGATGCCGCCGCCACCACGGTTGTTGTGGTTGAACAGCGAATACTGACCGTCGAGGCGGAAGCCCTCGAAATCGGTGTCCATGACGAAGTTGACGACGCCGGTGACCGCATCGGCACCGTACACCGACGAGGCGCCGCCGGTCAGCACGTCGACGCGCTTGATGATCGCGGCGGGGATAACGTTGATGTCGACCGCGGCTGAGGTGGGATCGCCCGGGACGACGCGGCGGCCGTTGACCAGCACCAGGTTGCGCTCGGCGCCCAAGCCGCGCAGGTTGATGGTGGCGATGCCGCTCGAACCGTTCGAGATGTTGCCGCTCTGCCCGGCGAACGCCTGCGGCAGCGCGTTGATGAGGTCCTCGGTGCGCGTCGTGCCGGTCAGCTTGAACTCTTCGCTGTTGACGACGGTGACCGGGCTGGTCGCCTCGAGGTTCGGCGAGCGGATGCGCGAACCGGTGACGACGATGTCGCCGCCCTGTGCGGCCTTGTTGTCACCGTCGGCGTTCGCGACCGGTGCCTGACCCTCAAGCGGACCCGCGCTGGCGCCGGCCGGATCGTTCGCGACCTGCGCCGCGGCGGGCAGGCTGCCCAGCATCGCGCCGGCAACGATCGTGCTGGCGAGCAGTCGACGCCTCATCGAAATCGTCTTCATAAGACCCCCATTTTGGAATAGCCGTGTTCTATCGCGCCTTTGGCTGGCAGCGCTTTGACGTGCTCCCCTGAAACTCCGCCAGTCTGAGCTAGAGTCCGCCTTCGTGAGGAGACGGACGTGAAGAAGACCAGGTTCAGCGAGGAGCAGATCATCGCGGTGCTGCGCGAGCAGGAGGGCGGGATGAAGACCGCCGACGTGTGTCGCAAGCATGGGATCAGCAGCGCGACGCTGTACGCGTGGAAGGCCAAGTACGGCGGCATGGACGTGTCCCAGGCGCGCAAGCTGAAGGTGCTGGAGGAAGAGAACGGCCGGCTTAAACGGCTGCTGGCAGACGCGATGCTCGACAATGCCGTGCTGAAGGAGGTCGCCTCAAAAAACTGGTGAGGCCTGCCGCTCAGCGGAAGGCTGTCGAGCATGCTCGGCAGCTGTTTGGCATCAGCGAGCGTCGGGCCTGTACCATCTTCAGCGTGGATCGGACGTCGATGCGCTACGCGCATCGGCGATCTGATGATGGCGACCTGCGGTCGCGGCTGCGGGAGATCGCGTCGGAGCGTCGTCGCTTCGGCTACCGGCGACTGGGGATCATGCTGGCTCGCGAGGGGCTGGTTATGAACCACAAGAAGCTGCTGCGGCTGTACCGCGAGGAGAACCTGCGCGTGCGGCGCCGGCGCGGTCGCAAGCGAGCCATGGGCACGCGGGCGCCCATGACGCTGCCCCAGGGACCGAACCAGCGCTGGAGCCTCGACTTCGTCAGCGACACGCTGATCAGCGGCCGGCGTATCCGCATCCTGGCGGTGGTCGACGACTTCACGCGCGAGTGCCTCGCGCTCGTGGTCGACACCTCGCTGTCAGGCGCGCGGGTCGCCCGTGAGCTCGACGCCATCATCGCGGTGAGGGGCGCACCGCCGCTGATGATCGTCAGTGACAACGGCACCGAGCTGACCAGTCTGGCGATCCTGAAGTGGACGCAAGACCGACCGATCGACTGGCACTACATCGCACCCGGCAAGCCGCAGCAGAACGGGTACGTCGAAAGCTTCAACGGCCGCCTGCGTGACGAATGCCTCAACGAGACGCTGTTCGTATCGCTCGGCCATGCCCGCTCGGTGCTGCGGGCCTGGCGCGACGACTACAACCATGTGCGGCCGCATAGCGGGATAGGCGGGCTGACGCCCGCCGATGCTGCCGGGCGGGTTGTGCAACACCGCCCCGACGGGCACCATGACAACCCCGGACTCCAGTTATGACTGGTAGAGCTTTGGGGAGCACGTCAGCTTGGGTCGACGCTACGAACGGCGGAAATGATGAGCAATCTTAACTGGTGTAGAATGCAACGAAATTTTGCATCTGTTGCAGCTAGGTTACACTTTCTGACCTTTTACGAGGGAAGAGTAGGCAAATCCGCGGTTTCGCTGCCTGTTTTTGGTGCAATCCTAATGGCTTGCGCACCCGGTTTCGCGGCCGCTGAGCCGGTGACGCCCGATCGCAGCGGGGTCGCCGATGCGGTGATCCGGTGCCGCGCGATCGCGGGCGACAAGGAGCGGCTGAAATGTTTCGACGCTGCGGCCGGCGCGTTCGACGGTGCGATCGCCGCGCGGCAGGTGGTGGTGGTCGACCGCGCGAAGGTCGAGGCCGAGCGGCGCGCGCGGTTCGGTGAACGCCGCCGCGCCGCCGACCTGCCGGCGCTGCAGGACGCCGACGGCAACCAGCTCGACACGCTGACCGGCAAACTGGCGCAGGCCGCGCGGACCGGCGACGGCAACTGGAGCTTCACGCTGGCGGACGGCTCGCGCTGGCTCCAGACCGACGGACAGGCGTTTGCGGTCGCCCCGCGTGCCGGCGAGACGGTGGTCGTCAAGCGCGCGGCATTGGGCTCGTACAAGCTGACCGTCGGCCGCCAGCCCGGCGTGCGCGTGCGCCGCCGGGCGTAGATCATGATGAAGTGAGGTCGAACATATCGTTCGTCATTGCGAGCGTAGCGAAGCAATCCAGGGCGTCCTGGTCCGGCTCTGGATTGCTTCGCTACGCTCGCAATGACGACTCAAGTCGACGTCATCACGTTCTAGGGCCGCGCCCTACTCCCCGCTCGCCCCGCCCGCCTGCTGCGCCTCGGCGAGCGTGGTCAGCTTCACGAACTCCTGCCGCCAGTAATCGCGCGGGCTGCCCGCCAGCCGGC
This sequence comes from uncultured Sphingomonas sp., assembly GCF_964021865.1. Taxonomy (GTDB): domain Bacteria; phylum Pseudomonadota; class Alphaproteobacteria; order Sphingomonadales; family Sphingomonadaceae; genus Sphingomonas. The sequence goes on from NZ_CAXIAM010000034.1 coordinate 32,476, forward strand.
GCGCGTCGGCGAAGGTGAAGCGCCCGAGATAGGTGTCGCCGCGCAGCTTCTGCCCATAAGCCGCGACTGCGGCGGCAAAGGCCAGGTCGCCGGTCGGCGCGCGCGCGGCGGCAAGCGCGCTAGCCGGGATCGCGCGCGTCAGCTCGCGCGAGGTGGTGCCGTCGGGCAATTTGTAGCGCAGCCTGACGAAGCACGCCTCGGCCCCGCGCGGCGCGGCGGCCGGCGGGCGGTTGGCGGGGTAGCGGCGCGCGGGCGTCCAGCCCGGCGACCCCGCCGGCACGACCTCGTAGAGCGCGGTCACCTGATGCCCCGCCCCCATGTCGCCGGCATCGACCGCGTCGTTGGTGAAATCCTCCTCGCGCAGCGCGCGGTTCTCGTAACCGATCAGGCGATACTGGCTGACGCGCGCCGGATCGAACTCGACCTGCACCTTCACATCCTTGGCGATCGTGACCAGCGTCGCGGCCATTTCATCGCCCAGCACCTTCTGCGCCTCCATCGCGCTGTCGATATAGGCGTAATTGCCGTTCCCGACGTCGGCGATCCGCTCCATCATCGCCTCGTTGTAATTGCCCGCGCCGAAGCCGAGCGTGGTGAGCGTGATGCCGTCGTCGCGGTTGCGTTTGACGAGTTGCTCCAGCGCCTTGTTGTCGCTGACCCCGACGTTGAAGTCGCCGTCGGTGGCGAGGATGATGCGGTTGACCGCGCCCTTGCGGAAATGCGCGCGCGCGGTGGCATAGGCCAGTTCGATCCCCTGCCCGCCCGCGGTCGATCCGCCCGCGTCAAGACACGCGAGCGCGGCGTCGACGTACTTCTTCTGCGCGGTCGGCTCCAGCACGATCCCGGCGCTGCCGGCGTAAGCGACGATCGCGACGCGGTCGTCGGGGCGCAGCCGGTCGGCAAGCCCGCGCAGCGCGATCTTGACCAGCGGCAGCTTGTCGGGTTCGTCCATCGACCCAGAGGTGTCGACGAGGAAGACGAGGTTGACCGGCGGGCGCGTCGCCGCCGCCACGTCATCGCCGCGCAGTCCGATGCGGATCAGCCGCGTCGCCGGGTTCCACGGCGTGACCGCGACATCGGTGGCGATGCTGAACGGCTGCGCGGGGTCGGACGAGCGCGGATAATCGTAGCGGAAATAGTTGAGCAGCTCCTCGGTGCGCACCGCCTCGGGCGGGACCGGCTGCCCCTTGGTCAGAAAGCGGCGGATATTGGCGTAGGAACCGGTGTCGACGTCGACGGCGAAGGTCGAGACCGGGGTGGTCGCGGTGTCGACGATCGTGGCGACGGGGCGGCCATCGTAGCGCTCGGTGTTTTCGGGGGAACCATAAGGCGCCGCCGACCCGGCGGTACGCGGTGAGACGCGCGGCGCAGCGGGCGCGACGATCGATGACGTGGTGACGACCGGGGATGGAGTCGGGACGCTCTGCACCGACACTGGTGGAGGGGGCGGAGGCGGAGGTGGCGGCGGAGGCGGCGGTGCACCGGGCGCCGGCATCGCGATCGCCGGGGCGCGCGCGTACATCCGCTCAGGCGGCGCCACCGTGCAGCGGACGGGCGAAATCGCGTCAGCGCCGGCGCGCGGGGCGACGCCGGGCGGTGCGGCGTTCGACAACAAGGCGGGCGCGATCAACAGCGCGGTGACACGGCGGACGAACATGGCGACTCCCCTTTGCGCGAGCGCCTTGGCGGCCCCCGTCGCCGGTCAGTCTAGGCGCGGGTCATGACATTTTGCCAGCGACTATCCCCGCCCCTCGCCCAGCCGCCGCACCGTCGACACCAGTTCCGCGAGCGCCGGGTCGCGGATCGGCTCGGCGACGCGCAACTCGCGCGAGCGGTCGCCGAGCGTCAGCGCCAGCGTATAGGTGCGCGCGTCGGGACGCGGCGTCGCGTCGGGCGCGGCGCAGCCGAAGAAGTCCGCCGCGTCGGCAAGCGTACACAGATGCTCGCGCACCGGCGCATCGAGCGCGTCGAGCGCCACGGCATGGTCGCGCGCGCGGCCGGGAAAATGCGCGAACCCGCCCTCGACGCGCAGTCGCACCTCGTCGGCCATCACAGCACCCCCACGGTCGCCCAGGCGTCGGCGACCGCCTTCGCCTCGGCGCCGTCCGCGCCATAGCGGCGCGCGGCGACGTCGCGGGTGATCTGCGCGAACCCCGCGAAATCGGTGTTGGCGCGCGTCGCCGGATCGAGCAGCGCGTCGTACCAGATCTGCCCGGCGCGCTCCCACGCATGGCCACCGATCGCGGTCGCGGCGAGATAGAAGGCGCGATTCGGGATGCCGGAGTTGATGTGCACCCCGCCATTGTCCTGGTTGGTGCGCACGAACCCGGCCATGTCGGCGGGCTGCGGGTCCTTGCCGAGCACCGGATCGTCATAGGCGGTGCCGGGCGCCTTCATCGAGCGCAACGCCGCCCCCTGCACCGCGTCGGTCAGCAGCCCCGCACCGATCAGCCAGTCGGCCTCCGCGGCGCTCTGGCCGAGCAGATGCTGCTTCACGAGGCTGCCGAACACGTCCGAAATGCTCTCGTTGAGCGCACCGGACTGGCCGTAATAGGCGAGCCCCGCCTCCTTTTCGGTCACGCCATGCGTCAATTCGTGCCCGATCACGTCGAGTGCGATCGTGAAGCGGTTGAAGAGCTGCCCGTCGCCGTCGCCGAACACCATCTGCGTCCCGTCCCAGAAGGCGTTGTCATAGTCGCGATCGTAATGGACCGTCGCGTCGAGCGGCAGCCCGGCATCGTCGATCGAGTTGCGGCCGTACGCCTCCTGGAACAAGGCGAAGGTCGCGCCGAGCCCGTCATAGGCCTCGTCAGCGGCCGGGTCGCCGGTTGGCGCATCGCCCTCGCGGCGGACGATCGTCGCGCCCGGCGCCTGCGGCTCGCCCCTGGCGTCGCGGATCGTCCGCAGCGGGGTCGGCGCGGGCACGATGCCGGCCGCGGCGCGCAACCGTGCGAGCGCGCCGAGCACCGGGCCGGCGGTGGTCGCGCGCACCATCCGGATCGTCGGATCGACCAGCAGCCCGCGCATCGCCGACGCGCGCAGCTCGGGCGGGCCATGTTCGGCGATCCGCGACAGGATGTAAGGCGGCAGGATGCAATGCAGCGAATGGCGGTGCGAGCGGCGGCACATCGGCGTTCTCCTTGTTATCGACGGGCGCGGCGGAGCGCGAACGGCACCAGCGCGACCCACATCACGGTCAGGAAGGCGAGCAATTGCGTGGTCTGCGCTTCGCCGCCGGGCAGATAGCCGAACCCGCCCAGCGACGCGGCGTAGAGCGCGAACGACACGACCGCGACCGCGATCGCGGGCACGTCCGCACTGCCACCCGCATCCTGCGTCGCGAACCAGCGCAACGCGACGACGAACAGCATGATGACGCCGATCAACAGCATCCGCAGCACCGCCTGCCCCGCCGCGATCTCGATCGCGAGCGGGTAGAGCGTCACCGCTTCGACCGGGAACAGCTTGACGAGGCTGGTGTAATACGGCGCGGGCGGCGCAGCGGCCAGGCGTTGCAGCGGATCGCGCCTGACGCGGAGCGTGCCGCGCAACGCGGGGCGCGCCGTCGCCGCGGGCAGGCCGAGCGCGGTGATCGCGCGCTCCACCGCGGCGGCATAGCGCGCGACCGCTTCGTCGTTGGGGGTGAGCGCCGCCCCGATCGCCACCGCCTGCTCGCTGCGATCCTGCACGGTCGCATAGACCGGCTGGTCGCCCGCGACCGGTGCCGCGGCAAGGCGGTCGCGCGCGCTGCCGAGCGCGGTGCGCAGCCCGAACACCGTGTCGAAGAAACGCGGGACGAAGCGCGCATCCTCGACGACGCCCTGAAGCTGGTCGACAAGCGCATCGGCAGCTGCGATGGCGGCGGCGAAGTCGGTCATAGCGGCGTCCCCAGCGAAGCGATCAGCCCGATCGCGCGGGTGAGGCGATCGATGTTCAGGCGCGCGGCCGCGCGGCGCTGTTCGGGCGTGAAGCGTCCGGCGAGCGCGTCGCGAAGGCCGGCCTGTGCCGTTCTGGCGAGCGTGAGCGCGGCGCTCACCTCGGCGGCGCGCGCCGGGCCGTCGCGCGCGGCGGCGCGGGCGGCGAAGATCCGCGCGGCGAGTTCCTCGCGCTGCGCCGCGCTCAGGTCGGCACGCCCGCGCAGATAGCTGCGAAACAGGGCATTGCCGTACAGATCGTCGGCGGTGCGCGCCGCGCCCTTGCCCCATACGTCGACCTGCACCGCGTGCGCGGCGAGCGCGCGATCGACCGCCGCGCCGCGCTCCGCGACGAGCGCGCGCACCGCTTTCGCGTCGCGGGCCTCGCGCGCAAGCTGGTCGGCGAAGGCGATCAGCGCGACCAGGCTCTGCCCGTGCTCGCTCGCCGCCGCGGCGGTGATGCCGGGAATGTCGGTGCCCGCGACGAAAGCGCCGAACCGCGCAAGCCGGTCGGCCTGATCGGCGAAGGCGGTCAGCTCGGCGGACACATCGGTCCTGGGCGCATCGAGGATCGCGGCGAGCGCATCCGTATAATCGGCGACCGCGGCGAGCAAGGCGATGCGCGGT
>NZ_CAXIAM010000035.1:0-35828 GCF_964021865.1 uncultured Sphingomonas sp.
TGCCTGCTCGCCGCCAAGGCCAAGAGCCGGGCGGGGCAGGAGATCGCCAAGCTGACCGTCGACGCGCCGATCCCGTACCTGCTGAGCGACCTGATGCAGATTTTGCAGCAGGAGATGGGCAAGATGGACCGGGCAGGGGACACCTCGCCGTACCTGCGGCTGAAGAACAAGATCGACGAGGTGCGCGCCGATCCGCGTTACGGCTTCATGTTTTCGGGGATGCTGGTCGGCGATACGATGGCGGCGTTCGTGCAGCGCATCTTCCGACTGCCCGGCGACGGGCGGCCGATCTCGATCATCGACGTGTCGGGCGTGCCGAACGAGATCACCTCGGTGGTGGTGGCGGTGCTGGCGCGGATGGTGTTCGATTTCGCGATCTGGTCGCGCGGCGAACCGCAGCGGCCGATCCTGCTCGTCTGCGAGGAGGCGCACCGCTACGTCCCCGCCGATCCCGCGGCGCGCGGGTCGGTGGCGCAGATCCTCGGGCGGATCGCCAAGGAGGGGCGCAAGTACGGCGTCGCGCTGGGGCTGGTGACGCAGCGGCCGTCCGATCTTTCGGAGGGAGTGCTGTCGCAATGCGGCACGATCATCTCGATGCGGCTCAACAACGACCGCGATCAGGCATTCGTGCGCGCCGCGATGCCCGAGGGCGCGCGCGGCTTCCTCGACGCGCTGCCCGCGCTGCGCAACCGCGAGGCGATCGTCTGCGGGGAGGGCGTCGCGATCCCGATCCGCGTCGCATTCGACACGCTGGAAGAGGGACGGCGTCCGGCGTCGGATGACCCGGTCTTCTCCGCGCTGTGGCGCGAGACGGGGGGCGAGGAAGCGATGATCGCGCGCACCGTCCAGCGCTGGCGCGCGCAGGGACGTTAATCGCCGAGCAGGCGCAGCGTGGCGTCGTCGGGGCCATCGAAGAAGGCGTGCAGCGTGTCGCGGACGGCGGGTGGCGCGCCGGCACGGTCGAACAAGGTCAGCGACGAGCGCAGCTTGATCGCGTCGATCCCCCCCATGATCGCCTCGGCCGAGCGATCGCGGTGGCGGTCGAGCGCGGCGACGCAGGCGAGATACCGCGGCCCGAGCAGCGAGTGCGCCAGATAGGCGCGGGCTTCGGCGAGGTCGTCGATCGCATAATGGCGCGCCGTGGCGCTGTGGCCGAGTCCGGCAATCTGCGGGAAGATGAACCACATCCAGTGGCTTTGCTTGGCGCCGCGCATCAGCTCGGCGAGCGCGGTGTCGTAATGAGTGGCCTGGGCGGCGACGAAGCGGTCGAGGTCCATGCCGCCTGCAACGCGCCGGGGGCGGCGGCGGTGCCGCGCCGCGGTCAGACGACCGCGGCGGTGACCGCGTCGACGTAGAGCAGCAAAGCCGTGGTGGCGAAGCTGGCGGCGCTGAGCAGCAGCGACCGGGCGAGCGTGGGATGGTTGTTCATCGACATCGGCTCCGGTCAGGCGATCGGGGTGACGGGAACGGCGGCGCTGACCATCACGGCGGCGACGGCGAAGGCAGCGGCAACCGACAGCAGCGACTGGCGAAGGGCGGTGAAACGGATCGTCATGGCAGGGCTCCTTGGGAAGGGCCGGTCGATCCGGCCCATGCCAAGGTCTTTGCAGAACGCGTGCCAAATGCCTGTGCCGAGGGGCGAGGCGCATTTTAGGGCGCGGGTTGGTGCGATCCGCCAGCCTGGTCGGGCGAGATCCGCCAGATTACGGCGTCGTCTCCGACGTGATCGTCCGCGCGCGCCCCTGATCCTTCGCGCGGTACAAGGCGGCGTCGGCGCGCGCCATCAAGGCGGCGCGTCCTTCGCCGACGCGCCCCTCAGCCACGCCCGCCGAGAAGGAGACGACGCCGATCGATTCACCCGTTTCACGGACGCGGGGACGACGTTCCGAAATCGTGCGGCGGACGCGTTCGATCACCTGCGCCGCTTCGTCGAGCGGCACGTTCTCGAACAGCAGCGCGAATTCTTCGCCGCCGTAGCGCGCGACCATCATCCCCTTCTCGGACGCCAGCGTCTGCGCAACCATGCGGATCACGCGGTCGCCGACCGCATGGCCGAAATTGTCGTTCACCTGCTTGAAGTGATCGATGTCGCAGATCGCGACGGTCACTGGGGTGTCGCGGTGGAGCGAGGCGAACGTCTCGTCGAACGCGCGGCGATTCGGCAGGTCGGTGAGCGGATCGGTGCGCGCCGAACCGCGCGCCTCGTCCAGCGCGGTGCGCAGCTCGTCGGTTTCGCGCAACGCGGTGTCGAGCCGTGCCTCGGCGAGCTGGACGCGGCCGATCATGTCGGCGGTCAGCTGCGTGATCGCCTCGATCCCGGCCTCTGCGCCCATGTCGCGCATCGTATCGGCGGAGCGTTGCAGGTCGCGCCCGAAGTCGTTGGCCTCGGCATGGACGATGCGCATCGCATCGCCAAAGCCCTCGAGCTGGAACATCATCCGTTCGAGGAGCGCCTGTTGCGTATCGACGTCGCCGCTCATCGCCGCATCGTCGTCCGCGGAATCGATCGGCGCACCGCTGACGGTCGAGCCGCCCAGGCTCTCGATGTCCTGGCTGGTCAGCCGCACGCCACCGTCGGTGAGTTCGGCGACGCGCTTGGCGATCAGCCCGGTGGCGTTGGCGATCACTTCGTAAGCGAACGCGTAATGCGCGGGATCGGGGCTGAGCCGATGCGCGGCGAGGAACGCCCCGATCCGGGCGAACAGGCGATCTCCCCCGTTCGCATGCCCGATATCGACCGCCCTGCTCGCCATCATCCGCCCCACATCGCCCCTAATTCCGGGATCGAAGCAGTACGCAGCAACTCCTAAGATTTAATAACTGCTTGCTTTCAGCGGCCCGTGAGGCGGTGCACGGCGTCCAGCGAGCGCGTGACGTGTTCGGCCGGGTTCATGTCCGACCAGACCGCGGCGATCCGACCGTCGCGACCGATGACGTAGCTGGTGCGGCTGGTGACCTGCCGGCCCTTGATTTCCCTGCCGAGTGCAACGTCATAGCCGGCGACGACCTTCGGCCCGGCGCTGGCGACCGCGAACTTGCCCGCGCACTCGCTCGACGAGAATCGCTGCAGGTCGGGGACGTTGTCCGCCGACATGCCGATCACCGTCGCGCCGGCCGCGCGGAAGGCGTCGACCTTCTCGGCGAAGGCGCGCGCCTCGGCATTGCAGCCACCGGTGAAGGCGGCGGGGAAGAAGTACAGCACCACCGGGCCGCGCTTGAGCTGTTCGGACAGGCGCACCGGCACCACCTTGCCCGCGATCGCGCCGCGGGTGGAGAAGTCGGGCGCCTTCGCACCGGGCGCGAGCGTCGCGGCGGCGGGGGCGGCGAGGGTCAGGGCAGTGACGGCAGCGAGCAGACGGCGCATCGGGACGACTCCGGCAGGAGGAAGGTGATCCACAAGCCATATCATCGCCTGCCGGTTCCGCCAGCCTGCGTCGGGCTTCCGCAACGCCCGGCAATAGGATAGCGCAAGCGTCATGCCCGCCACCCACAAATGCGACCTTGCGATCGTCGGCGGCGGCCTGTCCGGCGCGCTGATCGCGCTGGCGGTGCAGGCGCGGCACCCCGCGATGGACGTGCGGCTGGTCGAGGCCGGCGAGGCGATCGGCGGCAATCATTTCTGGTCGTTCTTCGGCGCGGATCTGCACGGGGCCGAGCAGGCGCTGGTCGCGCCGGTGATCGCGCACGGCTGGCCCGACTATGACGTGCGGTTTCCCGGCCATGCACGGACGCTGGCGCAGCCGTATTTCACGATCCGCTCGGCGGCGCTCGATGCGCATGTCCGGCGGATGCTGCCGCGGCGGGCGCTGATGACGGGCCGATCGGTGCTGGCGTGCAGCGCGACCGCGGTGGTGCTGGCGGACGGCGACCGGCTGAGCGCCACCGGCGTGATCGACGCGCGCGGCGTCGGCGACGTGTCGCTGCTGGACGGCGGGTGGCAGAAGTTCGTCGGGCATGAACTGCGCGTCGCGGGCGGGCATGGCGTGACGCGCCCGGTGGTGATGGACGCGACGGTGCCGCAGCTCGACGGCTATCGCTTCGTCTATCTGCTGCCGTTCACCCCCGACACCTTGCTGGTCGAGGACACCTATTACAGCGACTCGGCCGTGCTGGACGAAGCGACGATCGCCGCGCGGGTCGGCGATTATGCGCGCGCGCGTGGCTGGCAGGCGGAGGTGATCCATCGCGAACGCGGCGTGCTGCCGGTGGTGAGCGGCGGCGACTTCGCGGCCTATTGGCAGTCGAGCGGCGCAAAGGTCGCCAAGGCCGGCGTGCGTGCCGGGCTGTTCCATCCCACGACCGGCTATTCGCTGCCCGATGCCGCGCGGATCGCGGTGCTGATCGCCCATCAGCGCGATCTTTCGGGCAAGGCGCTCCACGACCTGACTTTTCGCTACGCCGCGCGTTCGTGGCGTCAACGAGGTTTCTACCGGATGCTCGATCTGATGCTGTTCAAGGCCGCCGACCCCGACCAGCGCTATCGTGTGCTGGAGCGTTTCTATCGCCTGTCGCCCGGACTGGTCGCGCGCTTCTATGCCGCGCGCTCGACCGGATTCGATAAGTTGCGGGTGTTGAGCGGGAAACCGCCGGTGCCGGTCGGCCGCGCGCTTGCCGCGCTGGGAGGCCGCGCATGACCCGCCGCGCGGTGGTGGTCGGCGCGGGGTTTGGCGGGCTGGCGCTCGCGATCCGGCTGCAATCGGCGGGCGTGGCGACGACGATCGTCGAGTCGCGCGACAAACCCGGCGGCCGCGCCTATTATTGGGAGCGCGAGGGGTTCACCTTCGACGCCGGGCCGACCGTCATCACCGATCCGGCGTGTCTGGAGGAATTGTGGGCGCTGTCGGGGCAGAAGATGGCCGACGACGTCACGCTCGACCCCGTGCAGCCGTTCTATCGGCTCAACTGGCCCGACGGGACCAATTTCGATTACACCAACGACGATGTCGTGCTGCGCGCCGAGATCGCCAAGCTGAACCCGGCGGACGTCGCGGGCTACGGCCAGTTCCTCGAATACGCTGCGGGTGTGTACCACGAGGGATACGAGAAGCTCGGCACGGTCGCCTTCCTCGATTTCGCGTCGATGGTGAAGGCGGCGCCGGCGCTGGCCAAATATCAGGCGTGGCGCTCGGTCTATTCTATCGTCTCGAAGTACGTGGCCGACGAACGGCTGCGACAGGCGCTGTCCTTTCATACCCTGCTGGTCGGCGGCAATCCGATGACGACCAGCGCCATCTATGCGCTGATCCACAAATTGGAGCGTGACGGCGGCGTGTGGTTCGCGCGCGGCGGGACGAATCGGCTGGTGGCGGGGATGGTCGCGCTGTTCGAACGATTGGGCGGCACGCTGCGGTTGTCCGATCCGGTGACGAAGATCGAGACGCTAGGCGACCGCGTGACCGCGGTGGAGACCGCCAGCGGCTGGCGCGAGTCCGTCGACATGGTCGCGGCCAATGCCGACATCATGCACGTCTATCGCGACCTGCTCCCCGAGTCGGGCGCGGCGCGGCGGACGGCGGCGCGGCTGGAGCGCAAGCGTTACTCGCCGTCGCTGTTCGTGATCCATTTCGGGGTGAAGGGCACGTGGCCGGGCATCCCGCACCACATGATCCTGTTCGGGCCACGCTATAAGGGCTTGCTCGACGACATTTACGAGCACGGAATGCTCAGCGAGGATTTCTCGCTGTACCTGCACCATCCGACCGTCACCGATCCGTCGCTGGCGCCCGAGGGAAATTCGACCTTCTACGTGCTGGCGCCGGTGCCGCATCTCGGCAAGTTCACCGGCGACTGGGAGACGGTACGCCCGATCCTGGAGAAGCGCATCCTCGACGAGGTCGGGCGGCGGCTGATTCCCGACATCCACGACCGGATCGTGACGAAGTTCAGCTACGCGCCGACTGACTTTGCGCATGACCTGAACGCGCACATGGGCAGCGCCTTCTCGCTGGAGCCGATCCTGACGCAGAGCGCCTATTTCCGGGTGCACAACCGCGACGATGCGATCCCGAATTTGTTCTTCGTCGGTGCGGGGACGCATCCGGGGGCGGGGATCCCGGGGGTGGTCGGGAGTGCGAAGGCGACGGCGGCGTTGATGCTGGGGTAAGGGGGTAAAACGACGATAAGATGTCATGAGCCGCAGTGTGAGGACTTCATCCTTGATGATCGAGACACATCAAATCGACCATGCTACGATTCAAACATGAGTGATCTGCACTACGGCGTCGGCGCCTACACGCTCACTGAGGCCGGGCGACTTCTTGGTGTGTCGCCCGCCACGCTTAAGCGTTGGCTTTTTGGGTATAGCTATCGGCAGCGTGGCACGGAAGCCACGCAAGAGCCGCTATGGCCGGTGCAGTACGGACCTGATCAAGATGAGCCGCTGCTCGGCTTTCGCGACCTGATTGAGGCCCGTGTCGTCCGAGGTCTTCGTTCACTCGGTATAGGCCTTCCAACCATACGTCGTTGTCTGAGGCTCGCCAGTGAAATAGTCGAAGACTCGCATCCTTTCTCAACGCGTAAATTCAAGACGGATGGACGTCATATATTTCTAGAAATCGCCGAGATCGCGCAGAGTAAAGATGCTGATCCGGCTTTGATCGATTTGCGGTCGCGGCAGAGAGTTTTCAAGACAATAGTACAGCCGTCCTTTGTTGACCTAGCGTTTGATGCAGAGGTAGCCTCGCGGTGGTGGCTTTTACCAAATAAGAAGACGATTGTGCTTGATCCGGCGCGCTCCTTTGGGCAGCCTATTGTCGCCGATGGCGGAGTGCCGACTGCGAGAGTAGCGCAAGTAGTAGCCGCTGAAGGTTCTGTTGACAGAGCTGCCCGGCTCTTCGAGCTGAGGCCCGCGATTGTTAGGGATGCCTTAAGGTTCGAGGCCACGAAGCTTGAGAAAATAGCAGCGTGAAGCTGCTTGTCGACCATAATCTACCTCCTCGTCTAGCAGAGGCGTTAGACAAGATATTTACACCGGACCATCTGATCGTATCGCTTGGTCGAAAATTTGGGCGCCATAATCTCAAGGATGAGGAATGGATCCCTCTTCTTGGTCAAGAAGGGGGATGGGCTGTGCTATCCGCGGACATGAACATTGCAAGGAAGCGTCCATCTCGAGAATTATTCATCCGTGCTGGCCTTGTTGGATTTTTCTTCAGTCCGGCTATGCAGAAGTGGCCTTTGTCACGGCAAGCTGCCCGCGTCCTTATGCTTTGGCCCCAGATGATTTCACATCTGGGTACTACCGCTAACGGTGTTTTTGAAATGCCTGCCAGCGGTGGTAAATTCAGATCGATCGGACGATAGATGTTCGTTTATTTCGCCGCCGGCAAATAAACCTCGCCGCCCTTCTCCCGGAACCGCTCGCTCATCTCCGCCATTCCCGCCTCGGCATCCTCCGTCGCGACGAACGTCTCGACCGGCGCATTCTGCTTCGCTGCGAAGTCCCGAGGTTCGTGATCGCGACCTGCCCCCAGCAGGTCGCTATTTGCTGCGTGAGACGCAGCAAATTCACGAACCTCCTGCGTGATCTTCATCGAGCAGAATTTCGGACCGCACATCGAACAGAAATGTGCGGTCTTCGCGCCTTCCGCGGGCAAGGTCTGGTCATGATACGATTCCGCGGTGTCGGGATCGAGCGACAGGTTGAACTGATCGCGCCAGCGGAATTCGAAGCGCGCGCGGCTCAGCGCGTCGTCGCGCATCTTGGCAGCTGGGTGGCCCTTCGCCAGATCGGCGGCGTGCGCGGCGAGCTTGTAGGTCACCACGCCGACCTTCACGTCGTCGCGGTCGGGCAGGCCCAGATGCTCCTTGGGCGTGACGTAGCAGAGCATCGCCGTGCCGTACCAGCCGATCATCGCCGCGCCGATGCCGCTGGTGATATGGTCATAGCCCGGCGCGATGTCGGTGGTCAGCGGCCCGAGCGTGTAGAAGGGCGCTTCACCGCACGCCTCGAGCTGCTTTTCCATGTTCTGCTTGATCTTGTGCATCGGCACATGGCCGGGGCCCTCGATCATCACCTGCACGTCCTGCTCCCAGGCGCGCTTGGTTAGCTCGCCCAGCGTGTAGAGCTCGGCGAACTGCGCCTCGTCATTGGCGTCGGCGATCGCGCCGGGGCGCAGGCCGTCGCCCAGCGAATAGGCGATGTCATAGGCCTTCATGATCTCGGTGATCTCGTCGAAGCGTTCGTAGAGGAACGACTCCTTGTGATGCGCCAGGCACCATTTGGCCATGATCGAGCCGCCACGCGACACGATGCCGGTCACGCGCTTGGCGGTCAGCGGAATGTACGGCAGGCGCACGCCCGCATGGATGGTGAAATAGTCGACGCCCTGCTCGGCCTGTTCGATCAGCGTGTCGCGGAAGATCTCCCAGGTCAGCTCCTCGGCGATGCCGCCGACCTTTTCCAGCGCCTGATAGATGGGCACCGTGCCGATCGGCACGGGCGAGTTGCGGATGATCCATTCGCGCGTGTCGTGGATGTTGCGCCCGGTCGACAGGTCCATGACCGTGTCCGCGCCCCAGCGGATCGACCAGACCAGCTTGTCGACCTCGGCGGCGACGTTCGAGGCGACCGCGCTATTGCCGATATTGGCGTTGATCTTGACCAGGAAGTTGCGGCCGATCGCCATCGGCTCGGATTCGGGATGGTTGATGTTGTTGGGGATGATCGCGCGGCCGCGTGCGACCTCATCGCGGACGAACTCGGGGGTCACGTAGTCGGGAATGCTCGCGCCGAAATCCTCACCATCGCGGACATATTCGCGCAGCATCTCGCGGCCGAGATTCTCGCGCGTCGCGACATATTCCATTTCCGGAGTGATGATGCCGCGGCGCGCATAGTGCATCTGGCTGACGTTCGCGCCCGGCTTCGCGCGCAGCGGGTGGCAATTGACGTTCGGGAACGGCTGGACGCCGCCCGAGCGGTCGGGGCCGAGCTGGCCGTTGTCCTCGGGGCGCAGCTCGCGGGCGTCATAGGCTTCGACATCGCCGCGCGCCATGATCCAGTCGCGGCGCAGCGCCGGCAGGCCGGCGGCGATATCGATGCGCGCCGTGGGATCGGTGTACGGGCCGGACGTGTCGTAGACGTTGAGCGGCGGTTCCCCGCACGACGGATCGAGGTCGATCGCGCGCATCGCGACGTTCAGCGGGCCGACGTGGATCTTGCGGCTACCGCGGATCGGGCCGGTGGTGACGCCAATCTCGGTACGGGCGGGAACGTCGGCCATAACTCTTCTCTCCATCTCGACGGGAGGAAGACGAGGGCCGGAGGACGCCGCATCCACTCCCTACGCCGGTGTCAACCGGATCAGGTTCAGCGGGTCGAGGACTGCGGTCCTCCTCTCAACCGCAGCATCGGCGGTCCCCCGGGGAGCGGCCGGTATAGGCGCGTCGGCGGTGCGACAGCAACGAAAAAGGCCGCATCCCGCCGGATGCGGAATGCGGCCCCATCGGCATCGGAAAGACGGATCAGCTTGCCTTGGTGAAGTCGCCGCTGGTGCGCAGTGCCTCAATCGAATTGTTGGTGCCGGCCGGGAAGAAGCCGCCCGACGTCTTGGCCGCGTCGGTCAGATAGACGATGTTGTGGACCTGCAGCGCCGAGCGGCTGAACGCGATGCCGTTGGTGTCGGCCGGAACGATGTTGGCGACCTCCGCGCCGTTGGCCGTTGCGGTGATCCCCTGATCGAGATCCTTGCGATCGGTGGCGGTGTCGGTCGGCTTGCCGTCAAGCAAGTCGCGCGCGTCGGAGATCGCGTTCGCAGCAGCGCGCGCCGCCGAACCGCGACGATACAGCTCCGCACGGATCAGCCCGGCGTGATAGGCTTCCGCGGCGAGGATGCCCGCCGCAGCTTCGAGATAGATCGCGCTGCTGATCAGCGGCGAAGCGCCCTTGTAGGCGGTGACCCCGACATCCTCGAACAGATAGGCGGCGAGCAGGAAATTGTCGTCGTTGAGGTACGGATCGAACTCGCCGGTGTTCTTGTCGACCAGCCCCGCAGCGCGCGCCGCAAGCGTGAACGCGCCGGTCGTCCCGCCGTCGATGTTGATCGCGGGCTGGTTGATCACCTGTGCAGCGCTGACCGACGTAATGACCGCCCGCAGCGCGTTGACGTGCGCGAGTTCGTCGGCGGCGATCTCGCGCGCGTAGCTGGCGATGATCGGGTCGGAGAAGGCGACCTTGCGCCCGCCGGTCACGCTGCCGCGCGCGCCGACCGTGCCGGTGAGGCTCGCCTCTGGCAGCGAACGGCCGAAGGCGGCGAAGGAATAGAATTGCGCTTCGAGATATTCGAGGTTGAGCGCCAGCTGAAGGATGGCGACGTCGGTGGTCACGCTGCCGGTCGCGGTCGGGCTCGGCGTGGGGGTCGGGCTCGGCGAGGTGCTGTTGTTGTTGTCGCTGCCGCAGGCGGACAGCAGCGTGAGGCCGCCGGCCGCGGCGGTGCCGGCGCCGGCCAGCTTGAGGAAGCGGCGGCGCTCGGCGCGGCGGGCCTCGGCCAGTTCGAGCGCGGCGAAAACGGAATCCTTGATCATGGCGTCATTCCCTAGTGCGGGGCGTATGGGGCAAAGGCGGTGAGGAGTGGCGGGCGGTGACCACCGTCTCGCGTCAGGCCGACGCCGCGCTCGTCTTGATGTTGCCGTTGACCCCGGCCGGGAAAAAGCCGCCGCTCGTTACCGCCGCCTGGTTGAGATAGACGATGTTGAGCACCTGCAACGGCGTGCGGCTGAACGCGATGCCGTTGCTGTTGAGCGGCGCGATGTTCGACACGTCGCCGTCGCTGGTGGTGGTGACGGCGAGGCCGCTGTCGTCGACCGGGCCGATGCCGCGGACCAGATCCTCGGTCGGGCTGCCGTCCAGCGTGTCGCGTGCCCTGGAGATGGCAGTGGTCGCCTCGATGAGCTGGAGCGAGGGAGTTTGCAGCCCCTTGCGGTACAGAACCGAGCGGATGATCGCGGCGTGATAGGCCTCGACCGCGAGGATGCCGGCTGCGGCCTCCAGATAGATCTTGCTGTTGATCAGCGCGGGCGCCGCGCCCTTGTAGGCGGTGACGCCGACATCCTCGAACAGATAGGCGCCGAGCAGGAAGTTCTCGTCCGAGGCATAGGGGTCGAACGCCACGCCGTTGCCGACCAGACCGGCGGCACGCGCCGCGGTGCTGAACGCGCCGGTCGCGCTGGTGCCGAGATCGATTGTGGGCTGCGCGAGGAGCGACGATGTCGTGAATTGTGCGCGCAGGAAGCGGACGTGCGCCAGCTCGTCCTGATAGATTTCCTGCGCATATTGCTGGACGATCGGGTCCTTGAACCCGACCGCGCGACCCCCGGTGGCCGCGCCCGCGGTGCCGACCGCGCCGCTGATGTCGGCGGCGGCAAGCCCGCTGCCGGTGACCGCGAAGGCGTAGTAATTCGCCTCGAGATATTCGAGGTTCAGCGCGAAATTGAGCACGTCGACCTCGGTGAAGGTCGATGTCGGGGTGGGCGAAGGCGAGGGGGACGGGGTGGGCGTTGCGGTCTGCGCCTGCGCGGTGCCCGACAGCGTCGCGGCGGCAGCGGCGGCACCCAGCGCACCGGTGAAGAAGGCGCGGCGCGAATCGCGGCGACGCACGCGCGCGTCGAGCGTCTCGATCAGCTGCTCGCTATCGGTCATGGCAGGCTCGTCCCTTCTATTACTCGCGCCAGTACGCGGCGTTGATGCGGGTGATAGGCCAGCATCGCGTAAGGGGCAAAGACGGGTTTCGCTTTTTTGGTGAGGTGGCTGACGATCGTCGTCCCGGACTTGATCCGGGACCCCGCTTCTTTTCGACAGAGGTGAAGAATGGGAGTCCGCCGCGGCGAAGCCGCGTCGTCGGTCGGGGCAGTGCTCCGCCGGCCGGTCTTGGACGAATCCTTGCCCGGCGCGGGCAAGGACGTCCTGCGACTTAAAACGTATACCCGATTCCCAGCGCCGCGAGCCACTGGCTCCGCGACCCCGCGACCGACACCACCGGCGTGTCGCCGAAGTCGTTAAGCATCTTCTTGTAGGTAACGCCGCCGATCGCCTTCCAGCCCTTCAGCAGATTGCCGGTCAGCGCATATGTGCCGGCCAAACCGACCGTCCAATGCTTCCACCCGCCGCGCGTGCGATATTGCGGCAGCCCGCTTGACAGCGACTGCGCGGCGTCGACGTCGAAATAGGTGCGCGCGAAGCCGCGCTCGACCCGCTCGGCCGAGGCGAACAGCCCGACGCCTGCCTTCAGGCTGAGCGGGGTAAAATAGTTGACCGACGGCGACCAGATGCCGCTGTCGTGCACGCCGCTGACGTCGTGGCGATAGCTGAGCGAGGCGGACAGCTTGTCATAGGGGCTGGTGAGCACCCCGGTCTTGCCGAGCCCGACATAACCGCCCAGTTCGATCGCGGTATCGCGCTCGCCCAAGGCGCGGATGCGGCGGTCGTCGATCGCCTTGTTGTTGGTGCGGTTGAAGTTGACGACGCCGATCGGTCCGGCCTGCACGTCCCAGCTCGGCCCCGACGGATTCGGGATCAGGTCGATCGAGGCGCGATTGCCAAGCACCTGAAACGCGAAATTGTGGAACGAGCCGATCGCCGCCGGACCGGGGACGACGCGGTAATTGTCCGAGCCTTCGTAATCCGGCAGATAGGCCGCTGCGACCGCGACGGTCACCGTGTCGCCGACCAGCGCCGGATCGGGTGTCGGGTTGGGCTCGGCCGGGACCGAGGCGCTCTGCGCGAACGCGGGCATTGCGAGGCAGGCAAGCGCGGCGGCAAACAGCGCGCGGGCGGCGGAACGGTTGACGTGCACGTAAATTCCCCTTTGGTCTGCGCGCCCAACCGTTCGCAAGGAATTTTGCTCCATGTTGCTGGTTAGAGCATGTAGCGCATCCGGATCTGTTGCTCTTCGGCATCAGTGGTCAGCGAGAAGCGCGCCGCCGAGAATCGGGGCGGGCCGAAGCGGATCGCCGGGTTGCGCGAGAAGCCGAAACCTTCCTTGGGGATGCCCGCGAACGTATCCAGCTTCTTGTTGCCGTTCTCGTCGTGGATCACCGCCACCGCATAATCGCCGCGCGGCAAGCCGGGAAAGCGGATGCTGGTCTGCCCGGCCGGCACCGAGCGCGTCACCGCGTCGCGGTCGTCGACGCAATTCGGGAAATTGTCAGGATCGGCGGTCAGGCATAGCCGCAGCATCCCCTTAGCCGAGCGCAGATGGTCAATGTCCACCTGCAGCGCGCCGACCGGCGCCGCGCCGATCAACGGCACCGCCAGCAACGCCAGCCCCGCCGCGGCGCAGCGCTTTCGCGTGATCGCGCGTGAAATCGCCGAGCCCGTCGTCGGTGCCACAGAGCCGGTCCCAGAAGCGGAAATAAAGGCCATAGTTACATCCGTACCGTTCATGGTGCCGCTGGTGATGGCTGGCGGTAATCAACCACCGGCCTACCCGTCCCCCCCACATGAACCGCGGGAACATTTCCCAGCCCATATGATTAGTGACACCCATAATCGTCATGACCGTCAGCACCACCCCCAGTGCGGCGACATGGATCGGAATCACGAAGACCAGTAGCGGAATGGCCACAGCACCGGTCACCGCCTCGATCGGATGGAAGGCCATCGCTGCCCAGGCCGTCGGCGGTCGGCTGGCGTGATGCACCGCATGCGCCAGCTTGAACACGCGCGGGCGATGCATCCAGCGATGCGTCCAATAGAACCACGTGTCGTGCGCGATCAGGTACAGCAGCACCGACACCGGCAGGTACCATAAGGGCCAGGCGTGGACGTCGGTGTAGATCCGCGTCCAGCCGCGGTTCTGCCAGCCCCAGGCGATGATGCCGGCGGGCACGCCATAGATGCCTGCGGAGGCGAGGCTCCACAGGATCTCGCGGCGGATCTGCGGGTCGAGCCCGGCATAGAGCCGCGGGTGCTTCAGCCGCGTGGCGAGCGCGAAGCCGGCGCTCGCGGCCAGATAGCGTACGCCGACGATGACGCTCATCGCCAGCGCCGACAACAGGATAGCGATCATGGCGGACATGAACGGCTTCTAGCGCATCGGCGGCGGGCGCGATAGGCAGGGGTCATGCCTGTACGTCCCGCCGATATCGCGCTCGCCCATCGCCTTGCCGACGCCGCCGGCGCGGTGATCCGTCCCTATTTCCGCCAGCCGGCCGGGCTGGAGCTGAAGGAAGATCGCTCGCCGGTGACGCGCGCCGATCGCGAGGCGGAGGAGGCGATGCGGCGGCTGCTCGACGCCGGATGCCCCGGCGACGGCGTGGTCGGCGAGGAACATGGCGTGAAGGACGGCGTGACCGGGCGGCAATGGGTGCTCGACCCGATCGACGGCACCCGCAGCTTCACCGCCGGGCGCGCGATCTTCGGGACGCTGATCGCGCTGGTCGAGGATGGCTGGCCGGTGCTGGGGATCATCGACCAGCCGGTACAGCGCGAGCGCTGGACGGGCGTGACCGGGCGACCGACGTTGCTCAACGACGCGCCGGTGCGGACGCGGGCGTTTGCGGCGCTGGAGGGCGCGATCGTCGCCACGACCAGCCCGCATCTCTTCGAGGATTCCGACGTCCCGCACTTCATGGCGCTGGTCACCGCGGCGAGCGGCGGCGCGCCGCGGCAGGGGCCGGTCTATGGCGGCGACTGTTATAATTACGGGCTGCTGGCGAGCGGGTTCCTGGATATTGTCTGCGAATCCGGGCTCAAGCTGTACGACTTCGCGGCGCTGGCGCCGATCGTCGAGGGCGCGGGCGGGCGGATGTGCGACTGGAACGGCGATCCGCTGACCGCCGACAGCGCCGGGCATGTGCTGGCGATCGGCGACCCGGCGCGCGCCGACGAGGTGCTGGAAGCATTGCGCAACGTCGCGGGACATGACCACCACGACCATTGAAATCGCGGGCACTTTCCACGGCTTAGAACTTGGACAACGTGAATTTGTCGACGTCCAGCCAGCCGCCGCTGCCGGCGGGATTGTAGCAGGACAGTGCGAACTGGACGCCCTGGAAGGTGCCGGTCTGCCAGTCGAACATCAGCGGCACCGTGCCGCCGAGGGGCGTGAAGCGGCGGCCGTCGTTGCTGTAGGAGAGCGTCGCGGTCTTGGCGGGTACGTCCATGTCGGTGCGCAGCCACAGGCGGGTGCCGTGGAAACGGTGTGCGGGGACACGGATGTCGACGTGCGGCCCGTCCTTGCGGTCCTCGGTGACACGCATGGTCAGAAAATAGGTGCCTCCGCGGACCGCCAGTTGCGCGCTGTACTTGCCGAGGGTGCCAAAACCGCAGACATCGCCGCGTTTCAGCCCGCGCGTGTCGATCAGCACCTCGCCCCGCGCACGCGGCGCCTGCCCTTTCTGGACGAGCGTGTTGCGGGCCCACCAGAACTGGCTGCCGGGCGCGGCATGGAGGCGGAGCCAGCCGGGGCGTTCGGTAAGCGACCAGAGGCGGTCGAGCGGGTTGTGGTTCCACTGCCATTGGCGGCCTAGCGCGCGGGGGGTGAAATCGTCGCTCGACGGCGGTTCAGCGAAGGGCTGCCCGGCGATCGGCTTGCGCGCGACATCGGGGACGCGGCCGGGGGCGTCGGGCGTGCCCCAGACCGGCCAATCGTCGCGCCAGAACAGCGGGCTGATGTTGGTCACCCGCCCGATCGCGCCGGAATCGCGCATCACGAAGCCGTACCAGCCGCCGCCGGGCAGATCGACCAGCGCGCCCTGGTGGCCGCCGGTGGTGTCGTCGATCTGCGGGCGGGTTTCCCACGGGCCGTCGAGCGCACGTGAGCGGGAGACGGTGAGCGCGAGTTTGCCGGGAATGGCGTTGAAGAGATAGTAGTAACCGTTGCGCTTGAGGAGCTTCGACCCCTCCGCGCCCTTGTTGTAATAGATGACGCGCGACGCAGTGATCCGCGTCAGATCGTGATCGAGCGTGTGGAGCGTGATGGTCCCGTCGCTGCCGATCGAAGTCGCGAGATAGACCGCGCCGTCGTCGTCGAAGAACAGCGCGGGGTCGAACGCGGCGCGGTCGAGCGTCACGTGGGTCCACGGACCGCGCGGATCGGTGGCGCGATAGATGCGGGTATGCTGGCCGACCGGCGTGACCGCGACATAAAAAACGCCGTCCCGGTAGCGGAGGCTGGGGGCATAGAAGCCGTGTCGGTACGATCCGCCCGCTGCCAGATCAAAGGTAGGCGAGCCATCGAGCCGCGGGATCAGGTGCGAGACGATGTTCCAGTTCACCAGATCGCGCGAGTGGAGAAGCGTGATGCCGGGCGCATTGGCGAAGGTGGTGCTGGCAAAATAGAAGTCCGCACCAACCCGGATGATGTCAGGATCGGGATAGTCGGCGTTGAGCGGCGGATTGGCATAGGTGCCATCGCCGCGATCGCTGCGCCAGACCTGCGCCGTGGTAGCGGACGCAATGAACGCCAGCATGGCGGCCGCCGTGGTGCAATGCAGCAACAGCCGTGATTTTCCCGCCAAATCCCACTCCTCTCATTTATATGATCGTATAATGATTCTGCATGCTGTTTTCGATGCTTATGAAACCAGCAGTTACACGTGAAATGCGCTGTTGCTAATTCGCCACAGTAATCGCGTGCTTTGCGCCAAAACGGCCCTAGTCAGGTCTTTACGACTATCCCCAGATTGACAGCGCAGGGCGCCCTGATAGCGATAACGTCAATCATGTCGCAAACATGAACAAGGCGGCGCGCCGCCGTCACGGAGGAGGGGATGATGAAGGGAAGCCATGTCATGGGCGCGCTCGCGCGTTCGTCGTCGGTGTGGGCGTTGGCGGTGGCGGCAGCGGTGCCGGGTGTCGCGATGGCGCAGACCAGCGGCCAGAGCACGACCGAAAGCCCGACCAACGCACAGCCGGCGGACGCCACGCCGGTCGGTCAGGATCCGGCGCCGGGCGCCGACGACATCATCGTCACGGGCGTGCGCGCCAGCCTTGATCGCGCGATCGCGATCAAGCGCGACTCGCCGGGCGTCGTCGATGCGATCAGCGCCGAAGACATCGGCAAGTTCCCCGACACGAACCTCGCCGAGTCGCTGCAGCGCATCACCGGCGTGTCGATCAACCGTGTGAACGGCGAAGGCTCGCAGGTCGCGGTGCGCGGCTTCTCGGGCGGGTTCAACCTCGTCACGATCAACGGCCGTCAGCTGCCCGCCACGAACATCGACACCAGCGGCGGCAACCTGTTCGCGCGCGGCGCGGGCCGATCGTTCGACTTCCAGAATATCGCGTCGGAAGGCGTCAGCGGGCTTGAGGTCTACAAGACCGGCCGCGCCTCGGTACCGACCGGCGGCATCGGCGCGACGATCAACATCGACACGCGCAAGCCGCTCAATTCGCGCGAAACCGGCGTGACGGGATCGATCGGCGTGAAAGCCCTGTACGACACCTCGGTCGAGAAGTCCGAGGACACCAAGCATCGCGTGACCCCGGAAGTCTCCGGCCTGCTGAATTACCGTAACGAAGAAGGCACGTTCGGTGCGGCGGTGTTCGGCAGCTACCAGCTCCGCTACTCGGCGTCGGCCCAGTCGAATCCGAACTATTGGAACGTCATCCCGACCGCGGATTTCTTCAACCCGGGGACGTTCATCAATTCGCAGACGGTGATCGACGGCACCCGTCCGGCCGCGCCCTATGTGCTCGTTCCGAACGACAGCCGCTATCAGTTCTCGGAAAACCGCCGCGAGCGCATCAACTTCCAGGGCGTGTTGCAGTTCAAGCCGACCGACAATCTGGAATTCACGGTCGACAGCCTGTTCGCGCAGAATCGTCTGCGTGAGCAGCGCAGCGAGCAGACGAACTGGTTCAACCGCCCGTTCAGCGAAGTCCGCTTCGACGACAACCCCAACATGGCGACCGCGATCTTCCTGCGCGATTACCTGCCGACCAGCCCGAAGGACGAAGGCTTCGAGCAGCAGCAGGCCGCGACCAAGGCGCGGCTCGCGTCGGTCGGGCTGAACGCCAAGTGGGAATTCGCATCGAACCTGACGTTGACCGTCGACGGCCACCATTCGGTGTCGACCTCGTCGCCGGACAACCCCAACGGCACCACCGCGACCACCGTCGCGCTCGGCGCGCCGGTGATCCAGGGCCATTCGCTCGACTTCAGCACCGGCTTCCCGCAGCAGGCGCAGGTCATCAACGACTGCTATCGCGCGCAGCCGACCGACACGCCGAAGGGCAATTGCAACGGCGTGCTCGACATCGGTGATCTGGGCGCCGCGCCGGCGCGCACGATCATCTCGCGCCAGACGCAGCGGATCGACCAGATCCAGGCGCGGCTGGGCTGGGATCTGGGCGGCGGCAGCCGCTTCGACGTCGGCGGTTCGTACACCGACTCGAAGATGCATTCGACGCAGACGCAGACGCAGCAGACGCTGGGCGACTGGGGCCTGCAGAACCCGGGCATCATCCAGCAGCTCGCGCCCGAGCTGGTCAGCCAATATTGCCTGACCTGCAAGTTCGACCATTTCAACCCGGCGTCCGAGGGCTCGTCGCTGATCGCGTTCCGCGGCAATGCGATCGATCTCTACAACGTGCTGAGCCCCTATTACACGCAGCGCGGCCAGCCGCCGGCACCGTCGGCCCCGGCCGACGACACGGTGCAGGAGAAGATCTGGTCGGTGTTCGGCCAGTTCACCTGGAACGGCGAAGTCGCGAACCGGCCCGCGAACCTGGTGATCGGTGCGCGGTACGAGCAGACCCGCGTCGTCTCGGACGCGGTGCAGACGTTCAACAACATCGTCTGGACCGCCGACAACGACTTCCGCGGCGATGCCAGCGGCGTGTTCACCGCGATCCGCCAGCGCGGCAGCTACGAGAACCTGTTGCCATCGGTCGACTTCAGCATCGAGCCGATCACCAATGTGAAGGCACGCGTCTCGTTCAGCCGCACGCTGGCCCGCCCGGACTATGGCAATCTGTTCGCGACCGCCTCGGCGGGGGCGCCGGGTCGTCCGACCGCGCTGGGTGGCATTCCGACGGGCAGCACCGGCAACGCCAACCTGCTGCCGCTACTGTCGGATAACTTCGACGTGTCGCTGGAATGGTATTACAAGCCGTCCAGCTTCGTCTCGATCGGCTTCTTCGACAAGCGCGTCGCCAACTTCCTGGGCACCGGCATCGTCAACCAGAACCTGTTCGGGTTGCGCGATCCCAGCTCCGGCGCGGCGGGTTCGCGGTCGGGCACCGCGGCGGCGTTCCTGCGAACCAACAACTACGATCTGAGCGACGTCAACCTGTTCACCTATACCGCGCTGCTGGTGCAGAACGGGGGCAATCAGGCCGCGGCGAACGCGCAGTTCAATGCCAATTATGTTGCCGGTCGCGGGTTGCAGCAGACGTTCGTCGACCAGATCCTGTCGCAGGTGGACATTTCGTCGGATGCCAACGATCCGCTGTTCAACTTCTCGGTCTCGCAGCCGATCAACAACCGCGAGGGCAAGATCCACGGCTTCGAGCTGGCGTGGACCAACTTCTTCGGCAACACCGGCTTCGGGTTCGCGGGGTCGTTCACGAAGGTGAGCGGCGACGTGAACGTCGATCCTTACGCCGACCCGACCGTGAACATCTTCGCGCTCACCGGTCTGGGCAACAGCGCCAATGCGACGGGCATCTACGAGAAGAACGGCATCTCCGCCCGGATCGCGTACAACTGGCGCGACAAGTATCTGGCGGCGACCAACCAGGGCGGCAATCGCAACCCGCTATTCGTGGCGCCGTTCGGCACGCTGGACGTCAACATCAGCTACGACGTCAACGATCAGATCGCGGTCACGCTGGAAGGGATCAACCTGACCAGCGAGAGCGTGAAGACCTATGGCCGTACCGAGCGCAACCTGGTGTTCGCGCAGGAATTGAAGCCGCGTTTCCTGCTGGGTGCGCGCTACAAGTTCTGATCGGTCGCGAAGGCGCGGAATGTGGAGGGCCATCGCTTGCGGTGGCCCTTTGCGTTTGGGACAAGGGCGGCATGACCTTCACGACTCTCGACAATGTCGACCACGCCGAGCTGCGCGTTGCGGTGCGCGCCGGGGCGGCGTTCGGCGACCACGCCAATCTGCTGCCGGTCATGCCGATCGAGTTCGAGGAGGCGCAGCGCGAGCTGCCGATCGTCTTCCGGCGCGGCGCGGACGGGGGCATCCGTGCCTATGTGCTGCTGGGGCTCGACCGCGGCGAGAATCTGTTCCTCGACGGGGATCGCTGGACGACGCGCTTCGTCCCGGCGATCCAGCGGCGCGGGCCGTTCGCACTGGCGCGCGGTGACGATGGCGAGCCGGTCGTGCAGGTGGATCGCGACGATCCGCGCGTCGGGGTGGCGGACGGCCTGCCGCTGTTCCGCGATCATGGCGGCGGATCGCCGTATCTGGAGCATGTCCGCGCCGCGCTGACGCTGCTGGCGGAGGGGGCGCAGAGCGAGCGGGCGATCCACGCCGATTGGGAGGCGGCGGGGTTGCTGCGCGGCGTGACGCTGCGGATCGATCTGGGCGATGCGGGCGGCTATGAGGTGAGCGACGTGTTGACGATCGATCAGGCGGCGCTCGCCGCGCTGTCGGGGGCGACGCTGGAGCGGCTGCACGCCAACGGCTTGCTGCGGGCGGCGACGATGGCGGCCGCGTCGCTCGGCAATATCGAGCGGCTGGTCGAACTGAAGACGATCAAGGAGGGGGCGTGACCACGGCGATCACCGAGCGGCGCGTGCCAGAGATCGCAGCCGACGATCCCGCGGCGCGCGATCTGGCGGCGCTGGTCGCGACGGGTGTGCCGGTGGTGGTGCGCGGGCTGGCGGCCGACTGGCCGCTGGTTGCCGCGGGGCGCGAAGGGCCGGCGGCGGCGGTCGACTATCTGCGGGGCTTCTACAATGGCCAGCCGGGGGTCGGGTACACCGCGGCGGCGGCGCACGGCGGTCGCTATTTCTACGACGATACGCTGACCCGGCTCGACTTCGATGCCGAGCGTGTCGCGCTCGACGATTATATGGCGCGGATGCTGGGGGCGCTGGACGAAAAAGGCGCGCCGTCCTTCTACATTGGGTCGACCGATCTGGAGCGGTTCTTTCCGGGGCTGGTCGCGGAAAACCCGCTCGAGCGGGCCGGGTTCGCGCGCGTGCTGCGCAGCATCTGGATCGGCACGCGCACGACCGCGCAGGCGCATTACGACATGTCGAACAACATCGCGGTCTGCGCGGTCGGACGGCGGCGCTTCACGCTGTTTCCGCCCGATCAGGTCGCGAACCTCTATCCGGGGCCGCTCGAGCCGACGCCGGGCGGGCAGGTGGTGTCGCTGGTCGACTTCCGCGCGCCCGATCTCGGCCGCTTCCCCGGCTTTGCCGACGCGCGCGCGGTGGCGCAGGTCGCCGAGCTGGAGGCGGGCGATGCGGTCGTCTATCCGGCCTTGTGGTGGCATCATGTCGAGGCACTGGCGCCGTTCAACGTGCTGGTGAACTATTGGTGGAACGACGCGGCGGCGTTCATGGACACGCCGATGAACACGCTGCTCCACGCGCTGCTCAGCCTGCGCGACCGCCCGGCGGCGGAGAAGCGGGCGTGGCGCACGTTGTTCGATTATTACGTGTTCGAGGATGCAGCGCGCGCGGCGGCGCATCTGCCCGAGCCGGCGCAGGGCGCGCTCGCGCCGCTGGACGAGGCGCGCGCACGGCGGTTGCGCGGCGATTTGTTGAGGAAGCTGAACCGATGACGGGCGTGCGGCGGGTGGTGATCGCGGGCGGCGGCACCGCCGGATGGCTGGCGGCGGCGATGCTGACCAAGCAGCTCGGCGCGATGGTCGCGGTGACGCTGATCGAGTCGGAGGAGATCGGGACGGTCGGGGTCGGCGAGTCGACGATCCCGACGGTGCGCGCCTTCCACCAGTTGATCGGGGTGGACGAGCGCGACTTCGTCCGCGCGACCGGCGCCAGCTTCAAGCTGGGGATTTCGTTCGAGGGCTGGTCGCGCCCCGACGAGCGCTATCTGCATTCGTTCGGGTCGATCGGACAGTCGACGTGGATGGCGGACTTCCACCATTTCTGGCTGGAGGCGCGCGCGCAAGGCAGCGCCGAGGAGATCGGCCGCTATTGCGTTGAGCACGAAGCGGCGCGCGCCGAGAAGTTCGCGGGCGGCGCGGAGGCGGGGCTCAACTACGCCTATCACTTCGATGCCGCGCGTTATGCCCGCTATCTGCGCGAGCGCTGCGAGGCGGACGGGCTGACCCGCGTCGAAGGCAAGATCGCGCGGGTCGAGCGCGACGGCGAACGCGGCGACATCGCGGCGCTGGTGATGGAGGACGGCACGCGGATCGCGGGCGACCTGTTCCTCGATTGCACGGGCTTTCGCGCGCTGCTGCTCGGCGAGACGCTGGACGTCGGTTACGAGGACTGGGCCGAGTGGCTGCCGACCGACCGCGCGATCGCGGTGCAGACGACGGCGACCGGCCCGGCGGTGCCCTATACCCGCGCGATCGCGCATGACGCGGGGTGGCAATGGCGGATCCCGCTCCAGCACCGGCTGGGGAACGGGATCGTCTATGCCAGCGACTATCTGAGCGACGACGAGGCGCGGGCGCGGTTGCTGGGGAGCGTGACCGGCGAAACGCTGATCGAGCCGCGCGTGATCCGCTTCCGCACCGGGCGGCGGGCGAAGGCATGGGAGCGCAATTGCGTCGGGCTGAGCCTGGCGGGCGGGTTCGTCGAGCCGCTGGAATCGACCAGCATCCACCTCATCATGATCGCGCTGACGCGGCTGTTGCAGCTGTTCCCGTTCGATGGCGTCAGCGAAGCGGCGGCAGCGCGGTTCAACGACATGGCGCGGCGCGAGATCGAGGGCGTGCGCGACTTCATCATCCTGCACTATACGCTCAACCAGCGTGACGAGCCGTTCTGGCAGCGGATGCGTGATATGCCGCTGCCCGACTCGCTGGCGACGCGGATCGCGCTGTTCCGCGAGGGCGCGCAGGCGTTCCAGGCGAGCGACGAGCTGTTCACGATTACGTCGTGGGTGCAGGTGATGCTCGGGCAGAAGCTGACGCCGCGCGCGCACAATCGCGTGGCGCGGATGATGCCCGAGGGGCGGTTGCAGCAGACCCTGGGGCAGATGGCGGCGAACGTCGCCGATGCGGTGCGCGGGTTACCGGCGCATCAGGCGTATCTGGATCGGGTGTGAGTTCGTCACCCGGTTCCGTCATTCCCGCGCAGGCGGGAATCCGGAACCTCTGACGTTGCGTCTCTACCGATGGACCTGCGCGTCTGGGTTCCCGCCTGCGCGGGAATGACGGGCGGTTAGCGGGGGCGGGTCCACAGGCGCGGATCGCGCGGCGTATCGGGGAGCGACCGACGCCGCGCGGCCTTGAGCCCGGCGCGCGCGATCCACGCCAGCTTCGCGCCCTTCGAGGTCGTTACCCGGTGGTCCCACGCGCGCGGGCCGCGCGCCGCGACTTCGCGCGCGATGTCGCCGTAGATCCCCGCCGCCGCCAGCACCGCCCAGGCCGAGCGGAACGACAGCGCCTTGGTGCCGATCGCGGCGCTATCCTCATGAAGCTGCGCCCGCGTCGCCAGCCGCTTCGCCAGCACCGCCAGCCGCTCGCGATACGGCGGCTTCATATGCTCGCCGGGCGGCATGTCCATTTCGACCAGCCAGTCGACCGGCAGATAGCAGCGGTCGACGCGCGCATCCTCCTCGATATCGCGCGCGATGTTCGCCAGCTGGAACGCAAGCCCCAGGTCGCAGGCGCGGTCGAGCGTCGCGTCGTCGTCGGGCGATACCCCCATCACCACCGCCATCAGCAACCCGACCGCGCCGGCGACATGGTAGCAATAGCGATAGAGATCGTCCTCGCTGCGCGGGCGCCAGTCCTCGGCATCGAGCTGGAAACCGTCGATCACGTCATGGACGAAGCGGCGCGGCAGCCCCGTTTCGCGCGCAACGACGCCGAGCGCGTCGAACGCCGGATCGCCGGTCGCCGCGCCGTCGAGCGCGGCGTCGCTGAGCGCTCGCACCCGCGCGACCCGCGTGCGCGCGTCGGTGACGATCGTGCGATCATGGCCATGATCCTGCCCGTCGACCAGATCGTCGCAGGCGCGGCACCAGGCGTAGAGCAGCCACGCACGCTCGCGCACCACCGGTGCGAACAGTTTCGAGGCGGCGGCGAAGCTCTTCGACCCGCGCGCGATCGATACACGCGCGGTTTCGACCAGTGCCGCGCGCGGATCGCTCACAGGTCGGAGGCGGCCATGCGCACGATCGGCTGCGTCGGGACGTGCGCGGCCATCCGGTCGAGCAGCCCGCCGAGCGTTTCGTCGACGATCAACAGCTCGCGATGCTGCGCGCGCAGGAAGCCGACCTCGCCCATCTTCTCCCAGAAGGCGACGATCGCGTCATAATAGCCGCCGGCGTTCAGCAGCCCGACCGGATCGGCGTGATAGCCGAGCTGCGCCCAGCTGAGCGCTTCCCACAATTCGTCCATCGTGCCGGTGCCGCCGGGCAGGGTGACGAAGCCTTCGGCGAGATCAGTGAACATCTGCTTGCGCTGGTGCATGCCCGTCACGACGTGGAGTTCGGTGAGGCCACGATGCGCGACCTCGGCATCGACCAGCGCCTGCGGGATGACGCCGATCACCTCGCCACCCGCCGCCAGCGCCGCGTCGGCGATCGCGCCCATCAACCCGAGCCGCCCGCCGCCATAAACGACGCCGATGCCGCGCGTGGCAAGCGTGTGCCCGACCTCACGCGCCAGATCGAGGTAGAAGGGATCGGACGGCGTGGCGGAGCCGCAATAGATGGCGAGGCGCTTCATGGCGAACGCGCTACGGGATCGGCGCGGGTGGGGCAACCGGGTTGGCAGCGGACGGCAACTGCGGGCAGAGGGACGCGGTCGAAGGAACCGCGCGGGGGGTAGAGGTGACGGAGCAGGCACGCCGCCGCGGGCGATCGGGACCGATCCTGCGCGCCATCTACGCGCTGTGTCTGTTGGGGGCGACGTACAACCATTGGGCGATCATCGTCCGGCACGGGCTGCTATGGGACTATGACGGCCTGCCGGTGCTGAGCGCGATCTTCTGGACGTCGCTGGCGTTTGTCGATCCGGCGGCGGTGCTGCTGCTGTGGCGCCGCCCGCGCGCCGGCGTGCCGGCGACGATGGCGATCATCGTGGTCGACGTCATCCACAACCTGTGGATCCTCGCCCGCTACGATCCGCCGCTGTCGCGCGCCTTGCTGGCGGCACCGGGCGTGATCGCGCAGATCGTGTTCATGGTCTTCGTACTCGGCACCGCGCGGATCGCGCAGGGTTCACGATAATGCCAGCGGCGGGACGCTCCAGTCGATCGTGCCGCGGCCGTGCGCGTCCAGAAAGGCGTTGGCCTTGCTGAAATGGCCCGAGCCGAACCAGCCCTTGTACGCCGACAGCGGCGAGGGGTGCGGGGCGGTGAGGATCAGGTGGCGGTCGCCACCGCTGGCCGCGACGAGCGGGGCCTTGGCCTGGGCGTGGCTGCCCCATAGCATGAACACGGTCGGCGCGGCTTGTTCGGCGACGGTGCGGATGATCGCGTCGGTCAGTTGCTCCCAACCGCGCCCGCGATGCGCGGCGGCGCGACCCTCTGCGACCGTCAGCACGGTGTTGAGCAGCAGCACGCCTTGCCGCGCCCAATGTTCGAGGAAGCCGTGGGTCGGCGGCGTGATACCGCAGTCGGTGGCCAGCTCGCGATAGATGTTGGCGAGGCTGGGCGGCGGCTTCACGCCGGGGCGGACCGAGAAGCACAGGCCATGCGCCTGCCCAGCGCCGTGATACGGGTCCTGCCCGAGGATCACCACACGCACGTCAGGCAGCGCGGTGAGTTCGAGCGCGCGCAAGCGGTCGGCGGCGGGCGGGAAGATCGTCGTGCCGGCCTGTTCCTCGGCGGCGAGGAAGCGGGTGAGCGCAGCCATCGTCTCGCTGGCGAGCGGCGTGGCGAGCGCATCGCGCCAGCTCGGGTCGAGCGTCGGGGCGTCCACGCGCGTCAGCCGTCGCGGCGGTGTTCGAGTAGCCACGGGCGCGGGCGACCGGTCGGCTTCGGCGTGCCGTCGAGCCGCACCGCGCGCACCACCTCGACCGGGCGCAGCATCAGCGTGCCGTTCATCTGCTGACCGGTCGGCTCGGCCAGGATACGCCTGACCGTCTTCTGCCCCGCCACCACGCGCCCGAACGCGGCATAGCCGGGATCGCGCGGGCTCCAGTCCATGTAGGCGGCGGGACCGACCGTGATGAAGAAATTGCCGTTCGCCGAGCCGGGCGGTCCCTTGCGCGCCATCGAGATCGTCATGTCGAGATGGCGGATGCCGGTCTTCTTCGTCGATTCGTGCGGGATCATGTCGAGGAAGCGGCGCGCGTCGGTGCGGATGCCCGACTGGATGAAGCCGGTGCCGGGCAGCTTCCTGCTGCGCGCCGTGCGGTAGAAGCTGACGCCGTCGAATCGGCCGTCGTCGACATAACGCAGGAAATTGGCGGTGGTGAGCGGCGCGTGACGCTGATCGAGCGCGAGGACGATCGGGCCGTCGGCGGTCTCCAGCCGGACCCGAACCCAGCCCGGCGTGGCGCGGTCGGCGCGCTGTGCCGCAGCCGGAACGGCGACGGTGAGAAAGGCGAGTAGCGGGAGAAGGCGACGCATCGCGCGGATGTACGGATGCGCGCGCGCGATCGCAACGCCGTCAGATGCCGAGCCATGCGAGCGGTTCGGGGAGCGCGGTTGCGGCACAGTCGACCTGCAACACGCGGCGGCAGCGGTTTCCCTGTGTGGCGGCGGAGGCGTGGAGGATCGGGGCGGCATAGCACCAGACATCGCCGGCGCTGGCCACGCAGGCATGGGTGCCGCAGTGCGCGACGATCGCGGCAATCGTTGTGTCGGGGTTGCGACCTCACCGTCGTTGCGAGTGTATCGAAGCAATCCGGGGCGTTCGGGTCCGGCACTGGATTGCTTCGCTGCGCTCGCAATGACGGCACCGGGTGGGGCCACGACGCGGGAGTGAATCCCGCGTCGTCGAACGGCGCTTTGGCGCCGCCGGCCGTGTCGGCGGATGCAGCGCTGCTTCGCTTGCTGCACCAGCGGGCAGCTTGCCCGCCTTCCGCCGTCAGAGCTTCTCCGTCAGCTCCGGCACGATCTTGAACAGATCGCCCACCAGCCCAAGATCGGCGACCTGGAAGATCGGCGCGTCCTCGTCCTTGTTGATCGCGATGATCGTCTTGGAGTCCTTCATGCCGGCAAGGTGCTGGATCGCGCCCGAAATGCCGACCGCGACATAGACTTCCGGCGCGACGATCTTGCCGGTCTGCCCGACCTGATAGTCGTTCGGCACATAGCCCGCGTCGACCGCAGCGCGGCTGGCGCCGACGCCCGCGCCGAGCTTGTCGGCGAGCGGCTCGATCAACTCGTGGAACTTCTCGCCCGAACCGAGCGCGCGGCCGCCCGAAACGATCACCTTCGCGCTGGTCAGCTCCGGGCGCGTCGAGGCCGCGATCTCCTGGTTGACGAAGGTCGACAGTCCCGTGTCGCCGGTCGCGGCGACCGCTTCGATGGTGCCCGATCCACCCTCGGCAGCGGCCTTCTCGAACGCAGTGCCGCGAACGGTGAGGACCTTCTTGGCGTCCGACGTCTTGACGGTGGCGATCGCATTGCCGGCGTAGATCGGGCGCGTGAACGTGTCCTCGCCCTCCACCGACAGGATATCGCTGATCTGCATGACGTCGAGCAGCGCGGCGACGCGCGGGGCGACCGCCTTGCCGGTGGTGGTGGCCGGCGCGACGAACGCGTCGTGATGCCCCATCAGCTCGACGACCATCGGCGCGACATTCTCGGCGAGCGCGTGCGCATAGGCTGCGTCGTCGGCGACATGCACCTTGCCGACGCCTGCGATCTTCGCCGCCGCCTCGGCGACCGCGGCGACGCCTTGGCCGGCGACCAGCAGATGCACTTCACCCAGCTTCGCCGCGGCGGTGACCGCGGAGAGCGTGGCGTCCTTGACGGTCGATCCATCGTGTTCGACCCAAACCAGAGTCTTCATGATCTACCTCTCCGGGGCCGTGCCCCGCTTGATCCGTTCGCCCTGAGCCTGTCGAAGGGCGTGTCCCGGAACCCGTGCTTCGACAGGCTCAGCACGAACGGCGGGAGGGATGGTGCGCCATGCCTCCCACCCCTGAATTACTTCGCGATGCCCATCGACTTGAGCCGGTTCACCAGCTCGTCGACATCGGCGACCTTGACGCCTGCCATGCGCTTGGCGGGCTCGGCGACGTTGACGACGGTCAGCCGCGGCGTCACGTCGACGCCGAGATCGGCGGCGGTCTTCGTCGCGAGCGGCTTCGACTTGGCCTTCATGATGTTGGGCAGCGAGGCGTAGCGCGGCTCGTTGAGGCGCAGGTCGGTGGTGACGATCGCGGGCAGTTTGAACGTGTCCGTCTCCAGCCCACCATCGACCTCGCGGGTGACGGTGACGCTGTCGGCGGCCAGCTCGACCTTCGACGCGAACGTGCCCTGGCCCCAGCCGAGCAGTCCGGCGAGCATCTGGCCGGTCTGGTTGTTGTCGTCGTCGATCGCCTGCTTGCCGAGGATCACGAGGCTTGGCTGTTCCTCCGCGACGATCTTCGCGAGCAGCTTGGCGACGCCCAGCGGCTCGACCTTCGTCTCCGAGGTGACGAGGATCGCCCGGTCGGCGCCCATCGCCAGTGCGGTGCGCAGCGTGTCCTGCGCCTTGGGCTCGCCGATCGAGACGACGACGATCTCGGTGACCGCGCCCTTTTCCTTCAGGCGGATCGCTTCCTCGACCGCGATCTCGTCGAAGGGATTCATGCTCATCTTGACGTTCGCGAGATCGACGCCCGAGCCGTCCGCCTTCACGCGGGGCTTCACA
Organism: uncultured Sphingomonas sp.; assembly: GCF_964021865.1. Taxonomy (GTDB): domain Bacteria; phylum Pseudomonadota; class Alphaproteobacteria; order Sphingomonadales; family Sphingomonadaceae; genus Sphingomonas. Next base: position 28,864 of record NZ_CAXIAM010000035.1, read on the forward strand.
TTATAGTCAAGCACGCGCTTGACCGGCACCAACACCTTCATTGCGCTAACCCTCCTCAATCTGTCCGGGCTGCTACCTGACGTTTACGTAAACATCAAGTGAGCGGCCGGATGCGGCCGGGTCGCGGACGGCCGGCATCCAATGTCATAAGGCGATAAAGCGTCAGGCCGCGTAGATGTCCATGGCGATATGCGGACCGCGGCGCTGCGCCGGATGTGCGAAGGGCGAGGCCGGCATCCCGGCCTCGCCCCCGCGAGTCTCAGCAACGATCCGCGGTGACCGCGGCGCGCGTCAGGCGACCTTCTTCACCTCGGCGACGATCTTCTGCGCGGCGTCGCCCAGATCGTTGGCGGGGACGATCGCAAGACCCGAATTCGACAGGATTTCCTTGCCCTTGTCGACGTTCGTGCCCTCGAGCCGCACGACCAGCGGCACCGAAAGGTTCACTTCCTTCGCCGCGGCGACGATGCCCTCGGCGATGATGTCGCACTTCATGATCCCGCCGAAAATGTTGACGAGGATCCCCTTTACCGCCGGATCGGCAAGAATGATCTTGAACGCCGCGGTGACCTTCTCCTTGCTCGCGCCGCCGCCGACGTCGAGGAAGTTGGCCGGGAACATGCCGTTCAGCTTGATGATGTCCATCGTCGCCATCGCGAGCCCGGCGCCGTTGACCATGCAGCCGATGTCGCCGTCCAGCTTGATGTAGGCCAGGTCGTACTTCGACGCTTCCAGCTCGGCGGCGTCTTCCTCGGTTTCGTCGCGCAGCTCGGCGAGATCCTTGTGGCGGAACATCGCGTTGCCGTCGAAGCCGACCTTGGCGTCGAGCACCATCAGTTTGCCGTCCTCGGTGACCGCGAGCGGGTTGATCTCGATCTGCTCGGCGTCGGTGCCGAGGAACGCGTCGTACAGCTTGGCCGCGACGTTCGCCGCCTGCTTGGCGAGATCGCCAGTCAGTTCGAGCGCGCCCGCGACAGCGCGGCCGTGGTGCGGCTGGAAGCCGGTCGCCGGATCGACGTCAATCGAGTGGATCTTCTCGGGCGTGTCATGCGCGACGGTTTCGATGTCCATCCCGCCCTCGGTCGAGGCGACGAACGAGATGCGGCCGGTGGCACGGTTGACGAGCAAGGCGAGGTAGAATTCCTTCGCAATGTCGACGCCGTCGGTCACGTACAGGCGATTGACCTGCTTGCCAGCCTCGCCGGTCTGGATCGTCACCAGCGTGTTGCCGAGCATCTCAGTCGCGGCGTGGCGGACCTCGTCCTCGGTCTTGGCGAGGCGAACGCCGCCCTTGCTGCCTTGGGCAAGCTCCTTGAACTTGCCCTTGCCGCGGCCGCCGGCGTGGATCTGCGCCTTTACGACGTAGAGCGGCCCGGGAAGCTTCTTCGAGACTTCGACCGCCTCATCCACGCTCATCGCGGCGAAGCCCGCGGGCACGGGGACGCCAAATTTCGCGAGCAGTTCCTTGGCCTGATATTCGTGGATGTTCACGGGGCTCTCCCAGGTGCAGCGATAAAAATCGCGTCAGCCTAAAGCACAGGGGCGCGCGCAAATCCACCCTTTATCGCCTCGCAGTTGCGAAGCAAGTGCAATAAGCGGTTTTTTGGGCTAGGTACCCTTGCACCGTTCTTGCGAGCTTGTCGAAGCACGTGACCAAACCGGAACGCGGCGGGGCACGCACTTCGACAAACTCAGTGCGAACGGATGCAGGGTTGGTCGGTACGGGCGGTTGCTCTTTCGTTCCGGCAGCGCCATGTGATAACCCGTGATCCGGCTCCCGCATCCCGCGCTCCATGCGAGCCATTCCGGTATCTGGATGGCGGATGGCGAGGAGACGCGGGCGCTGTCGCGCGGCGAGGCGATCCGGCTGGCGGCGGATACGCCGGTGATCCTGCTCAACGCGCCGCTGATCGGACAGCGGCTCGGCTATGCCGAGCTGTCGGGGCTCGATCTGCTCGAGTTATTCGCCTTCCTCTATCCGGCACGCTTCATGGTACCGACCCCCAAGGGCGTCGCGGACGCGTGCGGCATGACCGCCCCGACGCGCGATGATGAGATCGCGGTGTTCCTGCGCGAGGCGGCGACGCGGATGCTGGCGGTGACCGCGGGCGACTGGCCCGAGCGTGAAGGCGCGTGGACCGCGGCACAGTCGCTGACGCGCGCGCGCTGGGCGTGGGCGCCGGTCGTCGCGCCGCAAATTGCCAAGCCGCAGCAGAACGAACGCTGGCTGTTCGCGCGATTGCCCGAATGGGAGGAGGTCGCGCCACGCCCGGCTCCGCGCAGCGTGACGCTGGAGGAGCTCGGGGTGCTCGACCGGCTCGACCGGCTGACCGGGGCGGGGGCAGAACCGCGCGCCGGGCAGCGCGCCTATGCCGCCGCCGCCAGCGCCGCCTTCGCGCCGCGCGTCACGCGTGAGGCACCGAATTTGATGCTCGCGGAGGCGGGGACGGGGATCGGCAAGACGCTCGGCTATCTCGCCCCCGCCAGCCTGTGGGCCGAACAGGCTGGCGGCGCGGTGTGGGTGTCGACCTATACCAAGGCGTTGCAACGCCAGCTGGGGCATGAAACGCGGCGGCTGTATCCCGACCGTGCGCTGCGCAAGGCGAAGGTGGTGACGCGCAAGGGGCGCGAGAATTACCTGTGCCTGCTCAACCTGGAGGATGCCTTGCAGGGCGGGTTCGCGGGGCGTGCGGCGATCCTCGCGCATCTGGTCGCCCGCTGGGCAGCCTATACCGACGACGGCGACATGATCGGTGGCGATCTGCCCGGCTGGCTAGTGGCGCTGTTCCGCCGCAACGGTACGGCGGCGTTGACCGACCGGCGTGGCGAATGCGTCTACGCCGGCTGCCCGCATTACCGGAAGTGTTTCATCGAGCGCGCGGCCCGCGCCTCGGCGGAAGCGGATCTGGTGATCGCCAACCATGCGCTAGTGATGGTCAATGCCGCGCGCGGGCGCGAGCTGGCGACGCGGCCGACACGCTATGTCTTCGACGAAGGGCATCATCTGTTCGACGCCGCCGATGCGATGTTCGGCACTGCGCTGACCGGCGCGGAGACGATCGAGCTGCGGCGCTGGATCGTCGGCCCGGAGGGGACGTCGCGCGGGCGGCGGCGCGGGTTGCAGGCGCGGTTGTCGGACGTCGCGAGCTATGACGAGCAGGGCGGGCGCGCGGTGACCGATATCGTCGGCGCGGCGCAGGCGCTGGCGTCCGACGGCTGGCTGTCGCGGGTGGCCGAGGGGCAGCCGTTCGGCGCGATCGAGGCGTTGCTGGGCGCGGTGCGCGGCCTCGCCTATGCGCGCGCCGAGGAGCGCGGCGCAGATGCCGGCTATGGGCTGGAGACCGAACTCGCCGAGCCCTCGCCCGAGTTGATCGAGGCCGCCGCGCCCGCCGCGCAGGCGCTCGATGCGCTGGTGCGCCCGATGGTGGCGCTGGGCAAAAGGCTGGAGGCGGTGCTCGCGGAGGGGCCGGACTGGCTCGATGGGCAAGCGCGTGCGCGGGTGGAGGGGGCGATCGCCTCGCTCGGCTGGCGCGCGGAGACGGTCGCATCGTGGCTGGCGCTGCTCGCGCGCGTCGGGGGGCCGGCGGACCCGCGCTTCGTCGACTGGCTGGCGGTCGACCGTGTCGAGGGGCGCGAATATGACATCGGGCTGCATCGCCGCTGGCTCGACCCGACGCTGCCGTTCGCGGAGACGGTGCTGAAGAGCGCGCACGGCGCGTTGGTCACCTCGGCGACGCTGACCGCGGGCGGCGACTGGGACACCGCCGAGGCGCGGATCGGCGCACCGCACCTGCCGCGCGCGGCGGGACGCTTCCAGGTGGACTCGCCGTTCGATTATGCGGCGCGCGCCGAGGTGGTGATCGTCACCGACGTGAAGCGCGGCGACATTCCCGCGCTCGCCAATGCGTATGCGCGGCTGGTCGAGGCGAGCGAAGGCGGCGCGCTCGGGCTGTTCACCGCGATCCGGCGGCTGCGCGCGGTCCATGCGCGGGTCGCCGACCGGCTGGCGCGCGCCGGGCTGCCGCTCCATGCGCAGCATGTCGATCCGGTCGATACCGGCACCTTGGTCGACATTTTCCGCGACGATCCGCACGCCAGTCTGTTCGGCACCGATGCGCTGCGCGATGGCGTCGACGTGCCCGGTCATTCGCTGCGGCTGGTCGTGATGGAGGGTGTGCCGTGGCCCAAACCGACCGTGCTCCACGCCGCGCGGCGGCTGGTCGGCGGGGGCAGCGCCTATGACGACCGGATCGTGCGCGCGCGCCTGGCGCAGGCGTTCGGGCGATTGATCCGGCGTGGCAGCGACGCTGGACTGTTCGTGCTGCTGTCCGCCGCGATGCCGTCGCGATTGCTCGACGCGTTTCCGCCGGGCGTGACGGTGACGCGCGTGCCGCTCGACGAAGCGGTCGAAAGAGTGCGGCGGCGGCTTTCCAGCGGGGTTAACATGGGGCATGACGCGCCCCTCGACGCCTGACGGAGACCGACGCCCGTGAAGACGCTGACGCTGTTGCGCCATGCCAAATCGGGCTGGGACGATCCGGTGGCGCGCGATTTCGACCGCCCGCTCAACACGCGCGGGCGGCGCGCGGCGGCGACGATGGGGCGGCATGTCCGTGAGTTGGGGCTGGCGTTCGACGCGGTCGTCGCCTCGCCGGCGATCCGTGTCGATGAAACCGTCGTCGAGTTCGAGCGCGGGCTGGGGCGAGCATTGACGCCGGTATGGGACCGGCGGCTGTACCTCGCCGCGCCGACGACGTTGCTCGACGTGGTGCATGAGTGCGATGCTGCGTCGGATGCGCTGCTGCTGATCGGGCACAATCCGGGGCTGGAGGAGCTGACGTTGCTTCTGGTGCCCGGGGGGGACGGCGTGCTGCGCGCGGCGGCGGAGGAAAAATATCCGACCGCCACGCTGGCCGAAATGACGTTCGATACCGATGATTGGGCCGCCGTGACGGCGGGGAGCGGGCGACTGACCCGCTTCATCCGGCCGCGCGACGTCGATCCATCCTTGGGACCGGACGGAGACTGACGATCGTCTTATCCTAGCAGCGAACGTTAGCGGGTGTCGCTGCGCGGATCGTGCAGTTTGGGTGACCTGCGATCGTCACCTGCGCGTCGGGGCCGGCGATGATCGTGGCGGTGCTGCGTGCGGCGGCGCGGACGATCAGGTCGCCGGCTGCCTGAACGACGGTGCGCTCGGCGGACAGCGCGGCGGTGTCGATCGTGCCGGGTCCGTTGCCGGCGAGCCGCGCCTCGGTCGCGCGTCCGGCGGCGGTGATCGCTCCCTCGCCGACCAGCGTTGCGTCGAACCGCTCGGCATCGACGCGCGCCACGGCAACGCTGCCGGCACCCGCAATCGACACCGTTGCGCGCGCGCCGCGCAGCGTATCGATGTGCACCGTCGCAGGCGCGAACAGCGCGATGGTGTCGAGCCGCGGGGTGGCGACGACGATCTCGGCGGGCGCGGTGCTGCCGCGAGGGGCGCGGATCGTCAGCGTGGTGCCGTCGGCGCGCAGGTCGAGTGCGTCGAGCGTCGCGCGATCGGCTGCGGTGCCGCGCACACCGTTGCCGCCCCCGGTCACGACGCGCACCGTCACCGGCGCCTCGATCCGCAGGCGTTCGATGCTGCCGACCGGCCAGCGCCGCTCGGCGGCCTCGGCCGGGGTGGCGAGCAGCGCGGCGAGCGCGATCAGGCTCCGCACCGCACCGTGCCGGACCCGGCCTTGCGGACGGTGCAGCGCGCGCCGCCGCCGAGATCGACATCGCCCGAGCCAGCCAGCGAAACCGTGGCCGGGCCGCGGACGGTGGCGCGGATGTCGCCGGAGCCGGCGGACTTGATCGCCGCCTGGCGTGCGACCAGCCTCGCCGCATCGACGTTGCCGGACCCGGCGAGGTTGAGCGCGAATTGCCCGGTCTGACCCGCGGTGGCGATGTTGCCCGATCCAGCCAGCGACAGCCCCAGCGAGTCGGTAGCGACCTGCCCGATCCGCAAGTTGCCCGATCCGGCGAGTCGGGCGTCGAAACTGCCGCCGCGCACCTGGTCGATGGTGAGATTGCCCGAGCCGTCGAGCGAGGCAGCGGTCAGCCGTGGCATGGTGACGTAGACGCGGGCATTGCCGCGCTGCCATGTCCATGAGCGTCGGCGCGAGATCGTCAGGCGGTCACCGTCGCGGGTCACCGTGATCTTGTCGAGGATTTGCGGGTCGCCCTCGGCGCGGACCGAGAAGCCACCGCCGACGCGCACGTCGACATCGTCGCTGCCCGCGAGCTTGACGGCGGTGAAGTCGCGGACATCATAGCTGCGGCTCATGCCCGAGCCGCGCGCGGGCACCTCGGCCCCTTCGATGTTGGCATTGTTGCCGCATGCGACCAGCGGAAGCAGTGTCGCGAGAACCATCGATCGCATCGTCCATCTCCCATCCGTGTATTGCAATGGTAATACACGTTGGAGGGGCGCACAAACGAAAAGAGGCGACCGTCGCCGGCCGCCCCTTCCGCACGCAACAGGGTGGTGCCGCCTCAGGCGGGCACCTTGTCCTTGTTGTAGATTGCCGCGGCCTTGCGGAGGATGTCGAGGATCTTCTCCTGCGCGGCCGGCTCGTCGATCTGCTCCATCGCGGCGAGTTCGCGCGCGAGGCGGCTGCACGCGCCCTCGAAGATCTGCCGTTCGGAATAGCTCTGCTCGGGCTGGTCGTCGGCGCGGAACAGGTCGCGGACCACTTCGGCGATCGACGCGAGGTCGCCCGAATTGATCTTCGCCTCATATTCCTGCGCGCGGCGCGACCACATCGTGCGCTTCACCTTGGGCTTGCCCTTGAGCGTCTCCATCGCCTCGCGCATCGTCTTGTCCGACGACAGCTTGCGCATGCCGACCGATTCGGCCTTGTTGGTGGGGACACGGAGCGTCATCCGCTCCTTTTCGAACCGCAGGACGTACAGCTCGAGCTGCATCCCGGCGATTTCCT